>CANHST010000237.1 GCA_947463235.1 Acidimicrobiaceae bacterium
CTCGGCCCCACCTCCGAACTGGAGTGGATGAAGGGCCAGCAGCGCGTCACGTTCGGTCGTGTCGGTGTGATCGATCCGCGCGATGCCGACGACTACGTGGCTCATGGTGGCCTGGTCGGTCTGCGTCGTGCGATGGCGATGCAGCCTGCCGACGTGGTCACCGAGATCACCGACAGCGGTCTGCGTGGCCGCGGTGGTGCGGCGTTCCCCAGCGGCATCAAGCTGCGCACGGTGCTCGACACGCCGTCGGCGCAGAAGTACATCGTGTGCAACGCCGACGAAGGCGACAGCGGCACGTTCGCCGATCGCATGGTCATGGAAGGCGACCCCTTCCTACTCATCGAAGGCATGATCATCGCCGGTTGGGCCGTGGGCGCCAACGATGGTTTCGTCTACATCCGTAGCGAGTACCCCGACGCTATTGCCACCATGCAGTCGGCGATCGCCAGCGCCGAGACGCTCGGATGGCTCACGTCGCCCTCGTCAGGGGTGGCGGGCATCCTCGGCACCGACTTCCAGTTCCGCCTGCACGTGCGTGTCGGCGCCGGTGCCTACATCTGCGGTGAAGAGACGGCGCTGATGGAGAGCATCGAGGGCCGTCGCGGCATCGTGCGTGCCAAGCCGCCGCTGCCCGCCATCGAGGGCCTCTGGGGCAAACCCACGGTCATCAACAACGTGCTCAGCCTGGCGGCCATGCCGTCGGTGATGGCCGATGGTGCGGGTGCCTATCAGTCGCTCGGTACGGGCCGCAGCCGCGGTACCCAGGTGGTGCAACTCGCCGGCAACGTGGCGCGTGGCGGCATCGTGGAAGTGCCCTTCGGCGTCACCGTGCGCGAGATCGTCGAGCAATGGGGTGGTGGCACTGCCAGCGGCCGTCCCGTGCGCACCGTGCAGGTGGGCGGCCCTCTTGGCGCCTACCTGTCGCCCGAGCAGATGGACCTGCCCGTGGATTACGAAGCCTTCAACGCTGCGGGGGCCCTTCTGGGGCACGGCAGCATGGTGGTCTTCGACGACACGGTCGACATGGCTGCGATGGCTCGTTTCGCAATGGAGTTCTGCGCCGCCGAGTCATGCGGCAAGTGCACCCCGTGCCGCATCGGCAGCACGCGTGGTGTGGAACTCATCGACAAGATCGTCGCCGGCCAGGATCGCCACAAGAACATCGAAGTACTCGTCGACCTGTGTGAGGTGATGGCCGACGCATCGCTGTGCGCGATGGGCGGCTTCACGCCGCTGCCGGTGCGCAGCGCACTCACGCACTTCACCGACGACTTTCATCGACCCGCCCCGAACGGAGTCCACGCATGACGCTCAGCCTGAACGTCCTCTTCGACGACCACGACCTCGGCACGCCCCCCGCCGACCGTCGTCGCACCCCCGCCACCGACACCGTCGCCGTGGTCATCGACGGTCAGACCGTGGAGGTGCCCGAGGGCACCTCGGTCATGCGCGCCGCCGCCATCTGCGGTGTCGACATTCCCAAGCTGTGCGCCACCGATCGCCTCGACCCGTACGGCTCGTGCCGTCTGTGCCTGGTGGAGATCGACGGTCGTAAGGGCACGCCTGCCTCGTGCACCACTCCGGTTGCTGCGGGCATGAGTGTTACCACTCAGTCGCCGAAGCTCGAGAAGCTGCGTCGCGGTGTGATGGAGCTGTACATCAGCGACCACCCGCTGGATTGCCTCACCTGTGCAGCGAACGGCGACTGCGAACTGCAAGACATGTCGGGCGCTGTCGGCCTGCGCGAGGTGCGGTATGGCTACGAGGGCGACAACCACCTCGACCTCGGCAAGGACACCTCGAACCCGTACTTCACCTTCGATTCCTCGAAGTGCATCGTGTGCTCGCGCTGCGTTCGCGCCTGTGAAGAAGTGCAGGGCACCTTCGCCCTCACCATCGAGGGTCGTGGCTTTGGCTCGCGTGTTGCCGCCGGCTTCAAGGGCTCGTTCATGGACAGCGACTGCGTGAGCTGCGGCGCCTGCGTGCAGGTCTGCCCTACGGCCACGCTCACCGAGAACTCCATCATCGAGATGGGTCAGCCGCGTCGCACCGTGCTCACCACGTGCGCCTACTGCGGCGTGGGTTGCTCGTTCAAGGCCGAGATGCAGGGCGAGCAGGTCGTTCGCATGACCCCGTACAAGGACGGTGGTGCCAACGAGGGCCACTCGTGCGTGAAGGGCCGCTTCGCGTGGGGCTACGCCACGCACCAGGACCGCCAGTTGCAGCCGATGATCCGCGAGAAGATCACCGACGACTGGACCGTGGTCACGTGGGAGGAAGCGATCTCCTACACCGCCGCCAAGCTCAAGGACATCCAGGCCCGTCACGGCAAGGGCGCCATCGGTGGCATCACCTCGTCGCGCACCACGAACGAAGAAGTGTTCGCGGTGCAGAAGATGATCCGCACGGCGTTCGGCAACAACAACGTGGATACCTGCGCTCGCGTGTGCCACTCGCCGACGGGCTTCGGTCTGTCGCAGGCGTTCGGTACCTCGGCAGGCACCCAAGACTTCAAGTCGGTGGAGATGTCCGACGTCATCCTGCTCATCGGTGCCAACCCCACGGATGCGCACCCGGTGTTCGCGTCGCGCATGAAGAAGCGGTTGCGCGAGGGTGCCGACATCGTGGTGGTCGACCCGCGTCGCATCGACCTGGTGCGCACCGCCCACATCGAGGCCAAGCACCACCTGCAGTTGCGTCCCGGCACCAACGTGGCGATCATCAACGCGCTGGCGCACGTGGTGGTCACCGAAGACCTCGTGGACCATCGCTTCGTGCAAGAGCGCTGCGACCCGGCCGAGTTCGCCAACTGGGCGTCGTTCGTGTCGCTGCCCGAGAACAGTCCGGAGGCCATGGAGGCCAACACCGGTGTGCCGGCTGGTGAAGTGCGTGCCGCTGCGCGTTTGTTCGCCAGCGCACCGAATGGCGCCATCTACTACGGCCTCGGCGTCACCGAGCACAGCCAGGGTTCCACCATGGTGATGGGCATGGCGAACCTCGCCATGGCCACCGGCAACCTCGGCCGCGACGGCGTGGGCGTGAACCCACTGCGCGGCCAGAACAATGTGCAGGGCTCGTGCGACATGGGTTCGTTCCCGCACGAGTTGTCGGGTTACCGCCACGTCAGCGACCCCACCACGCGGGCGCTGTTCGAAGGCCTCTGGGGTGTCGCCATTCAGCCCGAGCCGGGTCTGCGTATTCCGAACATGTTCGACGCCGCCATCGATGGCCACTTCAAGGGCATGTTCGTGCAGGGCGAAGACATCGCCCAATCCGACCCCAACACGGTGCACGTGATGGCGGCCCTCACGTCGCTCGAGTTGCTGGTCGTGCAAGACCTGTTCATCAACGAGACCGCCAAGGTGGCGCACGTCTTCCTGCCGGGCACCTCGTTCCTCGAGAAGGACGGCACGTTCACCAACGCCGAGCGCCGCATCAACCGTGTGCGTCCGGCCATGCGTGCCAAGACCGGCAAGCAGGAATGGGAAGTGGTCAGCGAGCTGGCCACCGCCCTGGGAGCTCCGATGCACTGGAACAGCGCCGCGGAGATCATGGACGAAATTGCTGCGCTCACGCCCACGTTCAAGGGCGTCAGCTTCGGCAAGCTCGACGAGGTCGGCAGCGTGCAGTGGCCCTGCAACGACGCCAAGCCGATGGGCACGCCGATCATGCACGAGGGCACGTTCGTTCGTGGCCTCGGTCGTTTCTCCGTCACGCCGTACGTGCCGACGGAGGAGAAGAGCACTCGTCGCTTCCCGTTGCTGCTCACCACCGGTCGCATTCTCAGTCAGTACAACGTGGGTGCGCAGACGCGTCGAACCGAGAACTCGCGTTGGCACGGCGAAGACGTACTCGAGATCCATCCGGCCGACGCCGAAGAGCGTGGCATTCGCACTGGTGACGAAGTGAGCCTGGCCAGTCGCGTGGGTACCACCACGCTGCACGCCGTGGTGTCCGACCGCATGGCGCAGGGTGTGGTGTACACCACGTTCCACCACCCGGTCAGCGGCGCCAACGTGGTCACCACCGAGAACTCCGACTGGGCCACGAACTGCCCGGAGTACAAGGTCACTGCGGTGCAGGTGTCGCCCGGTCGTAGCGCGGCCACGGCCGAGATCGAGCACCCCGAGCACCGCCTCGGTGCCCTGGTGCGCATGGCGAACCAGATCGCCCGGCAGATGTCGGCCGACCCGCACGCCGATGCGGTGGCCGCCACGGCGTACCACCTCGATCGGTTCTGGGAACACGAGATGCGCACCGACCTGGCGCAGGCCATCGATGGCGGCACGGTCACGGTCGATGAGGTCGTGGTCGAAGCGGTTCGCCGCCTCGCCGTCGACGCCTGACGGTCACCCAAGAGGCGAGCCGCACCGCATCTCCGCCGCGTATCTGGGCGGTGTAGTTCCCGGAAACCGGGAACCACGCCGCCGAGAAGCCGATTTGGGAAGAATCCCGCCCGGAAACCGGGGCGCGCCGGGCCCAGGGGCGTCGATGCCTAGGGGCGCGGGCCGGGGTTGGGGCCGCTGGTGCGCGAGCGCTTGAGTTCGAAGAACTCGGGGATCTGCGCCAGTGCCACGCTGGCATCCCACAGGATGAGAGCATCCGCGTGCGACGGGCGTGCCGAGATGACGGGACCGAAGACGCCCACTTCCTTGCCGTCGCGGCCGGGAATGCCGATGATCGGCGTGCCGACGTCGTTGCCGACGAGTGC
>CANHST010000238.1 GCA_947463235.1 Acidimicrobiaceae bacterium
CCGGGTAGTCGAGGTTGCGGCTGGCATCCACGGCATAGCTACCCACACCGGGCCACGAGAACACGGTCTCGGTGAGCACTGCTCCCGTGAGGAGGAAGGCGAAGGTGAACGCCACGATGGTGATCGTGGGCAGCAGCGCGTTGCGCAACGCGTGCTGGTTCACCACGGTGCGCTCGCGCAGACCCATGGCTCGACCGACACGCACGTAGTCCATGCTGAACTCGTCGAGCAGGCTGGCGCGCACCAACCTCGACACGATGCCCACCACGCCCCACCCCAACACCGTGGCGGGCAGGATGAGATGCATCACCGAATCCTTGAACATCGCGAAGTCGCCTTGCAGCAACGAGTCGACGGTGTAGAAGCCGGTGACCTTGTCGGGGGCCACGCCGCGCGGGTCGATGCGGCCCGGACCGGGCAGCCAACCGAGCCGCGCATAGAACACGTAGAGCAGCAGCAGACCCGCCCAGAAGGCGGGCAGCGACGAACCCATCAGCGCGAAGAACCGGGCGATGTGATCGATGAACTTGTTGCGATGGCGTGCGGCCAACACGCCCAGCGTGACGCCCACGATCACGCCACCGAGCAACGCATAGATGGTGAGTTCCAACGTGGCCGGCAGACGCAACCACAGGTCGTGCACCACCGGTTGGCGAGTGGTGAACGACGTACCCATGTCGCCGTGCAACAGGTTCTTCATGTAGTGGCCGTACTGCTGCACCACCGATTGATCGAGGCCCCAGCGTTCCTTCGCTGCGGCCACGATCTCGGGGTTGTTCAGGTTGCGCTCGCCCACGATGGTGACCAAGGGGTCGCCCGGCGTGAGGCGCGACACCAGGAAGACGATCGAGGCGATGCCGAACAGAAGGAACGGCATCACCGCGATTCGTCGAAAGAGGTAGCGCTTCAGGTCACATCACCCAGCTCTGCCTCGATACCCGATGTTTCAGACGTTGGAATCAGCCGCGACCGAGGTCCGACAGGACCAGGTTGCAGCAGGCGCTGTAGTACAGGCCCGTGATGTCCTTGCGGGCTGCGAGGAACAGGTTGGGGTTCACCACCGGGATGATCACGTTGTCGTTGATCATCGCCGTGCCCAACTCGTTGTAGAGCGCCGCACGCTTGGTGGCGTCCTGCTCGGCGAAGGCCTTGGCCAACTGGTCGGCTTCGCTGCTGTTCACTTCGGCCTTCGACCAACCCTGCCACTGCGAACCCTCGAGCAGACCGAAGTACTGCACGTACTGGCTGCTGTCGGTGTGGTCGGGAGCGAAGTACAGCATGGTGACCGGGATGCCGTCGGTGCCGATCTTGTCGGCCCACACGGAGATCTCCACCGGGTTCAGCTGCAGGGTGATGCCCACGGCCTTCAGGTCGGTCTGCACCTTCTGCATGGCGGTGGAGAAGTCCACGCCGTACACGTTCAGCGACGGGTAGGTGGCGTCGAGGGTGAGGTCGGTGACGCCCTCCTCGGCCAGCAGGCTCTTGGCCTTCTCGAGGTCTTGCGCCGGAGCGGCGAGACCGTCGGAGCCGGCGAAACCGTTGGGGATGGGCGAGGCCTGCAACTGGCCGGCGCCGCCCACGGTGGCGTCGATCAGACCCTTGTAGTCGAGCGCCAGACGCATGGCTTCACGCACCTTGGCGGTCATCTTCTCGGCACCCTTGGCACCGGGGCTGAGGGCCAGGTACACATAGTTGAAGCTCGGCACCTGGCTGACCACCACGTTGGGGTCGTTCATGCCCTTGGCGGCATCGTTCGAGATCTGCATCGCGATGTCGACCGAGCCGGCCTCGAGCTGCTGACGCTGGGTGACCGCGTCGGGGGTCTCCTTGATGACCACTTCGGGGAAGTTCGCCTTCGTGCCCCAATAGGCGTCGTTGCGCTTCAGGCGCAGTTCCGAACCCGACTGGTAGGCCGACAGCGTGAACGGGCCCGAGCCGGCAGAGTTCGCCAGGAACCACTCTTCGCCCTTGTCGGTGGCTGGGTCGGCGGTGGCGCCGTTGGCCTCAGCGAGCTTGGAGTTGATGATGCCGAGATAGCTGGCGTTCACCTGAGCGAGGAACGCCGAGTTGCTCTGGGTGAGGGTGACCTTCACCGTCTGTGCATCGGGAGTGTCGATGGTCTTGATGGTGGACACGAGGTACGACGACGAACCCTGCAGGCCGGCGAGACGCTCCCACGAGAACTTCACATCGGCGCTCGTGACGGGCGAACCGTCGGCGAACTTCGCCTTCGGGTCGAGCGTGAAGGTGAACTCGGTCTGATCGGCGTTGCCTTCCCACTTGGTGGCGAGGCGCGGGATGAGCGTCTTGTTGTCCTTGTCGAGACCGACGAGCGTTTCATACACGGCCGTCATGAAGATCTGGCACGTGTCGCAGTACGCACGCGACGGGTCGAGCGAGTTCACGTCCATGCCACGGGCGATGAGGAGGGCCTTGTCGGAGGCGCCGCCACTGCTGGAGCCGCTCTCACTGCCACATGCGGCAAGCACGAGCACACCGGCGAGGCCGGCTGCGATCACGCGACGGGCCACACCCTTGCGAATGCCGTACACCATTTCGCTATCCCCCATTTCCGCACCAACCCCATGTAGGTACAGTGAGTGAAGTTAATACCCCCGAGACAGCCAGCGTCAAGGGTGGGGCACCGCAGGGGTGGGGTGGAACCAGTGGCACCGTCGAAGAAGGCTGACCGGCAACCAACCAGCCGCGAACAACAGCGGCTCGAGACACGCCGTTCGCTCGCCGAGCACGCGATTCGATTGTTCAGCGAGCAGGGCTACTACGAAACCACGGTGGAGGAGATTGCGGCCGCCGCCGGAGTGTCGGCCCGCACGTTCTTCCTTCATTTTCCCACGAAGGCAGCCGCTGCATTTCCGGACCACGACGCACGCGTGCAGGATTTCATCACCCGTCTTCACGCCGGTGCCCCACACACGAACCCGTTGTCGCAGTTGCGTTCGGCGCTCGACACAGGTTTCGAAGGCGAGAGCCCCAGTCGGTTGGTTCGCTATCGGTTGCTCTCCGAGGTTCCCGAACTTCGCGACGAGGATGCCCGAACCGACCGCGACTATGAGAAGGCCATCGCCGCCTACCTCATTCTCCATTGGGGCGAAAGCATCGAGACGGAAGTGCGAGCAAATGCCATCGCCAACGCAGTCATCGGGGTGGTGCGAGCCACGCTGAGCGCTGGTGGCGCCTACGGCATCGACCCCCGAGCCGCCACCGCCGAGATCCTGTGGCGCATGTTCGGCAGCCCGTTCGAGGATCCACTGCACTCGGTGTAGCCAGTCCGTCAGTCGATGGCAATGCGTCTCCCAACCGGGCCACCGACCCATACGACCCCTATCGTGCTGTAGTGACCTTCACCGCGGCCGACTCCGACACATCGTCGACCACCGTGCGGGCCCGCAAGGCCGAGGGCCGCGAGTTCATGGCATTGGTGACCGCACTGATGGCGATGACGGCGCTGGGCATCGATCTGATGCTGCCGGCGTTCCCTCAGATTCGTGCCGAGTACGGGATGTCGACCGACTCCACACAGGTCACCTGGGTCATCACCGCCTACTTCTTCGGCATGGCCATCGGGCCGTGGTTCTACGGTCCACTCAGCGATCGCATCGGTCGCCGCAAGCCGCTGTACGCCGGGCTCATCCTCTACGCCGTCACCGCCTCCGTGGCGGCATTGGCACCCACGTGGCCGCTACTGGTGATCGCCCGATTCTTCTGGGGCATCGGTGCCTCCGGCCCACGCTCGCTGGCGGTCACGATGGTGCGCGACCGCAACGAGGGCGATGCCATGGCGCGGCTGATGTCGATGATCATGGCGGTGTTCATGCTGGTGCCGATCCTGGCCCCCGCACTCGGAGCAGGACTCATTCACATTCTCCCGTGGCGTGTGGTGTTCTGGCTTCCCGCCGCCATGGCCGTGGTGATGATGCTGTGGGCCCGGCGCCTGCCCGAGACCCTCGACCCAGCCAACCGCCGCGCCTTCAGCGTGCGCAGCGTGGCGACCGCCGGCAAGGAAGTGGTGACGCATCGCCAGGCGATGGCCATGACCATCGCGATGACGTTCCTCTACTCATCGATGACCGCCTACCTGGCCAACTCCGAGGTCATCCTCGGCGACGTCTACGGCTACGCAGCCTGGTTCCCACTGTTCTTCGCTGTGGTGGCCGTGCTGTTCGCCGCCAACTCGTTGTTCAACGCTCGCATCGTGCAGCGCATCGGTGTCATCCGGTTGGTGCGGCGCATGTCGCTCATCGGCGTGGTGCTGTGCGTTGGCTTCTACGGCGTGGCCCTCACCAACGGCGGCAAGCCGAACTTCTGGGTGTTCGCCGTCGCCGTGGCCATCGCCATGCCGATGGCGCAAGGTTTGAGCCCGAACTGCAACACGGTGGCCATGACCCCGCTGCCGCACGTGGCCGGTACCGCGTCGGCCATCATTGCCACACTCACCACCGCCGGTGGGGCACTGTTCGGTGGCATCGCGGCCAACGCATTCGACGGCACGATCCGCCCGTTCGCCGCCTACCTGCTCGGCTTCATGGCCCTCGCCGCCACGTGCATCTGGTGGGGCACCTCCGGCACCCGCCGCACCCACTAACCCACCCGACCCAACCCGACCCGGCCCAACGTCACCCGAGTCGGACGCCACCATCCGAGTCCCACGGCACCATGCGAGTCGGGACTCGCACCCGGGGTGGGAGTC
>CANHST010000239.1 GCA_947463235.1 Acidimicrobiaceae bacterium
ATCTTCCGTCGCACGGTGGACGGCATCGACATCTGGTCGCACGGCGGCTACTGGGGCCTGCAGACCCTGCACGTGCCCGCATTGCAGATCTCCGCTGCCCTCGTCATCACCCACCGCTCCACCGACGTGCCCACCCCCACCACGGTGGCCGACGATCTGGTCCGAGCCCTCGCTGCAGGCTGAGGTCCACGCCACGCTCGGTCATCGCATGCGTGTGTTCCGGGTTTCTCCATGAACCTGAGCGGCCGGTAACTTCAGCACCATGAGCGAACTCGGTTACGACGGCAAGGTCATCATCATCACGGGCGCAGGCGGTGGCCTGGGCCGACAGCACGCGCTGCTCATGGCGTCGCGCGGTGCACTGGTGGTCGTGAACGACCTCGGTGGCGCAGTCGATGGCAGCGGCAGCGACAAGGGCGCTGCCGAGCGCGTGGTCGACGAGATCAAGGCACTCGGTGGCGAGGCTGTCGCCGACACCAACTCGGTCGCCACACCCGAGGGCGGTGCTGCCATCGTGAAGACCGCGGTCGATGCCTACGGCAAGGTCGATGTGGTCATCAACAACGCTGGCATCCTGCGCGACAAGGCGTTCCACAACATGGAGCCCGAACTGCTCGACCCGGTCATCGACGTGCACCTGAAGGGTGCGTTCAATGTCACCCGCGCCGCGTGGGGCATCATGCGCGAGCAGGGCTACGGCCGCGTGGTCTCCACCTCGTCGGCAGCCGGCATCTTCGGCAACTTCGGTCAGACCAACTACGGCGCCGCGAAGATGGGCCTCGTGGGCTTCACTCGCGTGCTCGCCGTGGAAGGTGCGAAGTACAACATCAAGGCCAACGCCATCGCCCCGCTCGCACTTACCCGCATGACCGAGAACCTGATGGGCGGCCTTGGCGACAAGCTCGACCCGGGTCTCGTGTCGCCGCTGGTGGCGTTCCTCGCCCACGAAGACTGCCCGGTGAGTGGCCAGACCTTCAGCGTGGGTGGCGGCCGCGTGGCGCACGTGTTCATCGGCGAGACCCAGGGGTACCACAACCCCAACCTCTCGATGGAAGACGTCCGCGACAACTGGGGCACCATCACCGACCAGTCGGGCTACGCGGTGCCGAACAACCTCGCCGAAGAGACGGCGATGTTCCTCCCCTTCTTCAAGTAACCCATTGCTGCGACTACCTTCGGCGCTGATGTCAACGATCAGCGTCGAGGAGTTCCAGGACCAGGCTCGCGCCTGGTTGGCCGAGCACAAGGGAGATGCGCCGCGCGACTACGGCGCCATCTGCCCGCCCGATCTGGTGGACCGTGGCCTGGCGTGGCATCGCCAGGTCCACGCTGCCGGTTTCGCCGGCATCCACTGGCCCGCTGAGTACGGCGGGCGCGGGCTCACTGCGTCGCACAACGCGGCGTGGCAGTACGAGTGTGCGTTGGCCGGAGTACCCAGCGTGTTCAACATGGTGGGCCTCGTGCTCACCGGCGGGGCCTTGATGAAGTTCGGCACGCCCGAGCAGCAAGCCAAGCACCTCGCCGCAACCCTGAGCACCGAGCACGTGTGGTGCCAACTGTTCAGCGAGCCCGGGGCGGGCAGCGACCTCGGCGGCCTGTCCACCAGAGCCGAACGCGACGGCGACCGCTACATCATCAACGGTCAGAAGGTGTGGTGCAGCGGCGGTCGCTACAGCAACTGGGGCATTCTCATGGCCCGCACGAACCCCGAGGCACCCAAGCACGAAGGCATCTCGTTCTTTCTCTTCCCGATGGATCTCCCAGGTGTGGAGGTACGTCCGCTCAAGCAGATGACGGGCGAGGCCGAGTTCGACGAAGTGTTCTTCACCGACGTGGAGCTGCCGGTCGACCATCTGCTCGGGCCACTCCACGGCGGCTGGGGAGTGGGCATGGCCGTGCTCACCAGCGAGCGCGGCCACATCGGCACCAGCGTCATCGGTCTCGAGCGACGACTCGAGAGCATGTCGAAGCTGGCCGAGGGGCACGACCTCACCTCCGTCGAACGACAGCGACTGGCCACGTTGCTCTCCAAGGGGCAGGCCTACAAAGCGATGGCGCAACGGCAGGGGCCCATCGCTTCCACCGCCGCGAGCCTGATGAAACTGGGCATCACCGAGATGATGTTCGATACATCCATGCTGCGCGCCGACCTCTCCGGTGCCGACGCCATGCTGGATGGGGCAGAGGCGTTCGGCATGCTCCAAGCCCCCGGCGGACGGATCGCCGGTGGCACCAGCCAAGTACAGCGGAACATCATCGGCGAACGACTGCTCGGGCTGCCGCGAGAGCCGAAAGGATGACTCAGCTATGACCTTCGAACACGGTGATCCCACGCGGCCGAACCCTCGCGGGGAACGACGCCACGCCGTTGCCAGCGGATCCAAAGGGCCCAGCCCCAAACTCATCGCGTTCGTCGTGCTTGCCGCCATCGTGGTGGTGTTCATCATTGCCAACGACCACAGCACCGAGATCAGCTTCGGCTTCTTCACGTGGCACACCACGGTGCGGTGGTCGATCTTCATCGCCATCCTCCTCGGAGTAGCGCTCGACCGACTGCTCATCTTCGGACTGCGACGCCGCAACAAGAACAAGATCGAAACGGACCGAGAGAACGACGAATGACGGTTTCATCCAGCAACGGCGTCGAGGTGGCCGTGCACGACCTGGGTGGCAGCGGCCCCGCTCTCCTCATCTCACACGCCACCGGGTTCCATGGGCATTGTTACGACCCACTGGCCCATCTGCTTGCCAACCGCTTCCACTCCGTAGCCTTCGATTACCGCGGGCATGGCGACACCCCCCGGCCGGACGGCCCGGTCGATTGGCAGGGCTACGGCGACGACGCCGAGGCGATGGCCTTGTGGTTGGTGGCGAGGCAGGGTGGCTCACCGATCGACGCCTTCGGCCATTCGATGGGCGGCGCCTGTTTGTTGATGGCAGCGCACCGCCGGCCCGAACTGTTTCGGCGCCTGGTGGTATTCGAACCGATCGTGTTTCCTCCCGGGGGCATCCGGCCGGAAGATCAAGATGGCGACCCCGAGGAAAGCCCGATGGTGAGGGGTGCTCGACGACGACGCTCCACCTTCCCCTCCTTCGAGGCTGCCATCGAGAACTACTCGGCGAAGCCGCCGCTGAACTGTTTCACCCCCGACGCGCTGCGTGCCTACGTGGAGTACGGCTTCGCGCCCGACGATGAGGGTGTGCACCTGAAGTGCCTGCCCGACACCGAGGCGGAGACCTTTGCCACCGGCGCGCTGCACACCACCTGGGACGTGCTTCCCGAGATCCACACCGAGGTTCTGGTGCTGGCCGGACGCGTGGAGCCGATGCAACCCTCGACGATCGCCGAAGGCGTGGCCGACCGACTTCCGGCCGCCCGCTATGCCCGCTACGACAAGCTGGACCACTTCGGGCCAATGGCAGACCCGCAGATGGTGGCCGACATCATCGCCGAGTATCTCGCCCGTTCCTGACTTTTGTCGCAAGACCGCGCTTCGCGGCGTACGGTGAAGATGTGTATGTGAAGCCGGACTGCAGGTGACGACGGCGTCCGGTCGCGGCACGCCTTCGGCAATTGTCGGCATCGGAGCCTCAGCGGGCGGCCTGCAGGCACTCGAACAGTTCTTCTCGCACCTTCCCGCATCGAGTGGAGCGGCATTTGTGGTGCTCCAACACTTGGCGCCCGACCACGACAGCATGCTGGTCGAACTCCTGCAACGCGTCACCGACATGCACGTCGGTGAGATCGTGGAGGGCACGCCCGTCGCCGCCGACCGTGTGTATGTGGCGCCGGCAGGACACGGCATCGAAGTACGCGACGACATCCTGCATCTGGTGTATCCCAACGACGGCAAGTCACCCTCGTTGCCCATCGATGGCTTCTTCCGATCGTTGGCCATCGACCAACGCGAGCGGGCCCTCTGCGTGGTGCTGTCGGGAATGGGAAGCGATGGCACAGAGGGCGCCACTGCGGTGCACGATCGCTCGGGCTACGTGTTTGCGCAGGAGCCATCCTCGGCGCAGTTCGGCGCAATGCCGGCAGCGGTCATCGCCAGCGGAGCGTGCCGCGACACCGCCGCGCCCGAGCAGTTGGCGCAGTTGGTGGTGGAGCAGATCGACCTCCGGCGCGCCACCTCCAGCGGTGCTGCCGAAACCGGCGGAAGTGACGATGATGCCGGCATCGATGCCGTGATCCAGACGATCCGGTCCCGCAATGGGCACGACTTCTCTCTGTACAAGTGCACCACCCTCGTACGCCGGATCGAGCGTCGGATGATGGTGCACGGCATCGACGACACGCTCTCGTATGCACAGCACCTTCGGGAGAACCCGCAGGAGGTGGACCTGCTCTTCAGCGAGATGCTGATCGGGGTCACCAGTTTCTTTCGCGACCCAGAGGTATGGGAGCACCTGCGTATCGACGTGCTGCCGCAGTTGATCGAACGGTGCGGCGACCACGGGGTCGTGAGGGCGTGGAGCGCCGGATGTTCGACCGGCGAGGAGGCCTACTCGCTCGCCATGTCGATGGTGGAAGCCATCGAAGCGCAACCCACCCCGAGCACATGCGCCGTGCAGATCTTCGCCAGCGATCTCGACGCTGAAGCCATCGAACGCGCCCGAACCGGCGAGTACCCCGCGACCATCGCATCGGAGATATCACCGGAGCGATTGGCTCGGTTCTTCGAACCGGTCGCCGCCGG
>CANHST010000240.1 GCA_947463235.1 Acidimicrobiaceae bacterium
GCAGCCGCCAAGACCGGCCTGATGGCGGCCCCGTTCGAGTTCACCGAACTGCAAGCCACCGACATCCTCGAGATGCGCCTGTCGCAACTCACCCGGCTCAGCCGTATCGACCTGCAGACCGAACTCGACGACGTGCGGGCCCGCATCATCGAACTGCAGAGCATCCTCGATTCGCCCGAGAAGCTGCGTGGGGTCATCAAGACCGAGATGACGGCCATCCGCGACACGTTCGCCACGCCTCGCGTGTGCAAGATCGGTTTCGACGCCGGCGAGATGAGCATCGAGGATCTCACCGACGACAAGGAACTCGTCATCGTGATGACCGAGGCCCAGTACGTGAAGGCCGTGCCGGCAGCGTCATTCAAGACGCAGGGCCGTGGTGGCCGTGGCGTCACCGGTGCGAAGTTGAAGACCGACGACATCGTTCGGCACGTCATCTTCACCACGGCTCACGCCTATCTGCTGTTCTTCAGTAACCGCGGTCGTGTGTATCGCCTTCGTGCCCTCGAGGTGCCCGAGCGCGAGCGTCAGGCCAAGGGCACGCCCATCGTGAACCTGCTGCCGCTGCAGCCAGGCGAGAACATCCAGGCCATCATCGACACTCGCGACTTCGCGGCCGAGCGCTACCTGTTCTTCGCCACCCGTCACGGTGTGGTGAAGAAGACCGCGTTCAACGAGTACGACAACGGCCGCCGCGACGGCCTCATCGCCCTCAACCTGCGTGAGCACGACGAGTTGGTGCGGGTCATCGAGACCAGCGGCAACGACGACATCTTCATGGTCAGCAAGGGTGGCATGACCATCCGTTTCAACGAGAGCGAAGTGCGGCCCATGGGCCGTGCCGCCTCCGGTGTGCGCGGCATGAAGTTGAAGGCCGGCGAGACGGTGGTGAGCGTCGATGTTGCCAAGGACGACACCTCCATCCTGATGATTACCGAGGCCGGCTTCGGCAAGCGGGTGCAACTCGACAAGTTCAACGTGCAGGGCCGTGGTGGCCAAGGCGTGAAGGGCATGAAGTTCATCCGCAACAAGGGCACGCAGGTGGTCGCTGCGTTCATGGTGGGCGACGACGACGAAATCGTGGCCGTGGCCTCGGGTGGCACCACCATCCGTACGCCAGTGCGCGGTATTCGCCACATCGGTCGCGACGCCACCGGCGTCACGATCATGGGCGTGCCCGATGGTGAAGTGGTCGCTTCGGTGGCGCTCATCCTGGCCACCGACGACGACGAGTGACGGACACTCCCACTCAGCGCTGAAGCGCTCGCATCGCGGCATCGGCCGCCTCTCATTCGAACACGATGGTGGAGGTGGCCGATGCGCAGTCGCGACAACAACGATGTGGGCCAGGCGACCATGCTGCTGCTGGCGGTGGTGGTGTTGGTGGCCTTGAGTGCGGTGGCCGTGGCGGAGTTCGGACGCCGTATCGAGCAACGCGAACAGGCTCAGGTGGCCGCCGACGCGGCGGCACTGGCCGGTACCACCGGTGGCCAGTCGTCAGCGGCGGCGTTCGCAGCGGCGAACGGCGGCGCACTGGTGCGGTTCCGCATCGACGGGGCCGAGGTGGTGGTAGAGGTGGTGGTGGGCGACTCGCGCGCCACGGCTCGCGCCACGCGCGCTCCCTGACATGGGTCCGTCCCATACACTCCGAGCGTGGACGACGTGTCCCCAGAGCCCCAGCCGCGACCGACGGCCCGCGCACCCAAGCGTGACGCGCCCGCCAACTCGATCATCGACGATCGTCCTCGGCGCCGCACTCCGGCCCGCGCCACCTCGTCGAGCGCCACGGTCAGCGGCATGGGTGATGCACCGGTGCTTGCCACGTCGTCGATCATCGCCGACCCGTTGCTGCTGCAACCCGTGCGCGACGGCACGCCGGTGGAGATTCCGATCATCGTGCCGGCGCAGTTCGACGACGACGAACCCACCGTGGCCGTGCCCCGCACGGCGATCGCCGCTACCGAACGATTCGACGACGAATTCGTGCCGGAGCCGATACCGGAACCGCAGGTGGCTCAAAGCCACGGGCCTCGCCAGATCACCATGGGCAAGGCCCGACGGCCACGCGTGCGTCGAGTCACGCGGGTGATCCGTCAGGTCGATACATGGAGCGTCTTCAAGGTGGCGTTGGTCTTCAGCCTGTTTCTGTACCTGGTGTGCCTCACTGCTGGGGTCTTGCTCTGGCAGGTGGCGCAGAACACGGGCACCGTCGACAACGTAGAGCGGTTCTTCGAGAGCTTCGGCTGGCAGAGCTTCCAACTCAACGGCGGCGCGATCTTCCATAACGCCTGGGTGGGCGGATTGTTCGTGGTGGTGGGCATGACCGGCTTGGGCGTGCTGGTGGCCACGATGTTCAACCTCATCGCCGAGCTGGTGGGCGGCATTCGTGTGACGGTGTTGGAGGAAGAGGTGATCGCTCGCGAAGAGCGAGGCCTCGGATGGCGGTCGGGCTTGCGGCGAGGCGGTTCGCACCAGGCGGATCTGGGATCCCACGCGGCCGATTGAGGGTTTTCGTCCGCGGCCGCTAGCCTTTGCAACCGCTACTGGGGCTATAGCTCAGTCGGTTAGAGCGCATCCCTGATAAGGATGAGGTCACAAGTTCGATTCTTGTTAGCCCCACCAGGCACCCCGGGCCCTCCAGCCCGGGGTGTTGCGGTTTTCCAAGCCAAGTAGCACCCTCGTTGCCCTGTGAAGCGCTGCCGAGCGAGTTGGTAGCCTCAGCGGTGATGAAGGTCCTTCGCCGAGCACTCGTGGCCCTCTCGCTGGCCGGCACCATCGCTGGCGTCCTGCGCCTGAAGGGCAAGGGTGGCGTTCCGCCGCAGGCCGGCGGTTGGCGCGAAGTCAGCGTGCCGAAAAAATGACCCCTGCCGACAGCGCTGCCGCGAACACCATCGTTGGCGTGGTCGGCTGCGGAGTCACCGGCAGTCGAGTGGTCGAGCAACTGCGCCGACTCGGGCATCGAGTGGCGGTGTACGACCTGTTGCACGGCAACGCGGTGGCGGCCACCCGCCGCGTTGGCGCAGTGGTGGTGGATTCTGCGGCCGACCTCACCGCCTGCGATCTCGTGGTGCTGTGCCAACCAGCACCGCACGCCGAGCTGGCAGCCCAGTTCCTTCGGGACGGCACGCCTGTGGTGAGCATCAGCGACGACATCGACGACCTGGCCTCGCTGGCGTCGCTGACCGACCTCGCCCATCGCCACGACGTGCCGTTGGTGGTGGGCGCCGGCATGGCTCCCGGGTTGTCGGGCCTGCTGGCCCGGTACCTCGCCGATCAACTGCACCAACTCGACGAACTGCACGTGGCCATCCATGGCACCGCCGGACCTGCGTGTGCTCGCCAGCACCACCGAGCCCTCGGAACCGACTCGCACGCATGGCACGACGGCCACTGGACCGGGATGCCGGGTGGAAGCGGCCGCGATTTGGTGTGGTTCCCCGAACCGGTGGAGGCCCACGACTGCTACCGGGCAGCGCTGGGCGACCCTCAGTTGTTGCACGAGGCATTTCCCGAGGCGTTGCGCATCTCGGCGCGAGTGTCGGCCACCCGTCGCGATCGTCTGACGGCCCGCCTGCCCATGCTCACACCGCCGCACTCCGATGGCGATCTGGGTGCAGTGCGGGTGGAAGCACGCGGTGCCGCGGAGGATGGCGCACGGGTCACCCTGATCGCAGGCGCCGCGGCACCCACCGCTGATCTGGCGGCGGCGGTGGCAGCATCCACGTCGTCGCGAGCCTTGGCAGCAGGCCTCGGGGCGGGGGTGCACATCCTCGGTGCCGCCAGCATGGCTCACTTGGATCTGCTGCATCACGCCACGTCGTTGGGGGTGCGGGTGCAGGAGTTCACCGGAGTTCCAAGAGCTACCGCTTGGTAACTTAGGGGTATGGCCCCTGACACGAACGGCATGGCGTTGCCGTGCTTGCCTCCCGGCCACACGATGGTGTTGCCGGGCCGTGGCGAGATGTTCTACCGCCACCACCAGCATCCCGACCCCACGGCGCCGACACTGCTGTTGCTGCACGGTTGGACCGCGAGTTCGGATCTGCAGTTCTTCACCGCCTACGAAACCCTCGCCGCGCACTTCTCGTTCGTGGGCGTCGACCATCGTGGCCACGGCCGTGGTTTGCGCAGCCCGTCGGAGTTCGAGTTGCA
The DNA here is from genome assembly GCA_947463235.1 of Acidimicrobiaceae bacterium. Classification (GTDB taxonomy): domain Bacteria; phylum Actinomycetota; class Acidimicrobiia; order Acidimicrobiales; family Ilumatobacteraceae; genus UBA668. Next base: position 4,153 of record CANHST010000240.1, read on the forward strand.
CGACGCAGCGGACGACGCGGCGTTGGTGCTGCGGCAGTTGGGCATCGATCAGGTGGTGACGGTCGGCTACTCGATGGGCGGCCCCATCAGCATGCACTTGGCTCGCCGCCACCCCGATCTGGTGCGCGGCATGGTGGTGCAGGCCACGGCGCTGGAGTGGCGGGCGTCTACGTGGGAACGAGTGCGCTGGAAGGGCGTCGGCGTGTTGGGCTCGGTGCTGCGGTCGCGGGTGTACCAACGCTGGATTCGTCATGGCATCAGCCGACTGCTGGGCCCGAACCATCCGCTCCAGCCGTATGTGCCGTGGTTGGCCAGCGAAGTGCACCGCAACGATGCGGGCGCCATCGTGCAGGCAGGTCGAGCCCTCGGCGCGTACGACGCGTCGTCGTGGGCCAGGCACCTGGGTATGCCGGCGGCGTCACTGATCACCACGAAGGATCGTCTGGTGCCGCCACGCAAGCAACGTGCGTTGGCGACGGCGTTGGATGCGTTCGTGGTGGAGTTGGCCGACGATCACTTGGCGTCGTGGACGTCACCCA
>CANHST010000241.1 GCA_947463235.1 Acidimicrobiaceae bacterium
CGACTCGGATGGGGGGTGCTGTGTGGGGGCGTCAGGCCTTGTAGCTCAGCGAGCCGCTGCAGGAATCAGAGCCGTCGATCGCAGCGAACGTGACATCGATCGTGCGATTTCCCTTCGGTGACTGGAAGTTCACCAACGCCGACCAGGCATCCGCCGTGTCGGCGACATCGGCCTCGGCCACCACGCCGGCGACCGTGTCGGTGACCGTGACGTGCCATCCCGGAGCAGCGGCACCGCCGACCACACCGACTTCCAGGGTCACACGTGATCCGCTCTTGTTGAATCCGACGCGCCCGGCAGCCCCGCTGTCGCAGGTTGCAGGAATCACTGCACCCTGGCGCGCATCAGGCGGCCTCACCGGCGCGACGGGCACGATTGGCGCCGCCGGATCCACCGGCTGGTTGGGAACGCCACCCTTGGCACCGGCAACGCCGGCGAAGGTGGCGACTGCAGCGATCGCAATGAGGCCCGCTCCCGCTGAGCGCGCCTTCGGATACTTCTTCATGATGTTGGCTCCCGTCGATGCGTCCGCGTGCGGACGCACTGGAGAATACGGAGCAACACCGCTTTCGGTTTGGGGATTGAACGAAGATTGAACGACTGTTCAACACCGATTCGGAAATGTGCGACCACCGGCCCTGTACCAAAGGGCAGTACCGCCCTGTACCTCGCGTTCCGGTCAGCGCAGCGCAGCAGGGAGCGCCGCGTCCGACACGAAGTGCAACGTCTGCACCGCTCGGGTCATCGCCACGTACAGGAGCCGAGCGCCGCGCTCGCTGCCATCGAAGATCTCATACGGGTTCACCACCACCACCCCATCGAACTCGAGGCCCTTCACGGCCTCGGCGTGAAACACCGGCACATCGAACTGCTCCAGCGAATGCACGCGATCGACGGCATGCAGACCTACAGCCTCGAGCGCCTCGGCGATGAGGGGGAACAATGCCTCGGGCGCCACGACACCGCTGTTGTGGTGTCGGTGTCGCACCGCCTTCACCTCGTCGGCAACTGCGGCAGCCAACTCGCTCGACGGCACCATGCGCAGCGAGGGCGCCTCCCCTTCGGCCCGCACACTGCGACTGGCTTGCGTGCTCACACCGGTGAACGGCAGCAGACGGTTGGCCACATCGAGGATGGGGGCCGGTACGCGATAGCCGATGGTGAGATGCGCCACTTCGGCCGCCGTATCGCCCAGCCGCAACAGCCGCAATGCGTCGTCCCAATCGCGCTGACCCGCTGGCGTGGTGCTCTGCGCCAGGTCGCCGAGAATCGTCATCGACGAACTCGGGCTACGACGCCCGATGCACCGCAACGCCACCGCGCTGTGGTCCTGCGCTTCGTCCACCACCACGTGGCCGTACACGAACGGTGTGCCCACGAGCAGCGAGTTGGCTTCGTCGACCAGGAACTGGTCGGCCACGGTCCACCGTCGCCGCTTGCCACCGGGGCCGGGCAACAGAGCATCGACCACCTTGACGGGTTGCTGCGCAGGCCAGGCCTTCGTGAGCGCCGCCTTCAACGCCGGCGCCTTCATCCAGACGTCGTCGCGGTCATACCGCCGCAGCATGTCGCGTTCCACCATGCCGCGCAGGGAGTCGCGCCGTTTGTTCACCGGGCCCTTGGCATCCAGTGCCGCAGCAAACCAGCCGGCCACCTCGTCGCGGGTGATGGTGAGGACGCGCGCCCCGATCGGGATCTTGAGGTCGTCGTCGGGCACCTTCACATGCGCCACGCATGCGGCCTCCAAGGCAGCGAGCATTTCCTCGCTGCCCTTGCGACGGCGTTCGTCGGCATCGTCGACCCCGGTGATCTCCACCTTCGGCACGCACAGATCGAGTGCCGTGCGCTGCTGCACGCTGCGCTCGCCCAAGCTCGGCAGCACGTTGCCGATGTAGTCCAGAAACACCTTGTTCGGGCCCACCACCAACACGCCATCGCGCACCAGACGACGACGGTGTTCGAACAGCAGATAGGCGGCACGGTGCAGGCCCACTGCGGTCTTGCCCGTGCCCGGGCCGCCCTGCACCACCAGCACTTGCTCGAGCGGCGCACGAATCACCATGTCCTGCTCGGCCTGGATGGTGGCGACGATCTCCTTCATCGCGCCGGTGCGCGCCGCACCGATCTCGGCCAGCACAGGGTCGGGAATGCCCGATCCGGCGCTGTCGTGATCGGGGTCGTCGAGTTGCTCGTCGAGATACGCCGTCAGTGCGCCATCGGCGAGCGTGAACCGGCGGCGATGCGCCAAGCCGAACGGGTCGGCGTGCGTGGCCCGATAAAAGGGGGCCGCGATCGGCGCTCGCCAATCCACCACCACCGGCTCGTGATGGGCGTCCTCGATGTGCCGACGACCGATGTACCAGGTGTCGGATGCCGGATTACCGGGCGTGGATTCTTCCGTGATGCGACCGAAGAACTCGCCGGCGCCCGGCGTTGCCAGGTCGTCGAGGGCTTCGCTCACGGTGACCTCGATGTATTCCTTGGTGATCGCGTCGGCCGACGCGTCGGGATCGAGCGTCGAGAAGCGCTGCACCATTGCGTCGCGGCACCGCAACGAGTACGCCAGGTACGCCTGCTCGGCGTCGAGTTCGGGAAACAGATCGTCACTCACAAGGCTGATGCACGCTAGCGACAACCGGGGTCAGTGGGGGTAACCTCGGCGGAATGGAGCAGGACAGCATCATCGAACCCGCCGAGCAGGACATCGTCGTCGAGGAAGAGCTGTTGGTGGAGGAAATCTCCATCGACGGCATGTGCGGTGTCTACTGATCTGTTGAGCCCGCTGCTGGAGCGCCCGCTGGCGCTGCATCCGCAGGTGGCATTGCGACCCGAACCGTTCGGCGCGCTTGCGTACCACTACGGCAACCGCCGTCTGGTGTTCCTGCAGCATGTCGACATGGTGGCCCTGGCGAAGGAACTCGCCGACCACCCCACACTGTCCGCTGCACTACAGGCGTGCGGCATCGACCAACGACGCTGGCCGTCGTTCACCAAGGCCGTCGAGTCGTTGATGAAGTCGGAGATCATCGTTGAGCGCTGAGACACTCACCACGCAGCTGAAGAACGGCCTCGATGCGCCGATCTGCCTCACCTGGGAACTCACCTACGCCTGCAACCTGCAGTGCGTGCACTGCCTGTCGTCGTCAGGCCAGCGCGACTCACGCGAGTTGTCCACCGCCGAAGCCAAGCGCGTGCTCGACGAACTCCGCGATCTGCAGGTCTTCTACATCAACATCGGCGGCGGCGAGCCAATGGTGCGCCGCGACTTCTTCGAACTCGTCGAGTACTCGGTAGGCAATGGCATCGGCGTGAAGTTCTCCACCAACGGAGCGTTCATCGATGCCGAGAAGGCGCGCCGTCTGGCCTCGATGGATTACCTCGACATCCAGATCAGCCTCGACGGAGTGGACGCCGCCACCAACGACGCCGTGCGCGGCGAGGGCAGCTTCGACATGGCCCGCCGTGCCATGGACAATCTGGCGGCCGCCAACTTCGGACCCTTCAAGATCAGCGTCGTGGTCACGCGGCAGAACGTGCCGCAGCTCGACGCCTTCAAGGCACTCGCCGATTCCTACGGCGCACAGTTGCGGGTCACCCGCCTACGGCCCAGCGGGCGCGGAGTCGACAGCTGGGACCACCTGCACCCCACCAACGCCCAGCAGCGCGAGATCTACAACTGGCTGATGGCGAACGGTGAGAACGTGCTCACCGGCGACTCGTTCTTCCACCTCAACGCCCTCGGCGATCCGTTGCCCGGCCTAAACATGTGCGGTGCCGGTCGCGTCGTGTGCCTCATCGACCCCATCGGCGACGTATACGCCTGCCCGTTCGTGATTCACGACGAGTTCAAGGCTGGCAACGTCCGCGACCTCGGCGGGTTCAGCAAGGTCTGGAAGCAGAGCGATCTGTTCACCTCGCTGCGCGAGCCCCAATCGGCCGGTGCCTGCGCCAGCTGCGGTGCGTTCGACGCCTGCCAGGGCGGTTGCATGGCCGCCAAGTTCTTCACTGGCCTCCCACTCGACGGTCCCGACCCGGAATGCGTGGGGGGCGACGGCGAGGTGGCGCTGGCCGAACTGGCGGCGGTGCCGGTGTTACTGAAGCCACGTCCTTCACAAGATCACACCAAGCCGGAGCGGCGCCTCGTCGTCACCTAACGTGGCCCCATCATGTGGTGGCTGATGGTGATCCCGGCGTACTTCCTCGGCACCTTTCCCAGTGCCGTGATGGTGGCGCGCACCAAGGGCATCGACATCACCAAGGTGGGCTCGGGCAACCCTGGTGCCAGCAACGTGTCGCGCATCATGGGCCGCAAGTGGGGCGTGATGGTGTTCGCGCTCGATGCGCTGAAGGGCATCATTCCCGCAGCGGTCGGCATGGTGCTGGCGGGCGACAAGGTGGCCTACGGCATGATCGCCGCGAGTGTGCTGGGCCACATGTTCCCGGTGACTCGCGGGTTCAAGGGCGGCAAGGGGGTGGCCACCATGGCGGGCGCCATGTTCGTGATGCAGCCCGTCATCAGTCTCATCCTCGGGGCGATCTGGTACCTGGTGTTGAGGATCAGCAAGAAGAGTTCCGTGGCCTCCATCGCACTGATCATCGGCCTCCCCGTGCTGGCCATTCTGTTCCACGTTCCCCGGTGGGAAATCGTCACCATGATCGCTATCAACGCCCTGCTTCTGCTGCG
>CANHST010000242.1 GCA_947463235.1 Acidimicrobiaceae bacterium
CGGTGCGGCGACCATGGGGTTCAGCCGAGCACGTTGTAGCCGTCGGCCAACGGGTTGCGGCCCGTGAGCGCCAGGATCAACGGCACGGGCGAGGCCAACGACGTGAGCACCGACACGATGATGGCCGAGGAGTCGGGATGCAGTTCGGGTAACTGGCCGGTGGCACGTTGCAGGTCGAGTGTGTGCACCCCCAGCTCCACCACACGCGTGGCCAGGTACTCCGAGAGCGTGATCTGGCCGGCGAAGGTGTTCACGGGCTCGTCGTCGGGCGTGGACGCCACCAGTGCCAGCGTGTGCGCCGACGTGACTTCGGCTTCGCCCACCGGGTCGACCAGTTGGCGCGCCGCCTGACGAGCCCGGTCGAGCACGCTCTGGTGCACCCCTGCGTCCGCCAGCACCGTGCCGTAGTACTCCGACGCATCGGCCATCACGCGGTCGGTGGTGGGTTGCGCCTGAAGGGAGGTATCGATGGTGGTGAAGGCTCGCATCGCATGGGCGGCCAACTCACGTGTGGTCCATTCACCCAACGCGCCGGGGCGGTCCCACTGCTCGAGGGTCACGTCGCGCAACGTGTCGAGAAAGGTTGCGGCACCTTCGGCGAACGCCGCTCTCACCGCAGCGGGATCGTGCAGCATCGGTCCTCCAGATCGCCCAGTGCGTAGGCCTCGTAATTCACGCCGAAGTCGGTGTAGAGGTGGCGGCAGCGTTCGCTCCAGGCCAGTGCCTCAGGGGTGGAGACGCGGTGCACCACCTGCGTGATGCCGCCTTCGTACACGCGGTACTCGGCCCACGTGCCGGGGAAGTCCTTCACGCAGCCGATCTCGATGGACGGCACGCCACTGCGTTCCATGGTGCGCACGCGGTGCCGGTGGGTGTGGCCTGCGGTGTACGCCACGATGCGACGCTGCCGCGCGCACACCTCATCGAGTGCATCGCTGGCATCGGGGTGCAGACCGAAGTAGTCGTTGCTTCGATGCGCACTGTCGCCACCCGGAATCCATTGCTGGTGGTGTCCCATCACGATCACCGGGCGATCGCTGGCGGCGGCGAGCGTTTCGAGCCAATCGAGTTGCTCGGCGCGAATGGTGCCGGTGGTGCGCTCGGGGATGACGGTGTCGAGCAGTGCCACCACCACACCGGGCAACTCGATCCACTGGTCGCCGTCGTAGCCGGTCTGGCCCTGATAGGCGTCGTGGTTGCCACGCACGACGTGCAGTCGGTTGCCGAACGCCGTTCGGTAGCACGCTTCGAATGCTGCCCACTCCTCGGGCTGGCCGTCCTGGGAGAGATCGCCCTTCACCACCACGGCGAGCGGGTCGATGGCCAGCATCTCCTGCACCGCACCGCGGTTCATCACCTCGGGGTACGGCTCGTCGCCGGGGTTGGGCCGTTGAATCGGCCCCTCCGGACTGTCGCCGACGCGGCCGCACTCGGTCTCGCCGAAGTGCACGTCGTTCACGGTGGTGAATCGGCCGAGGAACTCGCCGCTCGGTCGAGTGAGCGTGGTGACCTCGGTGCCGAGCAGCGTGTGCGCAACGCCCGGTTTCAGGCCCTCGAAGCGCGTGGTAATCAGACCGTCGTGGAACACGACGAGATCATCGGCAACAGTGGTGACGTCCACGGCGTGAACCGTAGCCGGGCGTCGCGAGCGGCGAGTTGGTCGAGCCGGTCAGGCCTTCACGACGACGGTGTTGACGATCTTGTCGTGCCACGTCTGGTTGTCCTTGTCCCACAACATCCAGAGGTAGTTGAGGAAGCAGAGCTGCCCGAGGACCTGCTCGAGCAGGGTGCGCGCCAGTGCGATGCCAACACCAATCGGCGCGTCGCCCTGCTGTCGGACCACCTTCACGCCCACGATCTTGCGACCCCAGGTCTGGCCGGTGCGTCCGAGTGCCCGAAGGTAGATGACCGCGACGACGATGAGGCCGAGGACGAGGAGGCCGATACCGCCGGCGATGAGACCAGCGTTGAGGTCGCTACCGGAACAGGTCACGTCGGCACCGTTTGCGGCGTCGATCTTGTCGGCGCAGTCCTTGCCCCCGGCGAAGATCATGATGATGCCGGGCACGGCGAACACTGCCAGCAGGGCCCCGTACAACAGGTTGTCGATGATGTGCCCACCGAGGCGCGCTCCGAAGGATGCGTACTGCTGCCCGAACGTGGGCTGGGTCGGCGCATACGACGGGGGCGGCGGGGGCGGGGGAGGCATGGAACTCATGCCCGCGACCGTATACCCCAGCGTTGGGGGTCTCGCGGAACCTCGGCGGTCAGCGGAACGGGCGGTCGCGGCGCTGGGGAAGCGGCTTGCTCCACCAGCGTCCGCTGAAGCGCCAACTCGGCGTGCGCAACGGGTTCTCAGCCTCGGCCGCAATGACCGGCTTGGGCCACAACGCCTCCACCGCAGCGACGATGGCCACCGCCTCTTCCTCGGTGGGAACCGGCGAAATGCGGGCCTCCATCACAGCGGCACGTTGCCGTGCTTGCGGCGGGGCAGTTCCTCGCGCTTGGTGCGCAGCATGCGCAGACCCTGCACGATCTTCTGGCGTGTCTCGGCCGGGTCGATCACGTCGTCGATGTAGCCACGCTCGGCAGCGTTGTACGGGTTGGCGTACTTCTCGGTGTACTCGGCCACCAGCTCTGCACGGCGAGCCACCGGGTCGGCGGCCTGCTGCAGCTCGCGGCGGTACACGATTTCCACGGCACCCTGCGGACCCATCACGGCCAACTCGGCGGTGGGCCATGCGTAGGCCAGGTCGGCACCGATGGACTTGCTGTTCATCACCACGTACGCACCGCCGTAGGCCTTGCGGGTGATGATCTGGATGCGCGGCACGGTGGCTTCGCAGTAGGCGTACAGCAGCTTGGCGCCGTGGCGGATGATGCCGCCGTACTCCTGGTCCACGCCGGGAAGGAAGCCGGGCACATCCACAAAGGTGAGCAGCGGGATGTTGAAGGCATCGCAGGTGCGCACGAAGCGGGCGGCCTTCTCGCTGCTCTCGATGTCGAGCACACCGGCCAGCATCATCGGCTGGTTGCCCACGATGCCCACCGGGTGGCCATCGACGCGGCTGAAGCCGCACACGATGCTCTTCGCCCAGTGCGGGAAGTACTCGAAGAATTCGCCGTCGTCGACGACTTCCTTGATGACCTTCTTCATGTCGTAGGGCTGGTTCGGCGAGGCCGGAAGAATGGTCTGCAGATCGGGGCACAGACGGTCGGGGTCGTCGCCCGTATCCACCGCGGGGGCTTCCTCGAGGTTGTTGCTCGGGAGGAAGCTCAGCAGGAAGCGAACGTCGTCGAGGCAGGCCTTTTCGTCGGCGGACACGAACGTGGCCACACCGCTCTTGCTGGCGTGGCTCATGGCGCCACCGAGTTCCTCCAGCGTCACTTCCTCGCCGGTCACCGTCTTCACCACATCGGGGCCGGTGATGAACATGTGGCTGGTCTCGCGCACCATGAAGATGAAGTCGGTCATGGCCGGGCTGTACACGGCACCGCCGGCGCACGGGCCGAGGATGACGGAGATCTGCGGCACCACACCGCTGGACAACACGTTGCGGTAGAAGATGCCGCCGTAGCTGGCGAGGCTGACCACACCCTCCTGGATGCGGGCGCCGGCGCCGTCGTTCAGGCCCACCACGGGTGCGCCCACCTTGAGTGCCAGGTCCATGAGCTTGTGGATCTTCTCGGCGAACACCTCGCCAAGCGCGCCACCGAACACGGTGAAGTCCTGGCTGAACACGAATACCTTGCGGCCGTCCACGGTGCCCCAGCCGGTGATCACACCGTCGGTGTAGGGACGCTCTTCGAGACCGGCGGCGTGGGCGCGGTGGCGGGCCAGCATGTCGAGTTCCTGGAAGCTGCCCGGATCGAGGAAGTAGTCGATGCGCTCGCGAGCGAGCATCTTGCCTTTCTCGTGCTGGCGTTCGACCGAGCGCTGCGAACCGGCGTTGTGGGCCTGCTCGCGGCGGCTGCGGAGGTCGTCGAGCTTCTCAACCATGGGATTCGAGGTCACGTCGGGGAAACCTAGTTGCCCGACGGCCGCTTGGTCACATGAGAGGCCGAATCGGAACATCACGGGATTGCGGCAGACTGCACCGGATGTCGTTGCCGATCGCACCACCCATCGCCCCGATGCTGGCCAAACTCACCGAGGGCATCCCCGAGGGAACCGACTGGGTGTACGAACCCAAATGGGACGGCTTTCGCTGCATCGTGTTCCGCGACGGTCCAGAACTGGAACTGCACAGCCGCGACAAGCGACCGTTCAACCGGTACTTTCCCGAGCTCATCCAGCCGCTGTTGCGAGCGCTTCCCGAGCGCTGCGTGGTGGACGGCGAGATCGTGCTGCCGGCGCTCGACGACACCGGACTCGATTTCGATGCGCTGCTGCAACGCATTCATCCCGCCGAATCTCGCGTCCGTCGCCTGTCGGCGGAGACCCCAGCGTCGTTCGTGGCGTTCGACCTGCTGGCGCTCGACGATCGTTCGTTGCTCGACGCCCCGTTGTCGGAGCGGCTGCCGCTCTTGCAGCACTTGCTCGACGACGCGGCACCGCCGATCTACCTCTGCCCCAACACCGCCGACCCCGCGGTGGCGGCGCAATGGTTCACCGAATTCGAAGGCGCTGGCCTCGATGGCGTGATCGCCAAGCGATTGACCGACCCGTACACACCCGA
>CANHST010000243.1 GCA_947463235.1 Acidimicrobiaceae bacterium
CGCCACCAGGCCGGGGTCCAGCGCGAGATCGACCGACGAGAGGTCGCCCACCACCGGGCTCCACACATCGTCGTCGGGTGCTTCCACCCGAGCGAGCGCGATCAATGCATCCAGCGCGACGGGGCCGCCTTCGAAGAGCACCCTCGGCGAACTCAGATGAGGCTCCCAGCGCGCAATGCCATCGGGAAGTTCGTGTGGCGTTGGCCGATTCAACACCACTCCCACGGCGCCGTCGTCGTGATGCTCGAGCATGTACACGACTGTGCGATCGAAGTTGGGGTCGGCCAACGGGGGAGTCGCCACCAGCAGTTGGCCCTTGGTAGAGCCAGGAATCGGTGCGTCGTGGGAACTCACGCCCCCATTCTGCACGTCCAAACCGCTCGGTGGGCCACAGGGGGCCACCGAAGGAGAACAACATGTTCCAGCAGCGCACGCCGCGTCGTCGGTCGCTTCCCACGCTCGTCGTCGGATTGGTCGTCGGCGCTCTGATCGCCATTGCGGTGGGGGTGGGTCTGCAGATGGGCAACCCGTTCGCGACGACGACGATCGATCACTCGGCCCCGCCGATCTTGCTCGATCTCCGGGATCTCGCCGAGTACCACGCCGCCCAGGGTCGGTTCGAGGTCACGATCGACCAAGAGCACGACGTGCAGTATCTCCCTGCGGCGATCGCCGGCGAACGGGTGCAGTTCGTGGCCGTCGCCAGCGTGGATGCCGTGGTCGACTTCTCACACCTCGGCGATGGGGCGGTGGTGTTCAGCGATGATCGAACCAGCGTCACGATCGAGGTGCCCACGGCCACCCTCGGCGAGCCGCAGTTCGACCGCAGTCTCAGCCACGTGATGAACCGTGACCGGGGCATCCTGAACCGCATCGGCGGCATCTTCAGCGACAATCCCACCAGCGAGGCACCGCTCTACGAAGCAGCGTCGCAGAAGATCGCCGACGCTGCGGTGGCCACGGATCTGCTGGTGACCGCGCAGGCGAACGTTCGGGCCATGCTCGAGACCATGCTCGGCGGTCTCGGGGTCACCACGGTCGATGTGCGGTTCGTGGCGAACGCCGCAAGCGTTGCATGACAATACGGAATCCCGTATGATCATGCGTCTATGACGCGTGTAGGCATCATCGGAGCGTCGGGTTACACCGGCGCCGAACTCCTGCGGTTGTGCGCTCAGCACCCCGACTTCAAAGTGGCGTACGCCACCGGCGATACCCAGGCCGGGGTGCGGGCGGCTTCGCTGTACCCGAGCCTCGCCGCGAGGTACCCGGATCTGGTGTTCGAAGCATTCGACCCCGCTCGCGCCGACGGCCTCGACGTGGTCTTCCTCGGGTTGCCGCACGAAGCCAGCATGGCGCTGGCGCCGCAGTTGGTGGGTTCGGTGGGTTGCATCGTCGACCTGTCGGCCGCGTACCGGCTGAAGGACGCGTCGTTGTACCCGGGCTGGTACGGCTTCGAGCACGATCAACCAGCGATGTTGGCAGAGGCGGTCTACGGCCTGCCCGAACTGCACCGGGCCGCGTTGAAGGGCGCACGACTCGTCGCCACCCCCGGTTGCCACGTCACTGCAGCCACTCTGGCCCTGGCTCCGCTCGTTCGGGCTGGCCTGGTACACACCTCCGGCATCGTGGTGAACAGCATCACCGGCATCAGTGGTGCCGGCCGTGGCCTGAAGCACTCCAGCCTGTTCTGCAGCGCCGACGAGGACGTGCAGGCCTATGGGTTGCTCGACCACCGGCACACGCCGGAGATCGAACAGGAAGTCGGTGCGCAGGTGCTGTTCACCCCGCACCTCGCCCCGATGAATCGCGGCATCCTTGCCACCTGCTACGCCAAGCCGACGGCGGATGTCTCCACCGAGTCGCTGATGGCCACGATGTCGGCCGCCTACGCAGGTGAACCGTTCGTCGTGGTCAGCGAGACCTCACCGTCCACCAAGGCCGTGATGGGCAGCAACGCCGCCCACCTCACGGTCCGGTTCGACCAGCGCACCGGCACGGTGATCTCGATCTGTGCCATCGACAACCTGGCCAAGGGAGCGTCGGGCGGTGCCGTACAGGCCGCCAACGTGGCACTCGGCCTTCCGGAGACCGCCGGGCTGGCGGCAGTGGGGATGTATCCGTGAGCGCAACACCGTTCGACAAGGCGGCCGTGCTCGTGGAGGCGCTGCCGTACATCCGCCGCTTCGCCGGCCAGGTAGTGGTGGTGAAGTACGGCGGCAACGCGCTGGCCGGCGCCAGCGACGATGACGCCCTGCAATTGTTCGCCGAGGACATCGTGCTGATGCGCCAGGTCGGGATGCGGCCGGTAGTGGTGCATGGCGGCGGCCCGCAGATCAGCGATCTGATGCAGCGCCTCGGCAAGGTCACCGAGTTCCGCAACGGGTTGCGCGTCACCGACAACGAGACCGTCGACATCGTGCGCATGGTGCTCATCGGTCAGGTGAACCCTCAACTGGTCGCCGCGATCAACGTGCATGGCTCGCTCGCCGTCGGCGTGAGCGGCGAGGATGCCGGCCTGATCCGAGCCACGGCCCGCGACCCCGAGTTGGGCTTCGTGGGTGATGTGGAGTCCATCAACCCCACCATCCTCCAGGCACTGCTCGACGACGAGTTCGTGCCCGTGGTGGCCACCATCGGTACCGACGCGAATGGTCAGGCATACAACATCAACGCCGACACCGTCGCTGGCGCGATCGCTGAGGCGCTCGGGGCCGAGAAGTTGGTCTATCTCACCGACATCGAGGGTTTGCGCCGTGTTGTCAGCGACCCCGACAGCCTCATTCGCCAGACCACGCCCGATGAACTCGATGCGCTGATGGCCGATGGCACCATCGCTGGGGGAATGATCCCCAAGGTGGAAAGTTGCGTGCAGGCCGTGCGCAACGGCGTGCGCCGCGCCCACATCCTCGACGGTCGCATTCCCCATGTGCTGCTGCTCGAAATCTTCACCGACGAGGGGATCGGAACGATGGTCAGATGAGTTCGCACGCATTCGACGAGGGCGGTCTCGAGTACTGCCCCTTCATGCCGGTCTTCGGCGCTCCACAGGTGATGTTCGAACGCGGCAGCGGAACCGAACTGTGGGACACCTCCGGCAAGCGGTATCTCGACTTCCTCTGCGGGATCGCCGTCACATCCCTCGGGCACTCGAACCCGGTCGTGGCACAAGCCATCGCCGAGCAGGCGAACACCCTCCTCCACGTCAGCAACTTCTTCGCAAACCCGGTGGCCACTCGCGCCGCAGTCCAGTTGGTCTCGATGTTCGAGGCTGCCACGGGCGAGCAGGGCCAGGTGTTCTTCTGCAACAGCGGCGCCGAGGCCAACGAGGCCGCCTTGAAGTTGGCCCGCAAGTTCGGTGGGCGGGGACGCCACGGCGTCATCAGTGCCTTCGGCAGCTTTCACGGTCGCACGCTCGCTGCGTTGGCGGCCACCGGGCAACCGGCCAAGCACGAGCCGTTTCAGCCGATGCCCGACGGGTTCCGCCATGTGCCCTTCAACGACCTTGCTGCACTCGAGGCAGCCATCGACCCGACCATTGCCGCCGTGCTGCTCGAGCCCGTGCAGGGTGAAGGCGGCGTCGTGCCCGCAGACCCCGACTACCTGCGGGCAGTCCGCGCACTCTGCGACGAGCGCGGCCTACTGCTCATGATGGACGAAGTGCAGACTGGCTTCGCCCGCACAGGGGAGTGGTTCGGTTTCCAGCACGCCGGCGTGGTGCCCGATGTTGTCACCCTCGCGAAGGCGATGGGCAACGGCTTTCCTGTTGGTGCTCTGTGGGCAAAGCGTTCGGTGGCCAGTGTGTTCCAACCGGGTGACCACGGCAGCACCTACAGCGGCACGGCCATCGCCACTGCGGCCGTCAGCGCGGTGATCGATGAGATGCATCGCATCGATGCGCCTCGGCTGGCCCGCGAGCGCGGCGCAGAACTCAGTGCCGCACTGCGTTCTCTGCCGCATGTCTCGGAAGTGCGCGGTGCCGGACTGCTGCTGGCGATCGAACTCGACGGCGTCGATGCCAAGACCGTGTACCTCGCAGCGCTGGAGCGCGGGTTGGTCACCAACGCCGTGAACGCCACGGCGTTGCGCCTTGCGCCGCCGCTCACCGTGTCGTCGGCCGAGATCGCCGAAGCCGTGGCCATTCTTCAGTCCGTCCTCCAGGAGGTGGCGCCGTGACCCGGCATCTGCTCGACATCCCCGAGTTCACGAGCGACGAACTCGTCACCATGCTGCAACTCGCGCAGCGCCCCGGTCTTCCTGCGGTGCTCGCTGGTCAGGGCGTGGCCCTCATCTTCGAGAAGCCATCGAACCGCACCCGCCATTCCATGGAGATGGCAGTGGTGCACCTCGGGGGTCATCCTGTGTACACCCGTGGTGAGGAGATCGGCCTCGACGTGCGCGAGAGCGTGGAGGACGTCACCCGCGTGATGGCGGGCTACCACGCCGTGCTCGCAGCACGCGTGTTCCACCACGACAAGGTTGTTCGCATGGCCGCGTGCAGTCCGGTGCCCGTCGTGAACATGCTCAGCGACTGGTCGCATCCGCTGCAGGCCTTGGCCGACATGCTCACGATGCAGCAGGTGCACGGCTCGCTCGATGGGCGAACGGTGGCGTTCGTGGGCGACTGGAACAAC
>CANHST010000244.1 GCA_947463235.1 Acidimicrobiaceae bacterium
ATCTCAGAGCGGAACGAGATCGTCGCCCTGGGTGATGGTGCCGGGCTGCACCACGTTGGCGTACATGCCGACGGCCTGACCGAGGTCCTTCACCACGTGGCGCAGGATGGCGCGGTCTTGGGGGATGTCGGCGTTGATCTGCTTGGTCAGCGAGGCGCAGCGCGGGCAGTCGTTGATCACTTCCACCACAGCGGAGCCGATGGCGAATCGCTGACCGGTCCAATCGAACTCGGGGTGGCCGGGTGCATCACCCGTGTCGACCACGAACGTGGGACGGAAGCGGCGCACGTCGATCACCGAGTCCGGCAGTGCGGCAGCCATCGAGCGCAACGCAGACGTGCTCATGATCATCAGCGGGAAGCAGTCGTAGAAGGTGCCGGGTGGCGACTCGAACTCCATCACGCTCGGGCCGAATTTGGTGAAGTCGGGCAGCGGCTCGTCGGCCTCACGGGCGAAGATCTCACGCAGGTGGGTCATCGGGTCGGTGACGGTGGGGTCGGGCTTGCGCCGGAACGCATCGAGGTCGGTTGCGGCGGGCAGTCGCTCCAGTCGCACCTCGCGTCCCAGCGCCTCCGACAGCACCTCATTCGCGTCGTCGTCGGTACTGCTGAGGCTGCGCCCGTCGGGCAAGGAGATGGCCACATGACCGGTCGGGAGGGGAGCGGCGGCGAACTGCATGATGCCGGGGGTCTGGCGGGTGTTGGCAAGGTAGCCGCCGGCAACGTCTCGCAGCGCCCACGTGCGATCGCCCAGCATGCCGAGTTCGGTGAAATCTGCTTCTGGAACGCGGCTGCCGATCATCGACTTCACTGGGTAGTTCCACAACTCGGTGACATGCATGACGCGCCCCCCTCAGAAGGTGTTGCAGAGATCGATCATCTCGCGCAGGTCACCGTAACCGTGCTTGGCGAACACGAACGCGATCCGGTGGAGGTGCAGTTTGTCGCCCTCCTTCTTCTCCGGCCCGAACGCCTCTGCCGGATGGATGCCACCGGTCTTGCAGAGGTGACCGAAGCGGCGGTTCAGCAACTGCATCTGCTCGGCCGTCGGTTCGTGCTTGAGGCGGATGATGAGCGTGTCGCCTACGTACCGCATGGAGTCGTAGTTGCGGTAGAAGCCGATGATCTCGTTCACCGCGACCTCGGGGTCGTCGGTGATGCGATACAGCGAGCGGTCGGCCTCGGCTACCAGCCCGCGGGCGACGAGCTGTTCGCGCACGAATGCATCGACGGTGTCCCAGTAGGGGTCGCCGGGCACGTCGAGGAACACGATGGGCACCGGCAGGCCCTTACCGGTCTGGGTGAGCGTGAGCAGTTCGAACGTTTCGTCGATGGTGCCGAACCCGCCGGGCATGCACACGAATCCGAGGCTCTCCTTGATGAGCATCAACTTGCGAGTGAAGAAGTACTTCATGCTCACGTACTTCGAGTCGCCGAGAATCACCTCGTTGGCGCTCTGCTCGAAGGGAAGGCGAATCGACACGCCGATGCTGTGCTCGCGTCCGGCGCCCTCCATGCCGGCCTGCATGATGCCGGGCCCTGCGCCGGTGATGACCATCCAGCCCTCCACCGCGAGGCGGTACGCGACTTCCTTCGTCGCCCGGTAGAGCGGGTCGTCGGGTTTGGTGCGCGCTGAGCCGAAGATGGTGACCTTCGGCTCACCCTTGGAGTGCGAGAACATCTCGAAGGCGTCGCCCATTTCCTGCAGCGCTGCTGCAGCAATCTTCAGGTCGAGTGTTTCGGGATGTTGCTGCACGAGGTCGACAGCGGCGCGAAGCAGCTGTTGCGCGTGCCGCTTGTCGGCACCCGTGGGCATGCCCTCGAGCAGCGAGGCGAACAGTTCGTCGGCGGGATGAAGCTCGGGCATGGTGGCCGATCAGTCGAAGGTGGCGGCCTTGCCGACCAATGCGTCGAGCAGCTCGGTGAAGCTCTTCTGGAAGCTCGCCACACCCTCGCGCTCCAGCTTCGCCGCGACGTCGTCGAGGTCGATGCCGACGGCGGTGAGCGCAGCCCAATCGGCGGCGGCCTGGGCTGGGTCGGCGTCGATGGTGCGGGCGAGAGTGCCGTGATCCGCGAACGCTTCGATGGTGGCGTCGGGCAGCGTGTTCACGGTGTTGGGTCCGATGAGCGTGTCGACGTACAGCGTGTCGGGGTACGACGGGTTCTTCGTGGAGGTACTGGCCCACAGCGGGCGCTGCGGCACGGCTCCGGCTGCCGCCAGGGCGTCCCAGCGGGGGCCGCTGAAGGTGCGCTCGTAGGCCTGATAGGCGAGGTGGGCCTGAGCAATTGCGGCCTTGCCCTTCAGCGCCAACGCGTCGGGCGTACCGATGGCATCGAGGCGAGCATCGACCTCGCTGTCGACGCGGCTGATGAAGAAACTGGCCACGCTGGCCACCTTCGCCGGTTGCGCGCCGGGCGTCGCCACGTAGGCCTCCAGTCCGGCGATGTACGCGTCCATCACCTTCTGGTAGCGGTCGAGGCTGAAGATGAGTGTGACGTTGATGCTGCGCCCCTCGGCAATCATCTGCTGGATCGCAGCGAGACCTTCCTCGGTGCCGGGGATCTTCACCATCAGGTTCGGTCGGTTGATCTGCTCGTGCAGGTTGCGAGCCGCGATCTCGGTACCGGGGCCGTCGTGCGCCAGGCCGGGGTCGACCTCCACCGATACGAAGCCGTCGCCGCCATGGCTGTCGTGATAGAGCGTGGCGAAGGCGTCGAGTGCTCCGTGGATATCGCGCAGCACCATGCTCCAGTAATGGTCGGTGATCGTGCCGCCTTCACCGACAAGTTCCTGGAATTGCTCGTCGTAGTCGGCTTCCCCCTGGATGGCCTTCTGAAAGATGGTGGGGTTGCTGGTGAGGCCACGAACGCCACGGGCGATGAGACGGTCGAGGGTGCCATCGGTGATGTAGCTGCGCTTCAAGTTGTCGAGCCAGGGGCTCTGGCCGAACTCCTGATAGAGGCGAGACAGACGATCCATGGGTCAGCCTTTCGAGGCAGCGAGAGCAGTGGCGCGAGCCACCACGTTGGCGACGTTGAGTCCGAGCTTTTCCATCACCAGATTGCCCGGGGCGCTGGCTCCGAACCGGTCGATGCCGATGGAGTCGTCGGCGAACTGGGCCCATCCGAACGTGACGCCAGCCTCCACCGAAAGCACCGGCACACCGGCGGGCAGCACATCGGCCTGGTATGGCGCAGGCTGGCCGAGGAAGCGGTCGACCGACGGCATGCTCACCACTCGGGCGCGCACCCCCTCTGCGGCGAGCGCAGCGGCGGCCTCCACGCAGAGGCTCACTTCCGAACCGGTGGCGAGGAGCACCACCTGCGGGTTGTCGGTGTCGAGCACCGTGGCGGCGCCCACCGCGACGGCCGAGCCGTCGGTGCACACCGTGACGTTCTGTCGGGTGAGCACGAGAGCAGTGGGGCCGTCGTGCTCGACCGCAGCGCGCCAGGCTTCCACGGTTTCGTTCGCGTCGGCTGGGCGGATGACCTGGAGGCCGGGGATGACGCGTAGCGAAGCGACGTGCTCGACTGGCTGGTGCGTGGGACCATCTTCACCGACACCGACCGAGTCGTGGGTGAACACGAAGATCACCTTGGCGCCACTGAGAGCAGCAAGACGCACGGGCGGCCGCATGTAGTCGAGGAAGACGAAGAACGTGCCGCCTGCGGGCAACACCCCGCCATGTAGCGCCATGCCCACCATCGCCGAGCCCATACCGTGCTCGCGCACGCCGTAGTGCATCTGACGACCAGCAGGGGAGCTGGGCGACATCGGAGATTGGCCTGCCAACTTGGTGCCGGTGTTACCGGTGAGGTCGGCGGCTCCGGCCACCAGACCTGGCACGGAGGCGAGCGATGCGTTGAACGCCTTCTCGATGGCAACGCGGGTGGCAATCTTCTCACCCTGCTCGAAGGTGGGCAGCGAGTCCTGCCAGCCGGCAACGCCGGTGGCGCCCCAGCATGCGTCCCAGGCCGCACGGTCGAGCGTGGCTGCATCGAAGCGGGCCTGCCAAGCCTGCACGGCAGCGGCGCCACGCCCGGCGCAGTGGGCGCGGTAGGCGGCGACGAGGTCGTCGGGCGCCCAGAAGGCTTCGTCGGGGACGCCCATCACGGCCTTGGTGCGGGAGATCTGCTCGGCGTTGAAGGGGTTGCCGTGTGCCTCGTGGCGGTCGGTGAGATCGGGGCTGGGGGTGCCGATGTGTGAACGCAACACCAGCAGGCTCGGCTGGTCGGTGACGGCCATCGCCCGGCGGATGGCGGCCTCCAGCGCGTCGCAGTCGTCGGCGATCTCGCCGAGCTGCTCGACGTGCCAGCCGTAGGCAGTGAAGCGTCCGACCACGTCGTCGCTGAGTGTGAGGTTCGTGTCGCCGTCGATCGTGATGTGGTTGTCGTCGTACATGCAGATGAGACCACCGAGTTGCTGGTGGCCAGCAATGGACGCAGCCTCGTGGCTGACACCCTCCATCAGGCAGCCGTCGCCCGCCACCACGAACGTGTGGTGGTGCTGCACGTCGGAGCCGAAGCTGGCACGCAGGTGGCGCTCCGCGAGCGCCATACCCACCGCATTCGCAAAGCCCTGACCAAGGGGGCCGGTGGTGACTTCGA
>CANHST010000245.1 GCA_947463235.1 Acidimicrobiaceae bacterium
AGGTCGACGGCGACGATGGTGGTGGCACCAGCCACCTTGGCGGCCATCACTGCGGCGAGACCCACGGCGCCAGAGCCGAACACGGCCACGCTGGTGCCGGGTTGCACGTCGAGTGCGCCGAGAATGCTGCCAGCGCCGGTCTGGATGCCGCAGCCGAGCGGGCCGAGCTTCTCCAGCGGCAGGGCCTTGTCGACCACCACGGTGTTGCGTTCGGTGGTGATGGCGTGCGAGGCGAACGAACTCTGGCCGAACCAGCGAGCGGCCACAGGGGCGCCCGATGCGTCGGTGGCAGTGTTCGTGCCATCGAGTTCACGGCCGAACAGGTTGCGCACGATGAAGGTGTCGCAATAGGCGGGCTGGCCGGCGTTGCAGTTCGCGCACGCGCCACACGAGTCGAACGACAGCACCACGTGGTCGCCAACGCTCACCCGGGTGACATCGCCGCCGACAGCTTCCACGACGCCGGCTCCTTCGTGACCGGCCACGATCGGCGGTGCAGCAATGAAGCCCGGGACGCGGGGCAGCACGTCGGTGTGGCACATGCCGGCAGCGACGATGCGGACCAGCACTTCATGCGGACGCAGATCGCGGAGATCGATCTCCTCGATGGCGTACGGCTGGTCTGCTCCACGGAGCACCGCTGCGGTGGCCTTCATTCTCAGTCCCCCAGAATCGTGTCGTTCCGTGCGACGTTAGTGAAGACAGCGACGATCTGTGTGCCCGGCTCGGCATCGAACAGTCGATCCACGCCCGCAGCAAGTCGGCGACTCCAGTTCGGTTCCTTGTCGTTGGTGGTTCCCGGCCGGTTCGGCCGCTCCAGCATTCCGGCGAGGTCGTCGGTGGTGACGAGCACCAGCTGGGCGGGGCTGGATGCAACGGCAGCGTGCACACCCACAGCGGCTGCGGTGGCGTCGGTGCCGGGTACCAGCGCATGCAGCGCGTCGTACATCTCGTCGCTGCCGTCGGCACCGAACCACACGCCAGCCGTGGTGGGGAGGTCGTGTGTGGTGACGGTGGCGAGGTTGGCTTCGGGCCACTGCTCACACGCTTGGTCGAACCACCACACCTTCGTGCCGAGGATGCCGCTGTCGCGTAGGGCTTCGCGAACTCCGGCCTCCACGGTGCCGAGGTCTTCGCCGATCACGAACGTGCCGGCGCGGGTGGACTCGATACGAATGATGGCCAGCATCTCGTGTGCCGGTAGGTGCACGTAGGCGCCCTCGGCGGGCGAGCCGCCGGCAGGCACCCAGAACTGGCGAAACAGGCCCATCACGTGGTCGATGCGGAGGCCGCCCATGTGACGGCAGGCAGCGCGCACGAGTGCGATGAACGGCGCGTACTGGGCAGCGCGCAGCCGCCACGGGATGAACGGTGGCAACCCCCAGTCCTGCCCGGCAGCGTTGAACGGGTCGGGCGGGGCGCCGATGGACACACCGAGGGCCATCAGATCCTGGTGCAGCCATGCGTCGGCCCCGTCGCTGGAGCACCCCACGGCGAGATCGCCGATCAGTGCCACACCGGCTCCGGCGGAGGTGCGTCCGAGTTCCTGGTGCACGAGGTACTGCATCCAGGCGTGAAACTCGCACGCCGCCGCGAATTGGTGGTCCGTGATGGGGAGGTCGGCCACGGCGGGGGAGTCGGGGTGGCGCAACTCCTCGGGCCACTGCTGCCATGCGGGCCCGTGGCGGTCGGCGAGGGCGGCGAACGTGCAGAACCGCCAGAGTTCCTGTCCCTGCGCCCGGGCCCATCCACGCCAGTCGGTGGCGGCTGCCTCGGTCTGGTATCGCTGGCTCAGCGCTTGTCGCTTCGCGGCCCACACTCGGTCGCGGTCGATGAGCGCGCCAGGCTCGTTGCTCAATTCGGCTGGGCGGTCGGCATACAGCGGCAGATGCAGCGGGTTCAGCCACCGACGGGAGCTGGGGTAGTAGGGGCTCGGTTCTTGCGGAAGGGTCGGGGCGGGAGCATGCAGCGGGCTGAGCAGCACCGCCACGCCACCGGCGGCCGCGACGCGTTGGCCCAGATACTCCACATCGGCCAGGTCGCCGATCCCCCAACCGTCGCGTCGCCACAGTGAGTACACCTGGGCGGAAACACCCCATCCGTGTGGTGCGGGCGGGCAGGTGCGCGGCGACACCACCAGCATCGTGGTGGGTCCACCGTCGAGCGGCATCAGCGAGTGGTAGCCGATGGGGATGTCGGCGGGCAGGGCATGGATCTCTCCCCGGTCGGTGCCATCGTCGAGCAGCAGCCGGCACGGACCCTGCAGGGCGCTGGTGTCGCCCTCATCCACGAACCACATCGGCTCGGCAGGCTGCGGCTCACCCATCAACGCCCGCAGTAGATCGCGGGTAGCGGCCGGCGTCTCGTGCCACTGGCCGCTCACGTCGTGGTAGCCGTCGGCAATGCCCCATAGATCGTCCACCAGCCCATTGTGTCGGTTCCTAGACTCAGTTCATGGCTTCCTGGCTGGTGCAGCGCAAGTTGAAGAAGAACGTGGCGCAGCTGCGGGCCGCCCGCGAAGAGTTGGGCATCAGCGAAGAGCAGTCGCTCTACATCTCCGAAGGCGAGCCCGACTTGGAGGCGATGGAACGTCATCGCGTGGTCATGCGGCAGCGCATCACCCGGCTGGAAGCCGAACAGGATGCATTGTTGGACCAACTGGGTTCCGGTTGACCCCGACTGCCTGCCAGAATGGCCATGGTCCAGCCGGAAAGGAACGCCACATGACGATCCGAGTCGTGATCGCCGAAGACGAAGCCATCATCCGCCTCGACCTCCGCGAGACATTGGAGGAAGAGGGTTACGAGGTGGTGGGCGAAACCGGCCGCGGCGATCGTGCCGTGGAGCTGGTGCGTTCGCTCCAACCCGACCTCGCCATCCTCGACATCAAGATGCCGCACATGGACGGCCTCGAGGCAGCGCGCATCATCAGCGAAGAGCGCATCTGTGGCGTGCTGATGCTCACGGCGTTCAGTCAGCGTGAAGTGGTGGAGGACGCCCGCGATGCGGGTGCGTTGGCGTACCTGGTGAAGCCGTACCAGAAGAGCGACCTCATTCCGGCCATCGAGGTGGCCATCGGCCGCTTCCGTGAACTGCAGCAACTGTCGGGCGAGGTGGATGCGCTGGGCGAGCAGCTCGAGGCGCGCAAGGTGATCGACCGCGCCAAAGGTGTGCTCATCGACCAGTGCGGCCTGAAGGAGAGCGAGGCGTTCACCTTCATTCAGCGCACCGCCATGAGCGAGCGCAGCCGCATGCGCGACGTGGCCGAACGGGTGCTCGACGGCTCGTTGCGCCCGTGAAAATCCTCGCGCTCGACGGCAACTCGCTCACCTACCGGGCGTTCTTCGCCCTGCCCACCGACATGGCCACGGCCTCGGGGCAGGTCACCAATGCCGTGTTCGGTTTCACGTCCATGTTCATCTACATGGTGAAAGACCAGCAGCCCGACGGCGTGATGGTGGCGTTCGACCGTCCCGAGCCGACGTTCCGGCACGAGGCCAACCCGCTCTACAAGGCACAGCGCGAGGCGTCGCCGGAAATCCTGCGCCAGCAGATGGGTCTGGTGCGCGAGGTGCTGGCGGCCCTGAACGTGACCGTCATCGACCTGGCCGGCTGGGAAGCCGACGACATCCTGGCCACCGTGGCCGAGCAGGGCAAGATGCTGGGCCACGACGTCACCATCGTCACCGGCGACCGCGACAGCTATCAGCTCGTCAGCGACCCGCACGTGAAGGTGCTCTACAACAAGCGCGGCGTCAGTGACTACGCGCTGTACGACGAGGCCGGCATTCTGGCCAAGACGGGTGTCACGCCCGAGCTCTACCCGCAGTACGCAGCGCTGCGCGGCGACCCCAGCGACAACCTCGAGGGCGTGCCCGGTGTGGGCGAGAAGACCGCCGCCAAGCTGTTGAACCAGTACGGCAGCCTTGATGGCATCTTCGCTCACTCGGCCGAGCAGACGCCCAAGCTGCGAGCCAACCTCGAAGAGTTCGCCGACCGGGCGAAGGCCAACTTCGATCTCATGCTGCTGCGTCGCAATGCGCCCATCAGCATCGATTTCGAGACGCTGGGCGTGCGGCCCGACGACGCCGAGGTGCGCCGCCTGTTCGACTTCCTCGAGTTCCGGCAACTGCAAGACCGCCTGTACGAAGTGCTCGGCGCGATGGGTGCCGACGTGCCGGTCACCGCTGGCTCCACGGCGTCGGTGCTCGAAGCCGAAGTGTCGGATGTCGATGGCGCTGCCGCGGCGGTAGCACTCATCGGGGCTCAGGACACGCTGGATGCCATCGCTGTGTGGGAAGGCGAACCCGGCCGCAGTGCGCTCGGCGGGCTTGCCGTGGTCACCGACCCCGCCATGGGAGAGGTGGTGTGGCTGCCCGGTGGCGTCGCCCGCGACCCCGACGTGCTGGCGGCCGTCGCAGCGCATCCTGGCCTGCGCAGCCATAACGCCAAGCCGCTGATGCGCTGGATGCTGGGCCAGGGTTGCGCAGTACCGCACCTTCGGCTCGACACCGCCATCGCCGCCTATCTCATCGACCCCGCCGACACCCGCTACGCATTGCG
>CANHST010000246.1 GCA_947463235.1 Acidimicrobiaceae bacterium
CGGCGATGCCGTGGCGGGCGCTCCACCACGAGCGCATCGGTGAGCTCAGGGTCGTCCCATGGGTCCTCGTGCCACTGGCGCTCGTCGATCATGGTCATGATCGAGCCGACCGCCCATCGAGCCAGTGCTGCAAGATGACCGCGGCAGCCACTTTGTCGACCACCTTGCGGCGTTTCACGGCATTCATCCCGGCCTCGATCATGGCCCGGTCGGCGCTGACTGTGGTGCGACGCTCGTCGGAAGTGTGGACCGGCACGCCCACCACGGTAGCCAAGGCTTTGGCTTCCTTGATGGCAGCCTGCGCAGCAGGGCCAGAGGTGCCATTCATGTTCAGTGGCAGCCCGACGACCACCGCCTCGGCCTCCTCCTCGAGCACCAATGCGGCGATCTGCTGATGGTCGCGCGCCACGGAACCCGACCGCTGCAGCACGGTGAGGGGCGAAGCGATCGTGCCGGATCGGTCGCTGACAGCGATGCCGATGCGCTTGCTTCCGAGGTCGACGCCGAGCACCCGCATGGGTCAGCCTCGCGCCGCCGCCTCCGCGATGCGAAGCGCTTCATCGAGGCCTTCGGTGTTCTTGCCTCCGGCAGTGGCGATGTCGCCCTTGCCGCCGCCTCCGCCGCCCACGGCCTTCGCCGCGTCGCGGATGAGGTCGCCGGCCACCTTGCCGGAGCCGGGCTGCACCGCAGCCACCAATGACACGCCGCCGCTGTCGGAGATTCCGCCCAGCACCACGGATGCGACGCCCTGCTGGCGAATGGCGATGGCCAGTTCGCGCAGGTCGCCGGGCGACAGGCCATCGACTCGGGTGACGACCACGTCGCCCACGGCTTCAGCAGCCAGTTCACTGGCGCGACCCGTCGCCAACTGGGAGCGAAGGTGCTTCACCTCGTCGCCGAGCGACCTGATCTCCTCGAGGCGGCGATGCACCCCGCTCACCATCTCGTCGGGCGAGGAACCCACCAGACGGGCCACCTCGGCCACGGCGGCGGCATCGCGCTGCAGCAACTTCAGAGTGTTCTGACCGGTGGTGGCTTCGATACGACGAAGGTTGCTGCCGACAGAGCTCTCGCTGACGACCTTGATGGTGCCGATGTCGCCCGCGGCGCGCACGTGAGTGCCGCCGCACAACTCGATGGAGCTGCCCACTTCCAGCACGCGCACGACATCGCCGTACTTGTCGCCGAAGAACGCGATGGCGCCGAGGGCGGCGGCTTCGTCCTTCGTGGTCTCGAACACACGGGCCGGCGAGTTGGCCAACGTCTCCGCATTGGCGATGTCTTCGATGCGACGGATCTCATCGTCGGTGACCGCCGCATAGTGCGAGAAGTCGAACCGAAGACGATCGGGGCCAACCAGCGAACCGGCCTGCTTCACGTGTTCACCGAGCACCTTGCGCAGGGCATGGTGCAGGATGTGGGTGCCGGTGTGATTGCGGCGAATGGCCGAGCGACGATCCACGTCGATGGAGGCAGTGGCGGTGGCGCCAGCCGCCATGGAACCGCTGGCAACCACGGCGATGTGCCGACGCAGGCCCGGCAGGGCGTAGGTGGTGTCGAGTACGTCGGCCGAACCGTCGGCGGTGACGATGGTGCCGGTGTCGCCCACCTGGCCGCCCGCTTCGGCGTAGAAGGGTGTGCGGTCGAGGAAGATCTCCACCGTGTCGCGACCGTCGTCGGTGGGGCTGCCAGGAAGCACCGCCAACACCCGAGCCTCGGCGGTGTCGTGGGTGTAACCGACGAACTCGGTGATGCCGAACTGCTCCACGACGTCGCGGTACCCGTCGAGACGTTCGTCGTCGGCCCCCTTGCCCTTACGTGCAGCCTTGGCGCGCTCGCGCTGCTGTGCCATCTCCTGGTTGAAACCAGCAGTGTCGACCGAGACGCCGCGTTCGCCAGCGATTTCCTCGGTGAGTTCCAGCGGGAAGCCGTACGTGTCGTGCAGCAGGAACGCCGTGCTGCCCGTGAGGCCTTCGCTCTGGCCTTCCAACTCGTCCTCGAGGATCGAGAGACCCGTCTTCAGGGTCTGCCGGAAACGCTCTTCCTCGCGGGTGAGCACGTTCAGCACGAAGTCCTTGTTCTTGAGGACGTCGGGGTAGGCGTTGCTCATCACGGCGATCGCTGTCTCGGCCAACGACGGCATGACGAGCTTCTCGGTGCCGAGCAGGTAGGCGTAGCGCACTGCACGACGGATGATGCGGCGCAGCACGTAGCCGCGACCCTCGTTGCTGGGGAACACGCCGTCGCTGACGAGCATGGTGCTGCTGCGAGCATGCTCGGCCAGCACGCGCATGGCGAAGCTATTGCGGTCGTCGTAGTCGCCCGAGACGTAGGTCTTACCGGTGAGGCTGCAGGCGTTCTCGATGAGGGGCTGCATGAGGTCGGTCTCCCAGACGGAGTCCACACCCTGCAGCAGGCACAGAATGCGCTCGAGGCCAGCACCCGTGTCGATGCTGGGCCGCGGCAGGCGCGTGCGGCTGCCATCGGGTGCCTGGTTGTACTGCATGAACACGAGGTTCCAGAACTCCATGAACCGGTCGCCGTGCGGGTCGTTCAGCGGGCCGCCGTCGGGGCCGAAGGCCGGGCCACGGTCGATGTGAATCTCCGAGCACGGGCCGCACGGGCCGGTGTCGCCCATCTGCCAGAAGTTGTCCTTGTCGCCGAGGCGCTGGATGCGGTCCATCGGCACGCCGACCTGCTCGTGCCACATCGCTTCGGCTTCGTCGTCGCTCTCGTGCACGGTGACCCAGAGGCGGTCGGGGTCGAAGCCCCATCCCTCGGTGACCAGCTCCCAGCTCCACGGGATCGCGTCGCTCTTGAAGTAGTCGCCGAAGCTGAAGTTGCCGAGCATCTCGAAGAACACGAGGTGACGCTTGGTGCGGCCAACGTCGTCGAGGTCGTTGTGCTTGCCGCCGGCGCGAGCGCACTTCTGGCTGGTGACGGCGCGAGGGAACGGTGCCACCTCGTCGCCTACGAAATAGGGTTTGAACGGCACCATGCCGGCCACGGTGAACAGCACCGTGGGATCGTGCGGGATGAGGCTTGCCGACGGCACGACCGTGTGACCCTTCGCCGCGAAGAAATCGGTGAAGGAGGAGCGGAGCTGATCGGCGGTCTTCGGAGGCGTACCCATGGAGGGCACAGCCTACCGATGCAGGGTGTCTGGAACCTGTTGGATTGCCTGAGCGGTTGTGTTGATATCGTCCCGCCGGTGCCCCTGGACCTCCATGAATGGATCAGCTTCGAGGACGACACCCACCGCCGCACCTGGGTGTTCGACGCCACCTTCCTGCGGTCGTCGTGGAACTGCATCTACGGCAACGGTTGCATGGGAGTGCTCGACACCGACACCGCCCATCTTGCGCAGGGCTGCTGCAGCCATGGCGCCCACTTCATCGACGACGCCGACGTGCAGACCGTCGTGTTGTCGTCGGCCCGCCTGAAGAGTCGCCACTGGCAGCACAAGAAGGAAGGCAAGCGGCTCGGCATCCTCGACGTGGAGGACGGTGCCACCGTCACCCGCTCGCTCGACTCGGGTTGCATCTTCCTGAACGGGCCCGACTTCGAGGGCGGCATGGGCTGTGCATTCCACCACCTCGCCGCGGAAACCGGTGAGCGGAAGATGGACCTCCAGCCCGACGTGTGTTGGCAGCTACCGCTTCGACTCGTGGAAGAGACCGACGACCACGGTTACGTCACCAGCACCCTGCGCGAATGGAAGCGCCGCGACTGGGGCCCGGGCGGCGACGACTTCCACTGGTGGTGCACCGAAACGCACGAAGCGTTCGATGGCGGCAAGCCCGTCTATCAGTACCTGCGCGACGAGATCATCGAGATGGTGGGCCAGCGCCCATACGACCAGTTGGTGGAGTTGCTGGAGCGGCCGAAGTGGGAGCCACTGCCCCACCCCGCCACCCGACGCTGAGAGAATGGCCCGATGAGCTTCGGAATGGTGCCCATCGGCGTGGTGCGAAACGATCGATCCACTGCGATCGACGACGACTGGGACCGCGTGAACAGCTCGATCCAACTCGACCTCGATGTGCTCGATGCCCGGGCCACCGACGGACTGCGTGCGTTCTCCCACGTGGAGGTCGTGTACGTGTTCGACCAGGTGGACCCTGCGGGCGTGGAGCGGGCAAGCCGTCATCCGCGCGGAAACCCCGAGTGGCCGGAGGTGGGCATCCTCGCCCAGCGCGCCAAGGACCGTCCGAACCGCATCGGTGTCACGGTGTGCGAACTGATGGCCGTGCGTTCAGGTGGCGTGGTGGAGGTGCGCGGTCTCGACGCCATCGATGGCACGCCGGTGCTCGACATCAAGCCGTACATGGCTGAGTTCGGACCGCGGGGCGACGTGCTGCAGCCCCAGTGGAGCCACGAACTGATGCGCTCCTACTGGACCGAGGGCGCTCCTCCCGACCACCATCGCACGCCCGACCCCGTCACTTGGCTGGAAGAGGTTCGCCGTTCTCGTACCGACCATGGAGTGCTGGCGATGATCGTGCGCCGTCCGGCGGTGGGCGCACGCGAGGTGCTC
>CANHST010000247.1 GCA_947463235.1 Acidimicrobiaceae bacterium
GCCGGTGCCGCTTCCGCTCACCACGAACGAGCCGGCCGGGGCCGCGTCGCCCTCATCGAGCGAACCCGGCACGGTCTCTCCGGTGAGCATCGAGGTATCCAGCAGAAGGCCATCCGAGTGCCGCACCTCCAGGTCGGCGCTCACCCGCACACCGGCCGCCAGTCGCACCAGGTCGCCACGCACCAACTCCGTGGCATCGATCTCCCGGTCGCGGCCTCCACGCACCACCACGACTCGGCGCGGCAGCAGCTGGCCCAACGCTGCTGCAGTTCGCTCGGCACGGGCCTGCTGCGCGAAGGCAAAACCGCCGTTCACCACGACGACGATTGCGATGGCCACACCGAGCTGCACCATGCCGGCCACCACGGCGAGCAACGCCGCGAACCACAGGAGCAGCGCGAAGAAGTTCACGAACTGCGCCAACAGTTGGCGCGGCCATGCGCCTCTGGATGAGCTAGCCGGGAGCGCATTCGGTCCATCCGCACGCTGGCGGGATGCCGCTTCGCCCTCGGTGAGTCCGAGCACTGGATCGTTCAGAGCAGATCACCGCCCTTCGAAACATCCGTTGGTACTGGCCACCGTACCCCACCCACGCCGCCACCCGCCCCGGCGCGACCTTCATGCCATGCATCAACCTGAACGGCCGCAGGAAATCGCCTGACAGAGAGCCGGGTGTATGGCGGAGGTGGACGGGAATCGAACCCGCCGGACGAGGATCGCTCGTCCCAACCGCTTTGAAGGCGGCGGAGTCCACCAGGTACCCGGACACCTCCGCCAGTGAGACTAGAGGCGCTCGGTGGATTCGGCGAGTTGCGCTGCCACGCCGATGTCGCCGCGCCAGATGTACAGCGCCAGCAACGGCCTACTGCCGCTGCGCATGGCGTGCATCACGCCGCTCGGGTGCAGCACCCGAGCGCCAGGCGCGCGCAGCGCCGAAGCGTCTGCAGCACTGCTTGACGACGCTGCGCCGGCCGGCTCGCCCTGCCACCACTCGCTTGCGCCCGACAGCACGTGGTACGCCTCTTCTGCGGGGTGAGCGTGCGCCGGGTAGAAGGTTCTCGGTGCGAGGTACAGCAAGCCGATGGCATACCTGTCGTGGCGGGCGTGCCCCGAAGGCCCCACCAACTCCGAGTAGGCGTAGCTAGGCAGGAAGGCCGTATCCGAGTAGCTCTGGTTCTGCCGCCAACGCAACGCGCTCGCTGCGTCGCGCACCGCAGCTACGACGGCCACAGACCCATCGAGTGCGTCCAGGTGCAGCTCAATCGGCGGCACTTCATCGCCCGGATCGAACTCGCTCGCTTCGGCCAGTGCCGTCAGGGCGTCCGTCCATGGCTCACGCCCATCGAGGTACACCGCGAGTTCGACGCACAGTGCGGCAAGTGAAGCACCACCGTTCATGGCGGCAGTGTAGGAAGCCGCCATCGGCAGCAGCCGCAATGACCGCCTCGGATAACCTCCACCACGTGCAGCGCTGGATCATGCTCGTGGCCTTCATCACGCTGTTGGTCATCGCCGTCAACAAGGTGCGGTCGCCCTGAACAGAACACTGCTCTGCAGCGACGCCGCCCTCGCGCGTTACGGCGAAGCCTGGCGCCGCATCGACCCGACGCTGCGATATCTCGAATTGCCACGCGACCGACGGATGACCGCCGAAGAGATCGAACGAATCGACCTCGCCGTGTTCAGCGCAGATCTCTGGCAGGAGCAGCGCGGTGGCTCGTTCATGAAGGTGCTGCTGCAAGCACCGAACGCGAAGTGGCTGCACATGTTCTCGGCCGGCCTCGACGACCCGGTGTTTGCGGCGTTGACCCAACGGGGAATGACGGTGACCCACTCGGCCGGATCCTCGGCCGTGCCGATCGCCCACACGGTGATCATGCACGTGATTTCTCTGTGCCGCGAAGCGCGTACGTTTGCCGTGGCCCAGACCCAGCAGCGTTGGGACAATCGCGACACGGTCGACGTGGAAGGCCGCCGAATGGGCATCGTCGGCCTCGGCTCGATCGGCACAGAAGTCGCACGACTGGCAACACACTTCGGCATCTCGGTCACCGGTCTGCGCCGCACCCCCACCGGCGACGAGCCGTGCCTCACCTGGCCCATCCAACGGTTGCACGAACTGCTGCCGCACATCGACGATCTCGTGCTGACGGCCCCGCACAACGATCAGACCCGCGGCATCATCGGTGCGGCCGAACTGGCGCTTCTTCCCCGTGGCGCACACATCGTGAACGTCGGCCGTGGGGAACTGATCGACGAGCACGCCCTGGTCGCAGCACTGCAGTCGGGCCACATCGGCGGCGCAGCACTCGACGTGTTCAACGTGGAACCACTGCCGCCAACGAGTCCACTGTGGGGGTTGCCGAACGTGATCATCACCCCGCACAGTGCCGGCACGACGCCGTTGGCAGCACACCGCGCCGCCGAGGTGTTCCTCGACAACCTCCGCCGTTTCACCGAGGGTTCGACACTGCGCAACATCGGCCCCTGACCTGGGCGCGGCCAGGGTGAACACTTGGCGAACTCCTTGCTACTTCGGGGCGACACCGATATGAATGGAGGGTGCCTTCCACCGTCGATGCCCCCGGCGCGGACCTGTCGCACCGCCATGAGATCGAACTGAAGCTGCACGTGCCCACGGCGCGCGCCAGCGCGGTGCAGGCGGCTGTGCGCGGTTCGCAACCGTTGCGGCGACAGCATTTGCAGGCGGTCTACATCGACACGCCGTCACACGATCTCGCTGCCAAGGGGATCGGCTGGCGCATCCGTAAAGAAGGACGCCGCTGGGTGCAGACCCTCAAGGCGACTCCACGTGGCGGCGACGGAATGACGCGCGAAGAGGACAACGTGGTGGTCCCCGGCTCCGGTCGTCCGCAGCCTGATGCAAGCCTGCATGCCGGCACACCGGCGGGCGATCGTTTCCTCAAGGTGCTGCAGCGCCTCAAGAAAGAACCCACCGAACGATTTCACACCGATGTGTGGCGCACCGCGCGCCCGTTGCGAGTGCCCGGCGGCACGGTGGAGTTGGCCTTCGACGACGGGGTCGTCGCCGCGGAGGGCAACTCGCTGCCCATCTGCGAACTCGAGGTGGAACTCAAGAGTGGTCACCCGCGCGCAGTGATCGCAGCATCACGCCGCTGGGCCACGAGGTATGGCCTCTGGCTCGACACCGCCACCAAGTCGCAGCGCGGCGTCATGTTGTCGAAGGGCCTCAGCACCCTCCCGGTCGCCAAGGCACCAACACCCGAACTCGACGCATCGATGAGCATGGACGCCGCCCTCCGGGAGATGACACGGGCGTGCTTGGTGCAAGTGCTCGGCAACACCAGCGCCATCGCCGCCGGGTTGGCGGGGCACGAGCACGTGCACCAAGCCAGAGTGGGAATTCGAAAGCTGCGCACCGTGCTGCGCGAGTTCGGGCCGCTGTGCCCCGACGTGGAACCCGCCTGGGCCGAGGAACTCGCTGCCGTGTTTACGGTGCTCGGCGCCGCCCGGGACCGCGAGGTCGTGCTCGGTGATTGGTTGGCCCGATTGGAGAAGGTTGGGGCACCGAAGCTCCACATGCCGGCACCCGCACCCGAGGTCGACCCGGCCGAGGTGCTGCGCAGCATCGACTTCACCACGCTGGCACTCGACCTGCTCGCCTACGCGCACGGCGATCCGAATGCCGACGGGCTCGACGTGAAGCGCGAGGTGGCAAAGCGTCTTCGCCACCTGCGCAAGGCGAGCGTGGAGCAGCACGAGGCCTTCGAGGGCCTGCCGGTGGAGGCCCAGCACGACGTGCGCAAGGAACTCAAGCGCATGCGGTACGTGGCTGAACTCACTGCCACGTTGTTCCCCACGAAGAAGGTTGCCCGATTCGTGGCCACCCTGGAGCCTGCCCAGAACACGCTCGGCGAACTGAACGATCTCATCGTGGCCACCGAGTTGTTCCGCGGCATGGCAGAGGCCGAGTCCGAGGCCTGGTTTGCAGTTGGCTGGCTGTCGTCACGGCACGAACGCACCGTGCGTCGTTGCATCAAGCCGCTCCGGAACGCCGAACTCCACGCCCCCTACTGGAAGCACTGACACACGTCGCGCCCCACCCCGGCGGCGGGTTGGGATGAGCACACTCCAGGGATAGGTTCGGCAACGACTTCCCCCTGTCGTTCTCCCACTGCATTGGGGGTTGGTCATGTACGTCTGCTGGTCCGTGAAGGGCGGCAGCGGCACCACCGTGGTGGCTGCTGCGCTGTCATTGCTGTTGTCCCGCACTCATCCCACGGTGCTCGTCGATCTGTGCGGCGACGCGCCGTCGGCGCTCGGGCTGCCCGAGCCTTCGGGCCCGGGAGTGCTCGACTGGATGTCGTCATCCACGTCGGGCGCCGATGCGCTCTGGCGCCTGGCCGTGCCGGCCCGCGACGCAATGAGGGTGCTGCCCACCGGCACCTCTGGCGGGCCCATACCCGAACAGCGATGGTCGGCACTGGGCGAGGCATTGGCAACACACTCCGACAGCGTGGTGATCGACGCCGGGGTCGGCAGCCCGCCAA
>CANHST010000248.1 GCA_947463235.1 Acidimicrobiaceae bacterium
CCGAGCATGTCTTCCAGCAGCGGGATGGGAGCTCGGCCGTCCACCAATGCGGTCTGTACCTCGCTCCACGGAAGATCGCTGATCTTCCCGCTCCGGCCGCAGGTGCGCCGCAGGTCGTTGTCGTGAAAGGCCACCAGCACCCCATCGGAGGTGACCTGCACATCGGTCTCCACGTAGCGATAACCGAGATTCACGGCGTACTCGAACGCTGGCATGGTGTTCTCCGGCACGTCGCTCGCGCCGCCGCGGTGTGCGAACGGGATCGGTCCGTTCCAGTCGAGGTAGGGATGGGGACGGGTCTGCATCGGCTCAAGTATCGTCGCCCGCATGAGTGAGACCATCACCGTCCGATCGCCCTACGACGATTCCGTCATCGGCGAGATCCCCGCAATGACCGCAGCCGACGTCGATGCCGCTGTTGCGGCCGCCAAGAAGGCACTGCATGAGCATCCGTTGCCGCTGTGGAAACGAGCCGAGATTCTGGATAAAGCGGCGCTTCGCCTCACCGAGCGCCGCGAGGAGTTCGCCCAGATCATCGCCAAGGAGGCGGCGAAGCCGATCAAGACCGCCCGCGTGGAGGCCGAGCGTGCGGTCGGCACGTTCCAATTCGCTGCAGCCGAAGCGCGCAAACTCGGCGGCGAGATGATTCCGCTGGATGCGATTCCCTCCGGTGAGGGCAAGCTCGGCTTCACGCTGCGTGTGCCGATCGGCGTGGTGGGGGCCATTGCGCCGTTCAACTTCCCGCTGAACCTCGTGGTGCACAAGGTGGGTCCTGCTATCGCCGCAGGGTGTCCGGTGGTACTGAAGCCCGCCAGCCAGACGCCGTTCAGCAGCATCGTGCTGGCGCAGATGCTCGTCGACGAATGCGGGCTGCCCGCCGAGTATCTACAGGTTGTTACCGGTGGCGGTGGCACGGTGGGTAACGCCATCGTCGACCACCCCGACATCGCACTGATCACCTTTACCGGCTCGCCGGAAGTGGGTTGGTCCATCCGGGCCCGGGCGCCCCGCAAGCGAGTCGGCTTGGAGCTCGGCAACAACGCGCCGTGCATCATCGAGCCCGATGGCGATTGGGCTACCGCAGCAGCGAAGATCAAGATTGCCGGCTTCAGCCACGCAGGGCAGAGCTGCATCAGCACGCAGCGGGTCTTTGTGCATTCGTCGGTGGCACAGCAGTTCACCGATGCCTTGGTGGCACACGTGAACACACTGGTGGTCGGCGACCCCATGGACGACGCCACCGACGTGTCCGCCCTCATCAATCGCGGCGAACGAGACCGCGTGGCGGCCTGGGTAGCCGAGGCTGAGGCGCAGGGTGCCACCATCGCCACCGGTGGCTCGCTCGACGATGCCGGTGTGCTGCGACCGACCGTCATCACGAACGTCGGGCACGACATGAAGGTGTGCGCTCAGGAGGTGTTTGGGCCGGTGGTCACCGTGGCCGCGTACGACGACCTCGACGAGGCCCTCCGCTTGGCGAACGACAGCAAGTACGGTCTGCAGGCGAGCATCTTCACGAGCGACATCTCCAAGGCGCTCAAAGCAGTGCGCACCCTCGACTTCGGTGGAGTGCTGGTGAACGAGGTGCCCACCTGGCGTGCCGATCAGCAGCCGTACGGCGGTCTCCGCGACAGTGGTAACACCAGGGAAGGTCCGGCCTTCAGCGTGAAGGAGATGACCGAGATCCGCATGGTCGTGCTGTCGTGACGCGCTGGGGTGTGCTCGGTGGCAGCAGCAGAATCTTCCACAAGAGTCTGGCGCCCGCATTCGCCGCCAATGGCCACAGCGTGGTCGCGGCACCCAGCCGAGACGGCGACTCGATGGCGCCGTACCAGGCGATGCTGGAACGCGACGACATCGATGCGGTGTACAACCCACTGCCGAACCACCTTCATGCCGAATGGACACATCGGGCGCTCGACGCAGGCAAGCATGTGCTCTGCGAAAAGCCACTCACGTTGTCGGTTGCCGACACCGAGGCGGTGTTCGACCACGCCGAGGCGGTCGGTCGCACGGTGCTCGAGGCGTATGTGTGGCCGCATCATCCGCGGGCGCGGACTCTGTTGCAGCTGGTCCGATCTGGCGCGGTTGGCTCGCCGCAGTGGGGCACCGGGCAGTTCTCGTGGCCCATGGACCTCTCGTCCGGCGATCACCGTCTCGACTATCGAGGTGCGGGCGCGCTGTTCGATGTGGGTATCTATTGCATTGCGCCGTTCATGATGATGGCCCGTCGCGATGCCGCTGCCGTGAGTGCGAACGCCGTGCGCAACATGGCCGGTATCGATCTCACGATGGCAGGCTTCGTCGACTGGGGTGGCGGCTTCGGTGCCTCGTTCCACGTGTCGTTCGATGCTCCGGTCGCGCGCTCGATGTCGTTGATCACCAGCGAGGCACTGGTGACGGTGCCCGGATGGCACTCGCCCGGCCCGCTTGGTGCAAGCGAGTTGCTCGTAGAGCGCCGTGACGGCAGCGTCGAGACGATCGCGTGTGAGGGTGGCGAGAGTTACACCGAAATGGTGGCGCACTTCGCCGACGTCGCCGCCGGCGCTGCTGCTCCAGTCTTCGGCCGCGCAGAGAGTGTGCGACTGGCTCGGGTGCTACAGCAGTTGCACATCGCCAGCGCCCATTGAGGCCAGAGCGGTGACCGAGGAAGGCTGGAGCTACCGCCCCGCGTTGGACGGGCTAAGGACCGTGGCGATCTATCTCGTGCTGGTGTTTCACGCCGGCTGGTCGCACATGTCCAACGGCTACATCGGCGTCGATGTCTTCTTTGTGCTCTCCGGTTTCCTCGTCACGGGCATCATCCTTCGCGAGCACTCGGCCACCGGTGGTCTCGGCCTGCGAAGGTTCTACGCCCGCCGTGTGCGTCGACTCCTGCCGGCATCGGTGGTGCTGGTGGTGTTCACCAGTCTGTTGTCGACACTGGTGCTTCCCCGAATGGTGCGCATGTCGTTGGTTGCAGATGCGCGCGCCGCACTGCTCTACGTCGCGAACTGGCACTTCCTCGGTGCGTCGACCGACTATTTCGCGGTCGACGTACAGCGGAGCCCGTTCCTGCACTTCTGGTCGCTCGCAGTGGAAGAGCAGTTCTACTTCGTGTTTCCGTTGGTGCTGGTGGGTCTGCTGACGCTCGCTCAGAGGTGGCGGCGGACGCCCCTGGTACCCGTCGGCCTGGTGGCGTTGATGATCGTCTCGATCGCTGCACAGTGGTGGGTGGCACGATCGAACCCGTTGCGGGCGTACTACGGCACCGACACTCGTCTCTATCAACTCCTGGCTGGCGCAGTGCTGGCATCGTTGCGTCATCGCTTGCGCTCGGCGAACCAGCAGATGTCTGGGGTGTTCGCTGCATCCGGAGTCGTGGCCTTGTGCCTTCTCGCCACCGATCTCGTGTCGATGCCGGTGTCGCTGCGCGGCGGTCTAGCAGTTGGCCTCACCGTCGGGATCGTCGCAGCGTTGGAGGTGGCGCCATCCGGGCTTGCCTACGCAGCATTGGGCGCTCAGCCGATGACCTATCTGGGTCGCATCTCCTACGGCACGTACCTCTGGCACTGGCCCATCATCGTGTTGGTCGGTGCCGGCTGGTCGCTCACCACCTTGCAGATGACGTTGGTTGCTGCAGTTGGGGCGACTGCTACGGCATCGGTGAGCTTCGCGTTGCTGGAAACGCCGATTCGTCGGTCGAAACGCTTCGACGCGCATCCGCGCTCGGTCGTGGCAGTGGGCCTCAGCATCAGCCTTCTCGCCGCTGTATTCGTGGTGCCCCCGATGCTGCAAAGTGCCCGTAGGCCTGCGTTCGTTGCGAAGGGTCCCGCCGTAGTCGTCACGCCGAGCGGGTCCGGTGCGGATGCTGCGGCGTTGCAGGATGCTCTGGAGGTCGAGCCGCCCACCTCGTTCGACCTCGCCGCCACCGAGCCACCGGCATTCGACTACGCCGCGTGCACTCCCGCAGCCTTGTCGAAGTGCGTGCTGCACCAGGGTCGAACCGGTTCGCTGCGTTTACACCTCATCGGCGACAGCAATGCCCTGGTGATGGTGCCCGTTCTGCAACGCCTGGCGGAGCAGTATGACTTCACGTTCTCAGTCACCGCAACGGTGGGCTGTCCGTGGCAGGACGGTCTGGAGTGGTCGGCACGCGACTCGCAGTTGGTGCAGCAGTGCATCGATGCGAGGACGCAGTGGTACGACGAGATCATTCCTGCGTTGTCTCCCGACGTCGTAGTGACGGTCAACGTGCCGCGCGACCCCGGATCCCGGCCCGATGCCTTCTATACGGCCGACCAGGCCACAGTTGCGGTAGCCACGAGCGAGTCGCTCGATCGACTGATCGCGATGGGCTCACGTGTGATCATCATGGAGCCATTGCCGTACGACAGGAAAGATCCAACGACATGTCTCTCGGGCGCTGCGACCGTTGGCGATTGCTCCTACACAGCGAACGCGGCGCCGTTTCCCACTGAGGTGAGCTATCG
>CANHST010000249.1 GCA_947463235.1 Acidimicrobiaceae bacterium
GATGGCATGGCACCCGAGAGCAATGCGTCGAAGGTCTGTTTCGCCAGCCCATCGAGCAGATCCACTCGAGCATCGTGGCCGAGTTGCAGGTACTGATCGCGGAGAATGAAGTCGACCGCGTTCGTACTGTCGATCGGTGTATCGATGCCTTTCACCTGCTGCGGCCCGGTGTACGCCAGCAGTTGCGCCAGCGGATACGGATCCATGAGGATCACGCCATCCACCGCGGCACCGTTGAATGTGGCCGAGTACATCTGCTCCACGATGCTGCTCATGGTGGGGAAGTCGGGCGACATGCCGATGTTCAGCCACGCCAGTGGGCCCACCACACCGTTCGGCCCGTTCACGAAGTCGAATGCGCCATAGCGATTTGCGAAGTCGGCCGGCAGGTCGATCTGCATTCCGTCGGCCGGGGCAACGGGCACAAGGTCGGTGGTGCGACCGAACTCCGACAGCGAGATGGTGCCGTGGTCCACCGTGAGTACGGCGTAGTTGCCCACGAACCCGCCGATGCTGCGGGCCTCGGCGGGCGTACTGAACGCCACGAAGTAGTTGCGCTGAGCGTCGGCGCCCAGCAAACCGGGGGCGGCCTGCACGGCGAGCTGCAGGTTGTTCACCTGCGTGCGGTACGCATCCACGTCGTCGCGCACACCGGTGAGGCGGTCGGTCACCTGGTGCGGTACCCACGGCGAGGTGGGCTCGTCGAGCACCTCCTGCAGGCCCACGATGGCCGCGGTCAGGTCGTCGACCGGCTGTTGCAGCGCAGTGACTGCCTGCAGATCGATGGCGCCGTCGCGCACGCGCAACGCCTCTGGGTCGATCTGCAGAGCAGCCGCTTCGGCCTGCGCCGCCACATCGGCGGCGGCATTCACCACACGCATGGCAGTGGAGCGGTTCTGGGCAACCACCGGAACTACTCGACCGAGCTTCGCCCACGGTGTGGACAGTTGATCCTGTGCCGCCGCAAAGTGCACACCGGCGTCGCCAAACAGCGTTGCCGCCGACGAGAAGTCGCCGGCCTTCAGGGCGCTGATGCCGTTGCGTGCTTCCCGGTTACCGAGGCGAATCGCGTCCTTCGAGCGATAGGCACTGAGGCCGAAGCCCACGGCACCGGCCAGCATGAACAGGAACACCGCAGCCACGGTGAGCAGGGCCGCCTTGCGGAAACCCGACGTGTGGCCCACCAGGCCGGCGATGGCCATCACCGCCACCAGCGCCAGACCGAAGATGGTCGTGGCGCCGAAGAACGGGCCGCCGTGCAAGCGGCACAGCACCGCCACGATCAGAGCGCTGGCAACGGCGGCCAACGCCGAATGGCGAACGCGAACTGTGGCGATGGAGAAGACCACCGCAAGTGCAGCCAACGCCACCAGCACCCATTGCTGCTGACGACCCGCCGCGATTCCTGCCGCTGCACCTGCCGACGCCAGCACCCACCACGGCGCCCGACTGGCTGCCCAGATGGAGCCCGCCGACAGCAGACCCACGAACACGTTGTCCCACGCCACATAGCCCGTGGGCTGCACCTGGCCCCATGTCGCGACGAACCCAGCGACCAACGCCGCCACACCCACCACGGGTGCCGCCGGTAGTGCGCCCACCCGGGCTTGCTCGGTCGCCATCGAGTGGGGAGTCTATTTGGCGATTTACACCATTAATGTTCAGGTCGATCGACCCCTTTCGTTGCACAAACATCGGTGGTAACCTCCCCAGGGTTAGACGGGAAAGAGGACGGGTCATGAAGCGACTGGCAGTCATTGTTGGAATCACGTTGTGCGCAGCCTTGGGCATTGGCGCGTTCGTGCTCAGCGGTGCCGACGACACCACGGCGGCCAAGCGGCCCGCCAAGACGGTGAAGACCACCACGGCGAAGGACGCCGCGAACAAGATCACCGGGTCCACCCAGGTGAAGTCGCTGCCCCCGGTGCCGCCCACCAAGGACGACGACGACAACGACGACGAGGCTGAGGGCTACGAGGCCAAGAAGGCCTTCGTGGGCGTATCGCCCCGCCAGGTGAAGCCAGGTGAGCGCGTGGAAGTGGAAGTGCGTGGCTTCGCCAAGAACACGCAGATCTCCATCACCGTCGCCGGAGTGCCCACGGTGGTCACCACCGACAAGAACGGTAAGGCCAAGCTTCGGGTCGCCGCTTCTCGTGTTGCGAACACCTACCAGGTGGTCGTCACTGGCAAGAGCAGCCTGGGTACGTCGGTTACCATCCAGAAGAGCTTCAAGGTCGTTGCCAAGAAGTAACCATGCCCCATTCGGGGTGTAACTGGGTGGGTGCGTCGTGAACAAATCGAAGTGGCCGCTCGTCGGTGGCGTGGTAGTAGTCGGTGCACTGGCCGGTCTCGCTTTGGGTGGTCGTCCCACTACGCTTCCTGACGTGAATATTCCTGTCACCACCCCGGCCCCGGCCGACAGTGGAGTGCCATCTACCGACCCTGCAGGCGGCTGAATAGATGAAGACCGCTGCAACTGGGCGCACCGCATTCGACGATGCGCCCGAGATGACCATGCGCGACTACTGGCACGTGGTGCTGCGTCGCAAATGGCTACTGGTCACTGCGGTGGCCGTCACCGTGTTGGCCGCCATGTTCATGGTGTCGCAGCAGTCGAAGGTGTACGAAGGCGAAGCGCAGATGTTGGTGCGCAACTCCAACGGCGACAACGTGTTCACCAACCAGCAGCAGGGTGCGCAGAACGCCGCCCGTCTCATCGACACCGAGATTCGGGTGCTGGAAGGCAACACGGTGGAAGACCGTGTGCGCCAGAACCTGGGCGTGGAAGGCGACCTGCCCGATGTGAACGGTGCAGCCGTGGGCCAGACCGATGTGATCTCGGTGAAGGTGCAAAGCCACTCGGCCGAGACTGCCGCCCAATTGGCCAACGCCTACGTCGACGCCTATATCGATGTGCGCCGCGAGCAGAACGTGAACGGCCTCACCGACGCTGCCACCGAGGTGCAGAAGAAGGTGAGCGATCTACAGGGCCAGATCGACGTCCTCGATCAGCAGATCAAGGACGCTGGCGATTCGGAGAAAGCCACCCTGGAAGCGCAGCGCCAATTGCTCGTGGACCAGAAGGCGGTGTTCCAGCAACGCCTCGACCAGTTGCAGGTGGACGCCTCGGTGCAGACCGGCGCCGCCCAACAGGTGCGCGTGGCCGAAGTGCCGACGGGCCCGGTGGAGCCCACTCCCCTGCGCACTGGCGCACTGGCGCTGATCGTCGGTTTGCTGCTGGGCCTCGGCGCAGCGTTCCTGGCCGACTATCTCGACGATTCGCTGAACACGCCCGACGAACTCGAGCGTGCTACCGGCGGCCTGCCGGTGCTGACGTCGGTGCCCGATTCCCCGGCACCCGACAAGCGGCCTGTCGCGCTGAGTCTGCCGAACGACCAGACGGTGGAGGCATATCGCGGCCTGCGCACCGCCCTGCAGTTCGTGGCCATGGAACGCACGGTGAAGGTGATTCAGTTCACCAGCCCGTTGCCCGGTGACGGCAAGACCACCACCGCCGCAAACCTCGCCGTACTGATGGCCCAGGCCGGCCGACGAGTGGTGCTGGTGGATGCCGACCTGCGCCGCCCGCGCCTGCACGAGGTGTTCGGTGCCGATGGCAGCAAGGGCCTCACCTCGGCCATGTTGGGCCACCCGGTGATGGATCTGCTGTGGCCGGTGGCTCTCGGTGCCGGGCACCTGGAAGTGATGGCCAGTGGCCCCATTCCCACCAACCCCAGCGAGACGTTGGGCAGCCAGCGCATGAAGGCCGTCATCGAAGAACTGGGCCGCATGTTCGATCTGGTCATCATCGACTCGGCGCCCGTGCTGCCCGTCACCGACGCCGTGGTGGTGGCCGGCCTGGCCGACGCAGTGGTGCTCGTGGCTCGCGCCAACCAGACCACCGACCGCCAGGTGCGAGAGGCCGTTGGCCTGCTCGAGCGCTCGGCCGCACCGCTGGTGGGCTGTGTGCTGAACGGCATGGACCAAAGCCGCGATGGCTACGGGTACGGCTACGGCTACCGCCAGGGCTACTCGGCGTACAGCCCGAAGCCGGCGGCCAAGGGCAGCACCAAGAAGAAGAAGTGATGGCTGGGCCCGCGCCGTTCCGAGTGCTGGTGTTGTGCGCACACAACCGCACTCGCTCGGTGATGGCCGGCTATCTGCTGCAGTCGCTGCTGGCCGACGCACACGTGGTGGTGGCCACCGCCGGATTCGGCGAGGCCGGTCGCACGGCGATGCCCCAAGCGGTGGAGCTGTTGGAGAACGCCGGCATCGATGCGCATGCACACCGCAGTACGAGGGTGACGGCCGAGATGGTGCGTGAGGCGAACCTGGTGCTCACCGCCGAGAAGAGCCAAGTGATGGCCGTGGTGGCCGACCTGGGCGGCAACTTCGACACCACGTTCACGCTGCCCGAGTATGCGCAGTCGCTGCACAGCAACGCCGAGCGCCC
>CANHST010000250.1 GCA_947463235.1 Acidimicrobiaceae bacterium
CGCTGCCGAACGAGACCTACGGTTTCTTCAGCGCCATGGTCGCCATCATCCAGGCGCACGGATTTGCCGTCGACGAGGTGCCGATTCAGTTCAGGCCTCGTCACGCTGGTGGCACCCAGATCGAGCAACACGACCTGCGCGAGTTCGCCGCCAGCCTGCCGGCCGTTCGGCGCCACGTGCGGGGCATCCGACGCACGATGCGCAGTAATCAATCGGTGTGGGCTCAGCGGAACCCGCGGCTGCGCGCCCAATCGGCCACCGGCGAGTCGATGTTCGGCGCGACCGAGGAGTTGGCGCAACTCGCCGACGCGGATCGCTTTCTCACCTGGATCGCCGACACGTTGGAACCACACCTCGGCCGACGGGTGCTCGAAGTCGGCGCAGGGGTTGGCGCCATCGCCACCAAGTTGGCGATGGCCGGCCACGAGGTGATGGCCATCGAGCCTGCAGCGAATGTCTTTCCCGACCTGGAGCGCCGCACGCTCGGCCTGTCGGGCGTGCAGGCCCGACAGGTGACGTCGCAGGAATTGTTGCAGGAAGGAGCCGATGGCTCCTTCGACTCGGTGGTCTATGTGAGCGTGCTGGAGCACATCCGCGACGACGTGGACGAACTCCGCACGGCGCTGCGGTTGCTGCGCCCCGGTGGCACCTTGGCGCTCTTCGTGCCGGCGATGCCGAGTCTGTACGGCAGCCTCGACTTCAAGTCCGGCCACTTCCGGCGCTACGACCGAGACCTGCTTCGCCAGGTGGTCGCCGAGGCCGGGTTCGAGGAACATCACATCGCCTACATGGATCTCGTCGGCGTGGTGCCGTACTTCTTGATGTACCGACTGCTCGACGTGAAGACGTTGGACGCAGGCTCTTCACGCATCTACGACTCGCTGATCGTTCCGATCAGCCGGTTCATGGAGTCCCGTGTCGGAGCGCCAGCTGTTGGCAAGAATCTTGTTGCGGTTGCACATCGACCGCCGGGCTCGAACCCACCCGCTTGAGCACGACGGCATTGTCGTCCTCGAAGACGGCCTCGAACGGCCCGCCGTCCACTCGCATCGCGTCGTAGATCGCCTGGTTGTTCGCACCGATCTGCGTCTTGTCGAGCACGACGTACTCGACCGTGCGCGGGTCGGGCAGGTGGGCGCAATCATCGTTGCCCCACACGGCTGCCCAGAACGGGTTCGGCCAGTCGTACACGCGATGGCGGTGGGCGAGATGCGGAAGCAACTGGTAGGTGGCCGCCACCGATGCGTCGTCCGGCACCACGGCAAGCGCTCGACGCAATGACTCGTGGCGGACATTCGGAGTGCTCCACACCACCGAGTCCTTCTCGTTCAACGGCGACGGCGACCATGCGATGTTGCTGACATAGGCGCAGCCAACCAACCACATCGGCAGCAACACCTTGGCCAGCTTGAAGCGCCAGAACACATAGGCGCCCTGGATGGAGGCGATGAACAGCGGCGCAATCATCACCGACGTGTACTGGTAGCGAATCATGCGCGCGTAGGGGCTGAGGCCGATCACGCTGGCCAACAACTGCGGCGCCGCCATCAACAGCCCCAACGGGTTGCCCAGGTACACCCACCCGACCGGCCACGACATCTGTTTGTAGAACGTGAGTCGATCGTGCTGCACCGCGTCGCTGACCACGCGGTTCGGATGGCGAATGATGTTCCCCAGGATCTCGGGCGTCGTGGACCCGTAGTTCCCGTAGAAGTAGGTGATGTAGAAGGGTTCCTGACCGTCATTGAAGAACGGGATCACCACCTTGGTGGCCAGCAGGTACCACACGACTCCTAGGGCCATCGTGCCCACACACATCTTGCGGACACGACGG
Source organism: Acidimicrobiaceae bacterium (assembly GCA_947463235.1). GTDB lineage: Bacteria > Actinomycetota > Acidimicrobiia > Acidimicrobiales > Ilumatobacteraceae > UBA668. The sequence continues at coordinate 1,835 of CANHST010000250.1, forward strand.
AAATCCGGGGCCGAGCGCATGGTGATGAGCAGCACGATGCCCAGCATGAACACCGCGAGCGCCACGTCTTCTCTGGTGGACAGCGCCACGAGCACCATCGCGAAGTACCAACCCCACCGCTCGCGCGTGGCAAACCACCATGCAAACAGGAATGGCGTGATCACCAACGCCTCGGGGTGGAACATCGCCCAACTGATCCATTGCAGCGGCGCGTACATCAAGAAGACGAACGCGAAGCACGCTCCCATCCACTCGTTGCGAAACCGATCGCGAGCGATCAGGTAGATCGGCGCAGCACCAAGACCGAGCACGCACGCCTGCGCCACATAGAGGAAGGATGGCCCAGCACCGAGCCAGTAGAAGGGGACGAACACGAGCCCGATGAGGTTCACGTGGTGACCCCAGAAGTTCAGGCCGCGCACGCTCATGAAGTTGCTGCCCCGCGACAGCAGCCAGAAGCCCTGGTCGTAGATGCCCATGTCGTAGGACCACGTACCGAAGTTGTGATGGTTCTGGATGCCCAACGACCCGAACACCGTGGCAAAGACGAAGATGCCGATCAGGGTGAGCCATGCAGCGGCGTGCATGGTGGCGAGCTGCTGCAGGAGCCGCTCGCGCCAGTCGCGAAGTCGCGACGTCGTGCTCATGCCGCCCGAAGCACCGACACCAGCGCGGCCAGCACGCCGTTCACAAAGCGTCCGGAGTCGTCGGTACTGAATCGCTTGGCCAACTCGACCGCTTCGTCGAGCACGACCGCCACCGGCACCTCACGACGCCCGAGCAACTCGAAGGCGCCGACCCGCAACACGTTGCGGTCGATGGCTGGCATGCGCTGCAGGGTCCATCCCTTGGCGTGCGCAGAAATCGCCGCGTCGAGTTCGGCGAGGTGTTGCTCCACCCCTTGCACGAGCACCGTGGTGAGTTCGTCGGGGACGGAGATCTGCGCCGCGAGCACCTCGCTCGGTGCAATGCCCTTGGTTTCGGCTTCGTACAGCAGGATGAGCGCCCGTTCGCGGGCGTCGCTGCGCTCGTCGTCGGCCGGTCTCGCTGGGCGGGACTCTCGGCGCGCCATGGATCAGACCCGGGTGATGTAATCGCCGGAGCGGGTGTCGACCTTGACCTTGTCGCCCACGTTGATGAACAGCGGAACCTTCACGACCTTGCCGGTCTCCAGCGTGGCCGGCTTGGTGGCGCCGCTGACTCGGTCGCCCTGAATGCCGGGCTCGGTGTCGGTGATGGTGAGTTCGACGGATGCGGGAATTTCCACCGTGACGATCTCGCCGTTGTAGAAGGCGATGATGGCGACGGAGTTCTCCACCATGTAGTCGGCTGCGTCACCGAGGGCGACGGGCGACACATGCTGCTGGTCGTAGCTCTCGAGGTCCATGAACACGTACTCGTCGCCGTCGCGGTACAGGAACTGCATGTCCTTGCGATCGAGGATGGCTTGTTCCACCCGAACACCGGCGTTGAAGGTGCGGTCGATGACGGCACCGTTGCGCAGGTTGCGGATCTTGGAGCGCACGAAGGCGCCGCCCTTGCCCGGCTTGACGTGCTGGAACTCGACGACCTGGAACAGGACGCCGTCGAGTTCGAGGGTGATGCCGTTCTTCAGATCGTTGGTGGTGATGGCGGGCACGGAGAATCCTTCGGAGATGACGTGAGGACGCGGCACCCGTCGCTGGTGACGACCACCAGATCTTCGACACGGATACCGCCGAAACCTTCACGATAGATGCCAGGTTCGACAGTCACTACGTCACCTACCTGCAAAATGGCCTCCCCAGCACGGTTCACGAACGGGTCTTCATGGATCAGCAGGCCGACACCATGGCCGGTTCCATGGGTGAACCAGTCGCCGTAACCGGCCTCGGCGATGACGTTTCGACAGGCCGCGTCCAGGTCCTTCACCGACAAGCCGGGTCGAACAGCGGCAACACCGGCCATCTGAGCGCGCAGCACCAGGTCGTACAGGTCGCGCTGCTGCGAGGACGGAGAACCCACCACGAAGGAGCGGGTCATGTCGCTGTGATAACCGTCGACCAATGCACCAACATCGATGATCACGGTGTGGCCGACTTCGATCAGCGTGTCGGTGGGCCTGTGGTGCGGCAGTGCGCCATTCCGAGGGCCGGCGGCCACGATGGTGTCGTAACTGGGCCCGCTGGCACCGAGTTCGCGCATCCGCAGCTCGAGCCGATTGCGCACCTGGGCCTCGGTGAGCCCGTCACCCAGCGACGGCGCCACTTCGCCAAGCGCCTGGTCGGCGATGGCACATGCCCGGCTGATGGCATTCACCTCGGCCTCGTCCTTGGTGCGCCGCTCGGCCTCCACCACGCCGATGAGTGGGACCAACTCACCCTGGATTGCGGCGGCGTACAGCCCGTGCTGGTGCACCGAGACGTGCATGGACTCGAAGCCGATACGAGCGTGCCGAGCGCAGGCGGCGGCGATGTGCGCCAGCGTGTCGGCCCCGGTGGCACCCACCCGAATGTCGGCCACGGCTCCGGCAGCGGCCAACTGCTGCTCGGCCTGCACGCCATATCGACCATCGGTGATCAGCGTGAGCCCACCCTGATCGAGCAC
>CANHST010000251.1 GCA_947463235.1 Acidimicrobiaceae bacterium
AGACAACCTCAACGGCGGCGACGGCGCGGACACCCTGAATGGCGACGCCGGCAACGACACGCTCGACGGCGGCCTCGGCGCAGACACACTGAACGGCGGGAGCGACAGCGACACCGTCACCTACGCCAGCCGCGCCACCGCGATCACTGCGAACCTCGACGGCATCGCCAACGACGGCACCGCAGCGGAGGGCGACCTCATCGCCACCGATGTCGAGAACCTCACCGGTGGCTCAGCCGCCGACACTCTCACCGGCAACACCAACGCGAACGTGCTCAACGGCGGCGCTGGCGCAGACAACCTCGACGGCAGCGACGGGGCCGACACCCTGAACGGCGAGGCCGGCAACGACACACTCGACGGCAGCCTCGGCGCAGACGCGCTCAACGGTGGCGCTGACGCCGACACCGTCACCTACGCCGGGCACGCCACCGCCGTGGTCGCTTCCCTGGGCGCCACCAGCACCAACGGATCCGTCGGCGAGAACGACACCATCGCCGCCGATGTGGAGAACCTCACCGGTTCCGCATTCGCCGACGCTCTCATCGGAGACACCAACGCCAACGTGCTGTCCGGCGGCGAAGGCGACGACTCGCTCGACGGCGGCCTCGGAGACGACACCTTCAACGGTGGCCTCGGCACCGACACTGCGACGTACGTACATCACATCACCGATGTCACGGCGACCCTCGACGGGCTGCGCAACGACGGCAGCACAGGAGAGCTCGACCTCATCGCCACCGATGTGGAGAGCGTCACCGGTGGAACTGGCAACGACATCCTCACCGGTGATGCCGCCATCAACACATTGGACGGCGGCGACGGCAACGACAACATCTACGGCACAGATGGCGACGACCTCCTCTACGGCGGCATCGGTGATGACAACCTCTACGGCGGGCTCGGCGACGACAACCTCGATGCCGGCAGCATCATCGGCGAGACCAACGTCTGCGATGGCGGCGGCCAGCCGTTGGACATCTACGGCGCCGGCTGCGATCCGACGCTCCCGGAGTTGGTGACCATCACCTGGACCCCAACCTCAGTGGACACCAGCATCAGCGCTCGCAACATCACCGTCACCGCTTCCTTTGCCGACACGGGCAGCGGCATCGATCCGACAGGTCAGAGCTACCTCCGGTTCCGCAGCCCCAACACGAACGGGTTCGTGGACGTATTCTTCGGTGCGGCTCAGTTGACCTCCGGCGATGCCATGAACGGCACTTACACCGCCGACCTCACGATGCCCGCCCAGAGCGAGGCCGGGACATGGAACGTGGAGTACCTGCACCTCGTGGACGGCGCAGCCAACGTGAGCACCTACTCACTGGCAGATTTCACGGTGCTCGGTTTGCCCACCACGTTCGAACAAACCGGCACCGGCGACAACTTGCCCCCGACGCTGCAATCGTTCGCCATCTCCCCCTCCACGGTGAACACGTCCGCAGCGGCGAGGACCGTCACGGTGACGGCGCGCATCACCGATGCGGGCACCGGAAACGCGGCCACGGGCGATGCGACCACCACGAAGGTGGTGTTCACCAGCCCCGGACTGATTCAGACACTCACCGCCGAGTTCAGCGACGCCGCTCGCACCTCCGGTACAGCCAGCGACGGGATCTACAGCGTGGTCCTCACCGTGCCGCGCTACAGCGAAGAGGGAACCTGGACCGCCCTCGAGTTCACGTTGGCCGACCGAGCCGGCAACACCAATGTGCTCACCGATCGCGATCTGCAACGCGCCAAGTTCCCCAACTCCTTCGACCAAACCGGCGCAGGCGACATCACCGTGCCCGCCCTCACCGGACTCACGTTCACACCCACCACGCTGAACGCCACTGCGGGCACCGCCTCGCTGGACGTGGTGGTGACGGCAACCGATGACCTCGCCGGGCTTGCGGCGCTCGGCAGCACCTCAGGCGTGTCGCAACTGCAGTTCTCCAGTCCCAGCGGCGGGAACGTCATCCTGGAAACCATCACCGATGTGAACCGCACGGCGGGTACCGCCATCAGTGGCACCTACCACCTCACCGTGAGCCTGCCCCAGGGCGCCGAGACCGGCACCTGGACGCTCGACTCCCTGATCCTCAGGGATCAGGTGGGCAATACCCGCCTCTGGACAACGGCTGAGCTGGTGGGCCTGGGCCTGCCCACCACGTTCACGGTGATCTAAGCGCGTCGGCAAGCCCCGTCATTCGGTGGGCCGGGGTGCGCAGCGACGACTCCAGCGACGGCACACTGCCCACCACGTGCAACGTGCTCTTCGCTCGGGTGGCACCCGTATAGACCAGTTCGCGGCCCACCAACGGCGAGTCGGGCGGCGGCAACACCAACACCACCGTGGGGTACTCCGAACCCTGGCTCTTGTGGATCGTCATCGCATAGGCGGTCTCCACGCCCTCGAGTTGAACGATCTCGAAGGTGCGCATGCCGAGGCCGGTTTGGAACACCGCCACCAGTCGTCCGTCGTCGCGGATCACCACACCCGTGTCGCCGTTAGCTACACCCAATCGGGGATCGTTGCGGGTGGCCAGGAGTGGACGGCCCGCAAACCACAGCGAGCCAGCTCCTTCTGCGCCGTACATCCAGCGCTCGGCCAGCCGGTTCCATTCAGCAGCCCCGTAGGGCCCGCGACGGTGCGCACAGAGCACACGCACTTCGGCCGCGGCAGCCAACGCTGCTGCGCCGTCACCGGCTTCGGCGGCGGAACGCAACTGCAACAGCGACGGCGACACCACGTGCTCGACCGCGGCGATCACCTCAGGACGCATCGGGTCGTCGGTCTCGTACAGGTGAATGGAGGATCCGTCGACCTCTGCCTTGCTCCGAAGATGCTGCAGTGCCTCAGCGGCATCACCCCGCCGGATGGCATCCGCGAACATCGCAATCGGTGTGTCGCCACCGTAACGATGACCGCGAACCAACCGCTGTCCGCGACCCGCCAGCGGGCCCGCTGGATGGACCACCGCCACCTCCACCAGGTCGGCCAGCACTGCGCCCAACTCCACGCTCTCGAGCTGATCGGGGTCGCCGATGAGCACCAGCCGCGCGTCGGGCCGCACCGATTCCAACAGGCGAGCCAGCAGGGGCATCGACACCATCGATGTCTCGTCGATGACCACCACGTCGTGCGGCAACGGGTTCTCCGCGTCGTGTCGGAAGCGCTGCCCCGTGCTGCCGAGCGGGCCGAGGAGCCGATGAATGGTGGTGGGTATCACCGCGGCGAGCGTGGCGTGCACCTCCGCAGAGATGCGGGCCATCACGTCGGGCCGGCCCAGCGCCGCAGCTATGGACTCCTGCAAACGCGCCGCCGCTTTGCCAGTGGGGGCGGCGAGGGCAATGCGCAAGTGAGGATCCTGCTGGAGCAGCACGGCGAGCAGGCGAGAGACCGAGTACGTCTTGCCGGTGCCCGGGCCGCCGACGATCATCGACACGCGATTGCGCAGCACCACCTCGGCCGCTTCGCGCTGCAGATTCGGTTCGCTGGCATCGAGCGCTGGCAGGAGCGCTTCCAGCGTTGCGGCCGCATCGGGCGACAACGACACCGCAACGTCGGCGGCACGCTGACGCAACGACACCGCCACCGAACACTCGTCGGTCCAGTAACGCTGCAGATACAAGCGGTGGCCATGCAGCACGAGCGGACGCGCATCCGTGACCGGCACCGCATCGAGCGAGTCGACCGTGCGCACCATCTCTGTGGCCGCCTCCAGAGCAGCCAGCCAGGTATCGCTCTCGGGCCAGGTGAACGGCAACGGTTCGGTCTCGTCGTGACGCAACGCATGCTCGGCCGACACCACGTCGGCCAATTCATCGAGGTCGGCGCAGGCATGGCCGTGTTGGGCGGCCCACGCTGCCATCGCCAAGCCGAGGCTCACCAGCGGATCAGCGCCGTGGGCAGCGCGGGTGAGCCAGTCGCCGAGATGCACCTCGGCCGCCCCGAGGACTCCGGCTTCGACGAATGGTGTGAGGTGCACCACCGACGTGGGGATGCGCACGTAGTTGGCGCTCACAGGCCACCTCCCGCCAGTAACTGATCCAGCGCGACCACGGTGGCGGCAGGCGGCCGCCAACTGAACACACCGTGCGGTGCCCCATCCACCAGCGGCGTGCCGGCGCCCACCATGCCACGCACGAAGAGATAGGCGATGCCGCCAAGGTGCTGTTCGGGCTGGTAGTCGGGCAGACGCCAGCGGAGGTACCGGTGCAGCGCCACGCTGTAGAGAATCGACTGCAACGGGTAGTCGCTGTGCGCCATTGCCTCCGGCAGCAGCGACGGGTGGTACGCCGCCATCGGATCGGCGGCACCACGCTGGTGCAGGCGGTTGGTCTTGTAGTCGACGACGATGTAGCGGTGCCCACATTGCGGGTCGGGCACACGTAGCACGGCGTCGATAGAGCCCTGCAGGAA
>CANHST010000252.1 GCA_947463235.1 Acidimicrobiaceae bacterium
GCCCACTCCCGGCCGCGGTTCTCTGGTGGCGCGCATCGAAGGGAGCGATCCGACGGCGCCGAAGCTGTGCCTGATGGGCCACACCGATGTGGTGCCGGTGAACGAGGCTGGCTGGACACACGACCCCTTCGGTGGCGAGTTGATCGATGGTGAGGTGTGGGGGCGAGGCGCGGTGGACATGCTGAACCTCACTGCATCGATGGCGGTGGCGTTCCGGCACCTGGCGCAGACCGGGTTTCGGCCCCGGGGCGATCTCATCTACTTCGCTGTTGCCGATGAAGAGAGCGGCAGCGCGCACGGCATGCAGTGGATGGCCGACCACGAACGCAATGCCATCTGGGCCGACTATGTACTCACCGAGAACGGCGGCCTGCACAGCGGCCCGAAGGACCAGCCCTACGTCGGCATCAACGTGGGGGAGAAGGGTGTGGCGTGGCGCAAGCTCCGCATCCACGGCATCCCCGGACATGGCAGCCAACCGTTCAAGGCCGACAACGCCTTGATGACCGCGGCAGCGGTGATGCAACGCATCGGGGCGTACCGGCCGTCGCCGCGGTTCCATGAACTGTGGCGCACGCAGGTGGAGACGCTCGGGGTTCCGCCAGAGGTGCAGCGGGAACTGCTGGATGCGGAACGCATCGACGCGTTTCTGGATGCCATGCCGGCTGGTGGTGCCGCAGCCCATCTGCATGCGTGCACCCACACGACCTTCTCGTGCAACACCGTCGCCAGCGGCAGTGCAGGCCCGATGAAGACCAACGTGATTCCCGATTGCGTCGACATCGGGGTGGACGTTCGGACCCTTCCCGGCGAGACGGCCGACGATGTGGATGCTCACCTGAGGTCGGCGCTCGGCGATCTTTACGATCGTGTCGACATCGAGATCGTGATGAACGACCCGGCATCGATCAGCCGCATCGATACGCCGCTGTGGGATGCGCTGGCGCGCAGTATCGCCAAGCCGTTTCCGGCGGCCCGTCCGACGCCTCAGTTGATCGTGGGGTTCACCGACAGTCGCGTCTACCGCAACATGGGGGCGGTCTCCTATGGCGCAGGGCTGTTCAGCCCCGACCTGGACCCGTCGGATTTCGGTCGTCGCTTTCACGGCCACGACGAACGCATCGATGTGGAGAGCCTGCGCCTCACGACCGGGCTGTGGCTCGACGTGGCGCGCGACCTGCTCGCCTGACGCGTCGGACGGATTTTGCTGCGCTGAGGTCGCGTTAGGGTGCCCTCCGTGCCGTCGCGCCGTCGATTCGGGGGAATCGGTTGGTCCAGGTGGCAGCGCGCCCGTTCGGCCGACTGGATGTGCACCTCCGGCACGGTACTGAGTGCCACGGTTCAGGTCGGTGGCGCCTCCAGCGACCGGGTGGCGCAGCCGTTGGTCTTCTACTCGTACCAGGTGAACGGGGAGTTGTACCAAGGACACCGCGTGCGCTGCTCCACGGAAGCCGCTGCGGTGGTGGAACGCTGCCAAGCAGGGGCCGCCGTGCGCGTGTTCTATGACCCGGCCAACCCTGCGGACTCCACGCTGCGGTTCTGACCCACACGTGCTCGTGGTGGCAAGGGACCAAAGTCCGTGAATGTCCCTGTGCGTATGGTTCGCTGCTGCACGGAGGTGCCCTACGGTGGGCGCCATGGAACTTGAGAAGCTGTTCGGCCTCCCCGCTCACCCGTTGCTGGTGCATCTCCCCGTGGTGTTGATTCCACTGTCGGGCATCATCGCCATCGTCTTCGCCTTCAAGTCGGCCTGGCTCGACCGCTATGGCTGGCACCTCGTGGTGTTGTCCTTCGTCGGTGCCATTGGTGGCGTGTTCGCGGCGGGCAGCGGAGAAGGTTTGGAAGCCATCCAACGTCGCGCCGGTGAAACGGCGTCTGCGGCCGCCGAGGATCACTTCGAGCTCGGTGAAACGGCTCGCAACATGGGCCTGCTGTTCTTTCTGATCGTGTTCGCCGTGGTGGCGGTGCGTTGGTATGCGCGCAAGCAGGCCGCGAAAGATGGTGGCGCCGAAAGCGTGTGGTCGAAGGTGAACACCAAGGGTGCCGCCATTGCGATGGCTGCGCTGCTCGTGTTGTCGGCGGGTGCCGCCACGTACTCCATCAGCAAGGCCGGCCACCAAGGCGCCAAGTTGGTGTGGGAAGAAGAAGGCGGCGACGAAGGCTGACCTGGCCGGAACCTCCGACCGAGATCGGCGTACCGCTGCTCCATAGGCTGCGTCGATGAGCACTCACCCGTTCGAAGGTCGCCCACTTCCGCAGTGGTACGAGGATGCAAAGTTCGGCATCTTCATCCACTGGGGGCCGTACGCGGTGCCCTGCTTCGCGCCGGTCGATCACGACATGGGCGAGTTGATGCATGCCGGCGACTGGGAGGCCATCTTCCGTAACAGCCCGTACACCGAGTGGTACCTGAACTCGTGGGCCATCGAGGGCAGCGACACCGAGGCGCACCATGCGTCGATGTACGGCGACCGCACCTACGAGAGCTTCGTGGAGGAGTTCCGCGAGCGGTCGAGGGGTGTCGACGTGGCGCACTGGGTGGAACTGTTCCAGCGCGCCGGGGCTCGATATGTGGTGCCGGTCACCAAGCACCACGACGGTTTCCTCATGTGGCGCAGCGATGTGCCGAACCCGTTCAAGCAACACTGGATGGCGGAACGCGACCACATGGCCGAACTCGCCGCTGCCACGCGTGAGGCCGGCATGCGCTTCGGTCTGTACTACTCCGGGGGCATCGACTGGACCTTTCAGCCGCCGCCCATTCGCGACCTTGCCGGTCTGTTCGCCTGCACACCGTCGTCGCAGGAGTACGCCGAGTACGCCGTGGCGCACGTGCACGAGTTGATCGAGCGCTTCCAGCCGAGCGCGCTCTGGAACGACATCGGGTGGCCATCCAGCCTCGATCCCAACGACATCATCGGCCACTACTACGCGGCCGTTCCCGATGGTGTGGTGAACGATCGCTTCAACCCGATCGCCGCAGCCGTCGGTCAACTTCACTGCGACTTTCGCACCCCCGAGTACAGCACCACCGCCGCAGTGGGGAAGTGGGAAGTCTGTCGCGGCATCGGTCGCAGCTTCGGCTACAACCGGATGGAGAACGAGACCACATTCCCGACGGTGGACGACAACATCTGGATGATGTGCGACATCGTTGCCCGCGGCGGCAACCTGCTGTTGAACGTGGGCCCCAGTGCCGATGGCCAGATCCCGATGGCGCAAGTGCTGCGCCTCACGGCTCAGGGCTGGTGGCTGCGGATCAATGGCGATGCCATCTACGGCACCACCGGCATGGGCACGGCCACCACCGGCGACGGACGCGACGTGGGCTACACCCGCCGCGGCGATGCGTCGTACGCCATTGTTCGCGGGGCCCCTGCCGGCGAAGTGAGCTTCCCCTTCGTCGACCCGGGCGCGGGCGCGCAGGTGCGAATGCTGGGTAACTCGCGTGTGCTTCCCCACTCGTGGCACGACGGCACGCTGCGCATCACGGTGCCGGATCACCTGCCGGCTGCACCGGCAACGGTGTTCGCCATCAACGGCTAGGGGGGTCGGAACTGGCGATGGCTAGGGTTCGCCTGTGACCGCATCGCTGCCCATCCGCGCTGCGGTCTACGCCGGTGCTATCTGCAGCGTGGGGCTGGGCGTGGGTCTCATGGTGGAGGCCGACCTCGGGGCCGCTCCGAACGATGTGCTGAACACTGGTCTTGGGCACACGCTCGGTATCGGCGTGGGAACGGCAGCATGGCTGACCGGCGTGGTCGCCATGGCGTTGGGCTGGGTCCTCGGCCGGCGGCCACGCATGGCTACCGTGCTCGGCAGCGTGATCGTTGGATTGGCGATCAACACCACCTTGGCGGTGCTGCCCACACCCCATGCGCTCGGGGCGCGCGTCGGCTTTCTGGCGTTGGGCCTCGTCGTGGTGTGGTGCGCCATCACGGGTGTGGTGTCCGCAGATGTGGGTGCCGGCCCGCTGGAACTGGTGATGCTCGGCGTGATGGACCGGGGTGTCAGCATCCGGGTTGCTCGTTGGGCTGAGGAACTCGTGCTGCTGGGGCTCGGGCTCCTGCTCGGCGGTGCGGCAGGTGTGGGCACGGCGCTGTTCGCGTTCGGTACCGGTCCGGTGCTGGCGGTCACGCTGCCCTGGGCTACGGCACGTCTTGGTACCGCACTCAGCGAGCCTGTCGATGTGGCTGCCGTCGCGTCCTGAGCCGGTTCAGGAAGCGACGAAGGAGGCCAGGCGTGAGGCCAGTTCAGCTCGGTAGACCTCGGCGCGTTCGAGCTTGAGGTGCTCGTAGCCACGCACCTTGTCGGGGAGCGATGCAATGGCCACCGCGTCGGCGGTGTTGGAGGGAGTGAGTGCTGCCAGCAGCGCATCGAC
>CANHST010000253.1 GCA_947463235.1 Acidimicrobiaceae bacterium
CCCGACGTGTTCAACACGCAGACCACCCGCGTTCCCACAGCGCGCAGTTGGGCGATGAGCGGCGAACTGAGCAGCGATCGTTTCCACGGATCTTCGTCGGTCCGATCGACGATCTCGACGAACGGCCAACCGCTCGCCGTTTCCGAGGCACTGGGGCGCTCGACACGGTCGCCGGCCCAGTGCAGCGCCGTTGCCGTCGGGCAGGGCGACACCAGCACACAGGCAGCACCCGCGCGATGTGCTCGCTCGATGGCCACGTCGCGTGCATGCCACGTGGGGGTGCGTTCATCCTGTAACGACTCGTCGTGCTCGTCGAGCACCACGATGCTGCGCAGATCGGGGCAGGGCGCCCAGACGGCGGTACGAGTGCCCACCACCACATCCATGCCGGCCGCGGCTTGTGCCCAGTCGTCGGGCAGCGTGGCAACGGACAGCCCGAGACGTCGCAACCGGTTGGCGATCGCTCGTGTGGCCGCCGGCACCGGGTGCACCACGATGCACGGACCCTGCCGGGCAATGGCCTCCAACATGGGCAAGGGGTCGGTCAGCGGCGTGATTCGCCGCACGCCGGATACCACCGCGCCGGCGCCCCCGGTGATGACGGGGACGGTGCGTCGAGCCGATGGAAGACCGGGCACCATGTGGGGTGGGTTCGCAGCGACCAGGAATGGTCGAATCCGCGGTGCTCCCCAGCGCGTGGCTGCCCAATGGGCGAGGTCGATGATGTCGTCGGCAGGACCGACGGAGGAGAACTTGGCGATGGGCACGAGACGCTCGATCGGCAGCGCCGGATCGGGAGCACCCAACGACACCACCCACCCTCCAACTCGCCGACCATGCAACGGGACGCGCACCAGTGAGCCCACCGACACCTTGCTGGCGAGGGCCTCGGGGACGAGGTAGTCGAAGACTTTGTCGAGGCCGGTGACATCGGGTACCACCCGGGCCACCAGCGCGGGCGTGACGTCGCCCGCGTTACTCACACGCCGACGGCGCGCATGAAGTCGTCGAGGCGGCTCAGCTGCTCCCAGGTGAACTCCGGACGGTTCCGACCGAAGTGACCGTAGGCCGCCGTTGCCTGGTAGATCGGGCGCTTGAGATCCAGGTCGCGAACGATGGCGGCCGGGCGCAGGTCGAACACCGAGGTGACAGCGTCGACGATCTTGCTGTTCTCCACCTTCTCGGTGCCGAACGTCTCGACGAGCACGCTCACCGGGTGGGCCATGCCGATGGCGTAGGCCACCTGCACTTCACAGCGGGTGGCAGCGCCGCTGGCAACCACGTGCTTGGCAACCCAACGAGCCGCGTAGGCAGCCGAACGGTCGACCTTGCTCGGGTCCTTGCCACTGAAGGCTCCGCCACCGTGGCGGCCCATACCGCCGTAGGTGTCGACGATGATCTTGCGGCCGGTGAGGCCGGTGTCGCCGTGCGGACCGCCGATGACGAACTTGCCCGTGGGGTTCACATGCACGTCGTAACCGTCGTCGGCGAACTGCTCGGGAACGATCGGGCGAATGACCTGCTCGATGAGATCGGGGCGGATGACCGTGTCGCGATCGATGCCATCCTGGTGCTGAGTGCTGATCAGCACGTGCGACAGACGAACGGGGCGGCCGTTCTCGTACTCCAGCGTGACCTGCGTCTTGCCGTCGGGCCGCAGGTACGGCAGCACGCCAGCCTTGCGCACTTCCGAGAGACGCTCACTGAGGCGGTGCGCCAGCCAGATCGGCATCGGCATGAGGTCGGGCGTGTCGTCGCAGGCGTACCCGAACATCATGCCCTGGTCGCCAGCACCCTGCAGTTCGAGTTGGTCCTCGGCGCTGCCGACCGAGCGAACTTCCTCGCTCTTGTCGACACCCTGAGCGATGTCGGGGCTCTGCTCGTCGATGCTGACGATGACGCCGCAGGTGTTGCCGTCGAAGCCGTAGAGCGCGTTGTCGTAGCCGATGCCGTTGATGACTTCGCGTGCCAGCTTCGGGATGTCGACGTAGGCCTCGGTGGTGATCTCACCGGCAACCACGCAGAGCCCGGTGGTGAGCAGGGTCTCGCACGCAACGCGCCCGTGGGGGTCTTCCCTCAGAATGGCGTCGAGCACGGCGTCGCTCACCTGGTCGGCCATCTTGTCGGGATGGCCTTCGGTGACGCTCTCGGAGGTGAAGGTGTACTTGCTCACGGCCTGAGGCTCCTCATGTGATGGTGGCACGAATCTCGGACACAGTATCCAGTACTGCCTTCGCGATCGATCTTTTGTCGGTGAGCGCCACGGAGATGGCGCTGCCGTCGGCACGCAACAGCGTGACGGCATTGGTGTCGTGTTGGAAGCCAACCCCTGGTGCACTGACGTCGTTCGCCACCATGAGGTCGAGCCGCTTGCGTTCGAGCTTGCCACGCGCATTCGCCAGCAGGTCGCTGGTTTCTGCGGCGAATCCCACCAACACCTGCCCTGCAGGCTTGGCCGCGCCGAGGCCGGCCAGGATGTCGGGCGTGGGTTCGAGAATGATCTGGGGAACTCCCTGGTCCTTCTTGATCTTGCCGTCTGCGGCGGCCACCGGACGGAAGTCGGCGACTGCCGCTGCCATTACGACCACATCGGCGGTCGGTGCAAGCTCGCCGAGCGACGCCTGCATCTGCGCTGCGGTCTCGACGGACCGAACCCGGACGCCGTGGGGTACCGGGAGTTCGACGGTGCTGACGAGGGTGACGCGAGCGCCGCGAGCAGCAGCCTCCGCAGCGATGGCATAACCCTGCTTGCCGCTGCTTCGGTTGGCGATCACGCGCACCGCGTCGATCGGCTCGCGGGTGCCGCCTGCGGAGACCACCACATGGAGGCCTTGCATGGGGCCGGCACCGAGCACTTCGAGCACCTTGGCCACGATGGTCTCGGGCGCAGCCAGGCGACCGTGCCCGACGTCGCCGCCAGCGAGGCGACCGGACTCCGGTTCGACGACATGCACGCCGCGGGAACGCAACGTGGCGATGTTCGCCTGCACGGCCGGGTGTTCCCACATCTCGGTGTGCATGGCGGGGCACACGACCACCGGGGCACGCGTGGCCAGCAGGGTGTTGGTGAGCAGGTCGGTGCTCAAGCCGGCGGCGTACGCGCCCAGCAGACGCGCAGTGGCGGGAGCGACGAGCACCAGATCGGCCGACTGGCCGAGCCGCGTGTGCGGGATAGGACTGGCTTCGTTCCAGAGGCTGGTCTGCACCGGCTCGCTGGCCAGGGCCGACAGCGTGGTACGCCCGATGAAGTGTTCCGCACCGGCGGTCATCACCGGTACGACGTGTGCGCCGCCGTCGACGAGTCGTCGACAGACCTCGACGGCCTTGTAGGCCGCAATACCCCCGGTGACCCCGAGAACGATGCGCTTGCCGGCGAGCACGAGCCGACGATCAGGCAGTGGCGTCGGACGCTTCGTCGGCCGCTTCGGCCTGCGGTTCGACGCGGAGGATCTTCTTCGCAGCGATCTCTTCGAAGCTCTTACTCAGGGGCTTCTGCGCCAACGTGGCCACCTGGACCGGCACGATGAAGTCGGTGCCGTCGCGCAGGTCGCGCTCATAGGCGACCAACTGACGAGCACGCTTGGCAGCCAGCGTGACGAGACTGAACTTCGAATCGACGCGATCGAGGAGATCCTCGATCGGCGGGTTGATCATCGTGTCATACGTACGCTTCGACATGCAGTTGCCTCCTGAAAGCAGCGATGCAGTCTACCGGAAAAGCGTCACTCAGCAGAGCGATACCGCTGGATGATCTCCATCATCTCGTCGACCGTTCGCTCGAGGTCGTCGTTCACGACCACATGATTGGCGATCGCCAGCCCGACCGGTTCCTCGTCGAGCGCCTTCTGTAGCCGCTGATCCACCTTGGCCTCGGGGTCGCCCCGACCTCGCAAGCGCCGCTGCTGCTCCTCGCGGGACGGAGGCAACACGAAGATCAGCACTGCCTCCGGATGAAGCGCCTTCACCTGACGGGCGCCGTCGACCTCGATCTCGAGCACGACATCGTGTCCGGAGGTGACCTCCGGACACGGGGTGCCGTAGTAGTTACCGAGGAAGCTGGTCCATTCCAGGAACCCACCTTCCTCGATGTGGCGTTCGAACGCCTTGTGGTCGGTGAACACATACGCAGTGTCGCGTTCCCCCGGCCGTTGCTCCCTGGTGGTCCACGAACGGCTCAGCCACAGCCGAGGGTCGCGCTCCACAAGGGCGTTGACGATGGTGCCCTTGCCCACACCTCCGGGGCCGGACACAATGAAGATGCGTGATGAGGACACGGCGGGCAAGCCCGTCACGGCCTCACTTGCCGAGCTGCTCGAGCAACGCTGCCTTCTGCTGCTGGCCG
>CANHST010000254.1 GCA_947463235.1 Acidimicrobiaceae bacterium
GCGGTTCGCTGCTGGCGTTCTATCGATCCGCGGCGCCGACGTTCGACGCCGCGGTCGACACCGGCAACAACAACGTGGTGTTCGATCCGAACGCGGCACTGCCCGCGCCGTCCACAGTGCCCACCGCGACGCCGTCCAGCGGCGCAGTGGTGCCGAGCAGTGTGGTGCCGAGCAGTGGTGTGCCCACCACTCCCGCGCCCACCGTCACTGCCGCGGCGTTGCCCCGTCGTGTGGTGATCGTGGGCGACTCGATGGCGAACTCGCTGTCGAAGAACCTGCCCGATGGCATCGGCGGCACGTTCGACATTGCCAACGGCTCGGTGGAGGGCTGCAGCGTGTACGACAGCGGCAAGGCCATCAGCAGCCGCAACGGATACAGCCGCAACTTCTCGTCGTGCGCCGGATGGGACACGAAGTGGGTGAAGGGTGCGCAGAAGAACAGTGCCCAGGTGGCGCTGGTGGTGATCGGCGCATGGGATGTGTTCGACGTGACGCAGGACGGTCAGGCGTTGCCGTTCGGTTCGGCGGGCAATGATCAACGCTTCGTCGCCGGCATGCAGAAGGGCATTGATGCGCTCACCGCGGCAGGCACCAAGGTGGCGCTACTAGAGGTTGCGTGCATGCGGCCACAGGACGTAACTGGAGCAGGAGTGCCGGCGCTGCCCGAGCGCGGCATGGACGATCATGTGGCGCACATCAACGATCTGTTGCGTCAGGTGGCGGCATCGAACCCAAGCACCACGACATTCGTGACGGGGCCGCCCGAGTACTGCAACGACCCCGCCATCGCCAGCAGCCTGGCGTACCGCTGGGATGGCGTGCATGCCTACAAGCCTGGGGCAAAGCTCACGTTCGAAGCGATCGCCCAGCAGTTGCTGAGCATTCCGCTGGGCTAGTCGCTGCCGTTGATCGCGACCCAGCAAGGGGCGGCCGATTAGTCGCGATGGTCGGCCGTGCAGGCCGCGCCGTTGCACACGTCGATCAGCGTGTCCTCGAAGAGGAAGCTGGCCTTCTGGGTGCGCACGTCTGCATCTGCTCGCGGGTCTTCGTGTGAGTCGGCACCTTCGCGGGGAGCAAGGTTGTCGATGGGTATGGGCGCCATGCCCGAGTCCCAGATGATGATGGCCGAACCGGTACTCGGGTACGTCGTGCTCTCCAGCCCGTAACCGGCTTCGGTCTCGGCCCAGCGGCCGTCGGCGGCCACGGGGCGATGGATCGTGGCGCCGATGGTGCGGGCCTCCACCAACGCCGAGAGCGGGGTGACCTGTTGGTCGCCGAACGCCACGTCGAGCAGCAGGGTCTTCGCATCGGTGCCCTCGTACGGGTTGGCGGTGACGTGCTGCGCGTAGCCGCCGCCTTCGCCTCGGTCCCACAGCATCTGGGTGAAGGCGAAGATGAGCACGCGGTCCATGTCGTTGGGGTAGGCCGGTGTCATCACTGCTTCGTAGGTGTCGAAGTCCACCGAGCGAGGCAGCAGCAGTGAGTAGTTCATGCCGGGCACGCCCAGCACGGCTCGCTCGATGTCGGGCGACACGGCGGCCAGCATCAGGCCCATGATGCCGCCCTGGCTGTTGCCGTCGTAATCGAGGTGGGTGCGATCCACGATGGGGGTGCCGTCGGCTCGCTGGAAGTTCTTGTCGTCGGCGAGTCCGCCGTCGCGGGTCATCAGTCGACCGAGGAAGATCTGGTTCAGCACGCCCTGCTGCAGGCGGTCTGCCATGGTGGGGAAGTTGCCCATGGACGCCAGCGTGAGTGCAGCGTTGCCGATGTCGTCTTCCGCCATGCCCGCCCACTTGGTGGCGCAGTGCACCACGTTGTGTTCGTTCGACATGTCGCGCACGTTGCCGGCGTCGATCTCGTGGTGGTCGCCCAGCAGGCCGTGGCCGTACTCCACGAGGTGGGCGGGCTCGGTGCCGGCCATGGTGGCCTCGCTGATGTTGCACACGAACGGAGCTTCCAGCGTGGGGTGCTCGGGGTTCACGGTGGGCAGCGCATCGGCATCGGTGCTGTCGTAGTGGAACTTGCCGCCGGGGCTGCCGTCGTTGTCGAGGTAGTTGGGCACGGTGAAGGTGCCGTCGATCTGCAGCGCAACCTTGTCGTCGCTGTTCGGGGTGACGGTGGTGATGGTGTAGGCGGGTGCCTTGTCGCCGAGCGCGGCGAGTGCGGTGTCGCGGATGCTCAGCATGCGCTCGCTGATGTTGCGCGTGCTGGCGACGGTGAAGCTCCAGGCCAGTTGCAGGTCGGCCCGGGCCACGCCCGCCCCGGCGAGTGCGGTGAACGTGAGTTCCATCTCGTTGCGGCGCGCCTCCACCGATTGCACGTCGGTGGTGAGGCCGTCGCGGTAGGCGCGGAACACGTCGCCCGGTGCGATGTCGGCGCCGCTGGCGTCCTTCAAGCCGCGAAGCGCCACGATGAACGTGTGGCCTTCGGGGAGTGCGATAGCGGGCCGAATGGTGAGGAGGCGGTCGGTGTCGGATGCGGCGTGTGCATCGATCTCCGCCCACAGCGGAATGCGGGTGTTGTCGGTGGTGTCGAGCAGCACGATGGGCGCGTCGTCGGCCAGCGAGGCACCGATGTCGGTCCACTTCGGCAGGTTCGACTTGTCGGCATCGAGGCCAGCGACGTAGGTGAGGATGGGCGTGTTGGGGCTGAAGCCGTCGTTGCGGTTCCACTCGGTGGGGTCGATCGCCAGGCCGTCGACGTTCTTCGGCATGCCATCAGCGGGGAAGCTCACGCGCAGGCTGGTGTCGCTCTTGTCGTCGGCGATGGTGAACGCATTGCTGGGGAAGGGCAGCAGGCAGCGGGCAGTGTCGAGCGGGTCGCAGCCCTTCGGTGCGCCATCGACGGCGGCCTTCACGGCTGCCGCGGTGGCAGCGTCGGCAGGCGTGGGCGTGGGTGCGCCTGCGGTGGTCTCCGGAGCCGGGGGAGTGGTGGTGTCCACCACAGCGGCGGTGGTGTCGGGTGCCTTCGTGTCGGCCGGCTTGGCGCTGCTGTCGCTGCACGCTGCCAGCAACATCGCTGCGCTGAACGCAACGCTGATCATCCGCTTCATGTGATCCCCCTGATCGACTGTCCGTTCACTTTGTCACCTGTGGGGGTTGACGAACGGGACGGGGGTTTCGCTAGTGTTACCCGCCAGTAACTTCTCAAGTCCACCAACACCCCGAGGTACCCATCGCCATGGCCGACTTCTCCCTCAACGACGACCAACTGCAGATCCAGAAATGGGTGCACGACTTCGCCGAGAACGTCATCCGTCCCGCCGGTCACGAGTGGGACGAGCGTGAGGAGTTCCCGTACCCGATCGTGCAGCAGGCTGCCGAGATCGGTCTGTACGGCTGGGAGTTCCTGATGAACACGTTCAGCGACCCCACCGGCCTCACGCTGCCCGTGTGCATCGAGGAACTGTTCTGGGGCGACGCCGGCATCGGCATGGCCATCATGGGTTCGGCGCTCGCCGCTGCCGGCATCTCCGGTAACGGCACGCCCGAGCAGGTGATGGAGTGGGTGCCGCAGTGCTACGGCGATGCTAAGGACATCAAGCTCGGCGCCTTCTGCGTGAGCGAGCCCGACGCCGGCTCCGATGTGAGCAGCCTGCGCACCCGTGCGGTGTACGACGAGGCCAATGACGAGTGGGTGCTGAACGGCACCAAGGCCTGGATCACCAACGGTGGCATTGCCGATGTGCACGTGGTGGTTGCGGCGGTGGACCCCGAGTTGAAGGGCCGCGGTCAGGCCAGCTTCATCGTGCCGCCCGGCACCAAGGGCCTCAGCCAGGGTCAGAAGTACCTGAAGCACGGCATCAAGGCGTCGCACACTGCTGAAGTGGTGCTCGACGACGTACGCATCCCCGGGAGCTGCCTGCTCGGTGGCAAGGAGAAGCTCGACGCGAAGCTGGCCCGTGCCCGCGAGCGCGGCAGCAGCGGCGAGAAGCAGCCGGCCATGGCAACCTTCGAGGCCACCCGCCCCAGCGTGGGTGCGCAGGCGCTGGGCATCGCCCGCGCCGCGTACGAGTACGCGCTGGAGTACGCCAAGGAGCGCAAAGCGTTCGGCAAGCCGATCATCCAGCACCAGGCCATCGCGTTCAAGCTGGCCAACATGGCCACCGAGATCGATGCGTCCCGTCTGCTCATCTGGCGTGCCGCATGGCTGGCTCGCAACGGCGGCTTCAAGAACGGCGAAGGCTCGATGAGCAAGTACAAGGCCAGCGAAGTGGCCGTTCGTGTCACCGAAGACGCCATTCAGATCCTCGGCGGCTACGGCTACACCCGTGAGTACCCGGTGGAGCGTTGGCACCGCGATGCGAAGATCCACACGATCTTCGAGGGCAC
>CANHST010000255.1 GCA_947463235.1 Acidimicrobiaceae bacterium
CGACACCGCATGGGTGGCGGCGAGCGAATTCACCGCCGCGGAGGTTGGCGCCAAGGACGGCTACGACACCGTGACCTGGTCGCCCGACGCCAAGCTGATCTGGTCCGGCGACCTCAAGGTCGACAACACCATCCTCTGGCGCACCACCGTTCAAGGACGCTGAGCAGCGCGGTCACCGAAGTGGGCCGTAGCGGCCCACTTCCGTGACCGCGTGCCCTACTCGGGTCCGGTCGATCAGAGCGAGAACCGATACACGTTTGTTTCGCGGGGCTCGAAGCCGATGCGCTGGTACAGCCGGTTGGCGGCTTCACGCGACGGGCGCGAGGTGAGGTCGACGGTCTTGGCGCCCTTCTGTCGGGCGACGTCGAGCGCGAAGCGGTTGAGCTGATCACCCACGCCGTGGCCACGCGCCGCGTCGTCGACCACGACGTCTTCGATCCATGCCCGCACGCCAGTGGGGATGCGGAACGTGACCAACGTGAGCGTGCCCACGATGGCACCGTCGAGCCGGGCGACGAGCACGTCGCTCGCCTCCGACGCCACCATCTCGGCCACCTCGGCTGCCGTGGGCGGTGGTGAACTCTTCGACAACTGCGGGATGAGGCGGGCAAACGCCTGCACCAGTTCGTCGTCGGCTTCGGTGGCGATCTCCAGAACAACACTCACGGCGACCACGCTACGGCACGACCGACGCTCACGCCGCCGCATAGGGTGCGCGCATGGAACCGTCACGCGCGCTTGCCGCCGCTCTCGAACCCGTCATCGGCCAGGTGTACTTCTCGCCGGAATGCCACGCCAACTACGTCGCCCTCGGCTTCGAAGCGAGTCGGGGCCAGGCCAACGGTGTGGCGCTGCCCGACGGGCCTGCGTACTTCACCAGCCGTGGCTCGCTGATGGGCCAGGTGCCGGGCGAGCTGGTGGCCGCTGCGTTCGCGGTGTTCAACCCGCAGGCCGTGGTGCCGGCCGTGTCGTATGGCTGGACGCTCACCGATGCAGCCACCATCTGTGCCGCCCGCGACGCCGGTGCCATCGCCCAACTCGTGCGCATCCTCGGCGAAGCCCCGCAGGGCGTCGGCCGCGCCCGCGAGTTGCTGGCACGTCTGTGCGAACCGCTTCGCCCCGAAGGTCGCCCGTTGTACGCCGGTGTGCTGTCACAGCCGATGCCCGACTCCGACCTCGGCGCCGTGTGGCGCATGGGCGACATGCTGCGCGAGTTCCGCGGCGACTCCCACACCGCCGCATGGATCGGCGCCGACCTCGACGCCACCGAGATCGGTCTGCTGAGTGAGCTGTACTGGGGTCTGCCGATGCGCACGTACAGCCGCACCCGCGCCTGGACCGACGAGCAGTTCGATGCAGCCCACGAGCGGCTGCAGTCGCGTGGTTTGGTCGACGACACCGGGTTCACCCCGCACGGTCATGGCGTGCGTGAGCAGATCGAACACGACACCGACCGGCAGATGGATCGGGCGATGGCCGCCATCGGGAGCGACGTCGACGAACTCGTCGAGATTCTGCTGCCATGGGGTGCCGCCATCCGCGATGCGAAGGGCTACCCGGCCAGCGGCCCGCACGACCTCGCCGACGCCGTCACCAAGCGCTGACAACCCTTCACTTATGACTCTTTCCTGACGACCCTTCGCTCATGACTATGGTGCCCGCATGATCCTCACCTCGCTCGACGGCGTCACCGCCGACGACTTCGCCGAACACACCGGATGGGCACCAAAGCCCGAGGGTCTTTGCCGCGGCGAAGTGTGTGTGCCCGCACCCGGCTCGCTGCTCGATGACGGCACGGTGCACATCGCCACCGCCGCCGCACGCCTCGGCATGCCGGTGGTGCACGACGAACAGCACGGCACGTGGGCCGTGGGCTCGGCCACGCTTGGCGGCAAGGCACTCGCCACCGCAACAGCAGCCGACCCCGAACTGCTCACCCGCGACGGCAACCCATTCCGACTCAGCGCCCTGCACGGCCGAAAGGTGTTGCTGGTCGCCTGGTCCAGTTATTGAGGCTGCCGCACCAGCCTGCCCGGGTGGCAGGCGCTCCACGAAGAACTCGCTCCGCTCGGCTTCACGGTGGTCACCGTCGCCCTCGATGTGGTGCCTGAGCACACCTACAAATGGATCGACGCGGCGAACGCCACGCACCCGTCACTCATCGACGCCGGCCATGTCACCGACGACCTCTTCGGATTCGTGAACATCCCGATGGCCGTGTGGATCGACGAGACCGGCACCATCGTGCGACCCGCCGAGGCGGCCAGCATCCAGCGCAGCCCGTTGCGCGACATGGAGATTCCCGAGGGACTACCCGAGCGCATCGATCGCATGTACCGCGAGGTGAAGGCCATTCCCGATGTGGCCGACGACTACCGCGCCGCCATCGCCGACTGGGCCCAGCACGGAAGTGCGTCGAGGTTCGTGCTGTCGGCTGACGAGGTGATCGCCAGGTCGCTGCCCCGCGGCGACGACGAGGCCCGCGCCGCCGCCTGCTTCGAACTCGGCAACCATCTACGCGTCACCGTCGGCCCAGAGGCCGCTGTGCCGTGGTGGCGCGAGGCCCACCGCCTGTTCCCCTCGAACTGGACCTACAAGCGCCAAGCCTGGACGCTGGTCACCACACCAGAGGGCGCCGACGACAACGACCTCATGCAGGGCCCCAACGACGTGTACGAGGGCAACTGGCTCGACGACGTGATCGCTGGCGGCGGCGGTGCCGCCTACAACCTCCTGCCCCAGTTGTAGCTACGACGCCGGCCGGCGAATGCCGGCTGGCGACCCTGCAGCGCTGTCGCGCAGATACCCGTCGAGGAACGCCGCGCCCTCATGCATCGCGCGTTCCACGTCGGCGGCAAGGAACGTGGCGATCCGTCCACCCACGATGGGCATCGGGCACGTCACCTCGCCGGAAACCTCCGCCAATGTGCCGCCGGTGACGGGGGTGAGCGACAGCTGTCCGCCGGTGGTGACGGGCACGCCACGAGCGATCACCTGCCAGATGCCGGCACGGCTGCCATCGGCCTGCGGAGGATCCCACTCGTCGAGTTGGTCCACCAGCGTGACCGGCTCGAAGAATCGTTTCGCGAAGGTGGGCACGACCAGCCGTACGCCACGCCGGGAACGAACCACGGTGATGCCAGCCCGAGCGCTGTGCTCCACGATCTTCACATCCAGATGCCCGAGCGCCTGGTACTTCGCAACCAGCACTTCGGGCGATGTCATCACCGCGAACACCGCCTCGGGCGGCGCCGCATAGGTATGCGTGGATGCGACCTTCATGTGCATCATGGTGCGCCGGTGCAAGGGGAAGAGTCAGGGCACATGGTCCCTGCGCGGGGGTGCCCTCCGTCGGGGCCGTCTCCGTCCACCCGGGCCGATTGCCCCGGTAGTTTGTGCGTGTGATGGAACATGTGCGCTGGCTCTCTCGCCCCACGCTTCGACGCCCCACGCTGATTGCGGCGTTCACGGGCTGGAACGATGCGGGCGATGCAGCGAGCAACAGTGTGCGGCACCTCGTGGAGGCCTGGCAGGCTCAGCCGCTCGCCGAGATCGACCCTGAGGAGTTCACCGACTTCGCCACAGTTCGGCCCCATGTGCGGCTGAACCCCGACCGCACGCGCGCCATCGTCTGGCCCACGGTGGGCCTGTGGAGCGCCAGCACTCCGGGCGGCGATGTCATCCTCATGCTCGGCCCCGAGCCGGCATTGCGGTGGCGCCTCTTCACCGACCAGCTCGTGGGGGTGGCCCAGGAGTACGACGTGTCACTCGTGCTCACGCTCGGCGCACTGTTGGCCGACGTGCCGCATTCTCGTCCGGTGCAGCTCATCGGCACTGCCACCGACCAACAGATCATCGATCGGTTCGACTTGCAACGCAGTCGCTACGAAGGCCCCACCGGCATCGTCGGTGTGGTGCACGACGCATGCACACGCGCCGATCTGCCTTCGGCATCGCTGTGGGCCGCCGTGCCCGCCTACGCGTCGCAGGTGCCATCGCCGAAGGCCGCCCTCGCGCTGGTGGAACGTGCCTGCGAGATGCTCGGTACCCCCGGCCCGGTGGCTCGGCTTCGCCAAGAAGCCGATGCCTACGACGACCGTGTCACCTCGTTCGTTGCCGACGATGCCGATCTCATCGGCTACGTCGCTCGCCTCGAACACCTCAGCGACGCCGGTGAACTCGACGACG
Source organism: Acidimicrobiaceae bacterium (assembly GCA_947463235.1). GTDB lineage: Bacteria > Actinomycetota > Acidimicrobiia > Acidimicrobiales > Ilumatobacteraceae > UBA668. The sequence continues at coordinate 4,189 of CANHST010000255.1, forward strand.
ACGACTTCGACGACGAGGACGACGACGACGATGTCATCGGCGGAGAACTTGCCGACGACGACGAAGAGCTCGACAGTGACGAGTTGATGGCCGAACTCGAGCGCTTCCTGCGCGACCAGGGCACCGACGAACGCTGACCG
>CANHST010000256.1 GCA_947463235.1 Acidimicrobiaceae bacterium
CCACGGTGGGCCGGCTCAGCCGCGCGCTGCAGGGCTTCGGACACCCAGGCGCCCATCGCCCCGACTTCCTGTGGAACCTCGACCACGCGACGGCAGTGCTGCAATGGGTGGACGACATCGCCGAGCCCGAGATCAAGCAACTGGTGCAGCAGGCCTTCCGGCGCCACGAGCAGCGCGTTGCTCCACTGCTGCCGCGTCTTCGGTCGGCTGTGGTGCACCAGGACGTGAACGACCACAACGTGCTGGTGCACGACGGCGCGGTCAGCGGCATCATCGACTTCGGCGACATGCTGTTCGCCCGGCAGGTGAACGAACTGGCCGTCACGTTGGCCTACGCCCTGCTCGACACACCCGATCTGGTGGATGCCGGCCGCGACGTGATCGGCGGCTACACCGCCGAGTTCCCTCTCATCGACGACGAACTCTCGGTGGTGTGGGACCTCGCCGCCACCCGCCTGGCGATGAGCATCACCATCTCGTCACACCGCAGCCGAGCGTTCCCCGACAACGAGTACCTCCTCATCTCGCGCGAACCCGCCGTGCGGTTGCTCCGCCGTCTGATGGCGATGCGGCCGCAGTTCCTGCACTTCGTCGCCCGGGCTGCCGCCGGCCTCACGCCCGTACCGAACCACGATGCCGTGGTTTCATGGCTGCGGTCGACCGACTGCACGCCCGTCGACATCCTCCCGTGGCCGCTGCGCACCGCAGGACGCATCGTGGTGAGCCTCGCAGAAGGCGCACCGCTCACCGCCATCGCCGACCCGGTGGAGAGCTGGCGCTGGATTCAGGAGCAGTTCGCCGAGCACGACGCCTCGGTGGCCATCGGCCGTTACGACGAGGATCGCTCGTGCTACCAGGGCGATCAGTTCGTCACCGATGCCCCGGAGATGCGTTCCACCCACATCGGCATCGACCTGTTCGTGGAGGCCGAAACCCCGCTGCACGCGATGTTGCCCGGCGTGGTGGAGACCGTGGTCGACAACGACATGCCGTACGACTACGGCCCCACGGTGATCATGCGCCACGAGGCGGGCGACGCCGGCCCGTTCTGGGTGCTGTACGGCCACCTGTCGCGACGCACGCTCACCACCGTGCGACCCGGAGATCGTGTCGAGGCCGGACAGGTAGTGGCCTACATCGGCGATCACACGGTGAACGGTGGCTGGGCGCCGCACGTGCACGTGCAGATCATCACCGATTTGATGGCCGACCCCCAGCACGGCCCCGATGGCAACTTTGAAGGTGCCGGCGAACCGAGCCGAATGGACGTGTGGCGGAGCATTGCCCCCGACGCCAACCTGCTACTCCGGCTCGCCCCCGAGACCTTCGATGACCACACCGCCACCACACCGGCAGCGCTGGCACCGCGTCGCAGCGCGGATCTCGGACCCTCGCTGAGCATCAGCTACCGGCGTCCGCTCAGCATCGTGCGCGGCGAAGGCACCTGGCTGATCGACCACACCGGTCGCGCCTACCTCGACGCGGTGAACAACGTGGCCCACGTGGGTCACGCCCACCCGCACGTGGTGGAGGCCATCGCCCGCCAGGCATCGGTGCTGAACACGAACACCCGCTACCTGCACCGCACCATCCTCGACTACGCGGAGCGCCTCGCGGCCACGTTCCCCGACCCGCTGAGCGTGGTCTATCTGGTGAACTCCGGCAGCGAAGCGAACGAACTGGCGTTGCGAATCGCCCGCACCGTCACCGGTCGGCGCGATGTCGTTGCCGTGGATTGGGGCTACCACGGCAACACACAGGCGTGTGTCGATGTCAGCGCCTACAAGTTCAACCGCAACGGCGGCGCGGGCAAGCCCGACCACACGCACCTCGCCGAACTTCCCGACCCGTACCGTGGCCGATTCGGCAGCGATGGCCCGGCGTACGCGGCGGCCATCGCCGATCTACCGCCCGCCGCGGCCTTCATTGCCGAGAGCATCAGCGGCTGTGGCGGCCAGGTGGTGTTTCCCGACGGCTATCTCGCCGCGGCCTACCGCCAAGCCCGCACCCACGGTGCGCTGTGCATCGCTGATGAAGTTCAGGTGGGCTTCGGTCGTGTCGGTAGTCACATGTGGGCGTTCGAGACGCAGGGCGTGGTGCCCGACATCGTCACGCTGGGCAAGCCCATCGGCAACGGTCACCCGCTCGGTGCCGTCGTCACCACACCGGCTTTGGCTGCCGCATTTGCGAATGGCATGGAGTGGTTCAACACGTTCGGCGGCAACCCGGTGAGCTGCGCCGCCGGCATGGCGGTGCTCGATGTCATCGAGGGCGAGGGGCTGCAGGCCAATGCTCTGTGCACCGGTAACCACCTACTCACGATGCTCCGCGCCCTCGATCATCCGCTCATCGGCGATGTGCGCGGCCTGGGCCTCTACATCGGCGTGGATCTGGTGACGGATCGTTCCACCAAGGCCCCCGCCACCGCGCTCGCCAGCGATGTGGCCAACGCGATGCGCGATGTCGGCGTGCTCATCAGCACCGACGGCCCCTCCGACAACGTGCTGAAGATCAAGCCGCCCATCGTGTTCGATGTCACGCACGCCGACCTCCTCGCGGACGCACTGTCCCGAGTTCTGGGGTCGATTACGCCGTAGGGTGGAGCGTTACCGTTTTTTGGAAGTAGGAATGCACATGGAAGACCACCCCGACACCGACATCGATGTCACTACAGACGTCGAAGTCGAGGTGGCCCCCGCCACTGAGAACGGCTTCGCCACCCTCGGCCTGCGCGACGAGTTGCTCGAAGCGCTCGAGGGCCTCGGCTACGAGGAGCCCACGCCCATTCAGCGTGAGACCATCCCCCACCTGCTCGAGGGCAAGGACCTCGTGGGCCAGGCCGCGACGGGCACCGGCAAGACTGCGGCCTTCGCGCTGCCGGCATTGGCCCTCATCAAGGGTGCTCCGAAGTCGGGCCCCCTGGCACTGATCCTCACCCCCACCCGCGAGCTCGCCATGCAGGTCAGCGAAGCGTTCTTCCGCTACGGCAAGGATCTCGGCGCCAAATGCGTGCCGGTCTACGGCGGCACCCCGATCTTCCGTCAGTTGCAGCAACTCGATCGTGGCGTACACATCGTGGTGGGCACCCCCGGCCGCGTGCTCGACCACATCGGCCGCGGTTCGCTGCCGCTCGACAGCATCAAGATGGTGGTGCTCGACGAGGCCGACGAGATGCTCGACATGGGCTTCGCCGACGACATCGAAAGCATCCTCGAGAGCATTCCCGCAGAGCACCAGACGGTGATGTTCTCGGCCACCATGCCGCCGCGCATCAACGCCATCGCCAAGCGCCACCTGCACGACCCTGTGCGCATCAACGTGGTGCGCGGCGACACCAAGGCCAGCAAGGGCAAGGTTCGCCAGATCGCCTACATCGTTCCCCGGGCCCACAAGCCCGCCGCGCTCGGCCGCGTCCTCGACATCGAGTCGCCGGGCGGCGCCCTCGTGTTCTGCCGCACCCGCACCGAGGTCGACCAGCTCACCGAGACCATGAACATCCGCGGCTACCGCGCCGAAGCCCTGCACGGCGGCATGGACCAGGGCCAGCGCGACCGCGTCATGAACCGACTTCGTGATGGAACCGCCGAGCTGCTGGTGGCCACCGACGTGGCGGCCCGCGGCCTCGACGTCGACACGCTCACCCACGTGGTGAACTACGACGTGCCGTCAGCCCCGGAGAGCTATGTGCACCGCATCGGTCGCGTCGGCCGTGCAGGCCGCGAAGGCGTGGCCATCACGCTGGCCGAGCCGCGCGAGCAGCGCCTACTGAAGAACATCGAGCACCTCACCAAGCAGGTCATCGCGATCGAGAAGGTGCCGAGCATCGCCGACCTGCGCGCTGCGCAGCTCGAGCAAACCGTGGCCGCCATCCGCGAGTCACTGGCCGCCGACGACCTCGACGATTTCCACCCGGTGCTGCACGCGCTGCGCTCGGAGGCCGACCCGCGTTCGGTGGCCCTCGCCGCTATTCGTCTGTACCACGAGGCCGCAGGCAACACGGTCGACGAGCACGAGATCCCCGAGGTGCAAGCCCGTCCCGAGCGCAAGTTCGAGCCGCGCGAGCAGGGTCGCAGCCGCGAGTCCGGCGGCGCACCGCAGGCCGGCACGGCGTTCATCTATGTCGGCGTTGGCCGCAAGGCCGGCATCCGCCCGAACGACCTGGTGGGCGCAATCGCCAACGAGACCGGCCTCACCGGCCGCGAGATCGGCCCCATTCGCATCACCGACTCGTACTCGGTGGTGGGCGTCCCCGAGGGCCGCCTCGACACCGTGATCGGCCAGCTCAAGAACACGGTCATCCGCGGCAAGGC
>CANHST010000257.1 GCA_947463235.1 Acidimicrobiaceae bacterium
AACCCGGTGTGTGGTGCCTTCCGCGGGTTTGGCGCCAATCAGGCGCAGTTCGCCATGGAGGGCGTGATGGATCGCCTCGCCCAGCAGGTGGGCATCAGCGGTTGGGATATGCGCAAGCGCAACGTCATCCACCCCGGTGAGGTGTGGGGGCCCGGCCAGATCATGGACGACGGCGCCGGTGGGGCAGAGGAATGCCTCAACCGCGCCAAGCCGCATATCGACGCAGCGCTCGCCGCCGGCAAGGCCGTCGGCATCGGGCTGGGGTTGAAGAACTCGGGCCTCGGCAACGGCCTGCGCGAAGTGTGCGCTGCGGTGGTGCACTTCCGGTCGTCCGACGGCAAGGTGGAGGTGCGCCACGGCTTCACCGAGATGGGCCAGGGCGTGCACACCGTGGCCATGCAGACGGCCGTCACCGAACTGGGAATCGACCCGGCGCGCATCGAAGTGATCGTCGACACCACTCGCCAACTCGGTTTCGGCCAGACCACCGGCAGCCGCGGCACCCTGATGGTGGCCGCCAGCGTGCAGAACGCATGTCGAGTCGCCCTCGAGCACGACTGCGCACCCGACATCGATCACTACGCCGAACACGTCGTGGACTGGACGCAGAAACTCGGCGACCCTGCCGTGCCGAACCCCACCATTCACGCAGCGTTCGGCTTTGCCGCTCAGGTGGTCGTGGCAGATCGCGATACCGGCGCCATCGAAAAGGTGGTGGCCATTCACGACGTGGGTAAGGCCGTGAACCCGCGCCTGTGCGAAGGGCAGATCGAAGGCTCGGTGCACATGGGCCTCGGGTATGCGCTCACTGAGGATTTCCCCAGCGACGAGCGCGGCTTCCCCACGTTCACCACCCTGCGCCAGTTGGGCATCCTTCGACCGAAGGACGTGCCGGCAATCGAGGTGGAACTCGTGGAGGTGCCCCAACCACGCAGTGCGTACGGCATCAAGGGCGTCGGCGAGATCGGCCTCGTGCCCACCAGTGGCGCGGTGGCCGCAGCCCTGCAGATGGTGGACGGCCAATGGCGAACCACGCTTCCGATGCGCCCGGCCCGCGACGAGAGCTGATGAGCGCCACGACGCCCGGCATGGTGTGCAGCCACCACCACCTCTACTCGGCGTTGGCGCGCGGCATGCCGGCACCGCCGAAGCAGCCCACGAACTTTCTCGAGATCCTCGAGCAGGTTTGGTGGCGGCTCGATGTGGCACTCGACGAAGAGATGATCCGCTGGTCGGCGATGCTCGGCGCCGTGGAGGCGTTGCAGTGCGGCACCACGGCCATCGTCGATCATCATGAATCGCCGTCGTGCATCGAGGGCAGTCTCAGCATCATCGCCGACGCCTGCGCCGAGGTAGGTGTGCGCACGAACCTCGCGTACGGCGTCACCGATCGGCATGGCGTCGACGGCGCCCGTCGGGGACTGGAGGAGAACGAGCGATTCTTGCGAGAAGGCGGTCGCGGGATGGTGGGCGTGCACGCTGCGTTCACCTGCACCGACGACACGCTCGCATCGGCAGCTGCGCTGGCTACCGACCTCGGCGTGGGGGTGCACATCCACGTGGCCGAAGGCCCCGATGACATCGATGCAGGCGCCCGACTGGCAGCGCTCGCCCGCGACGACTGGTGGCTGGTGCACTGCGTGTATCTCGATCGCGACCTGCCCGGTACCATCGCCCACAACCCGCGCAGCAACATGAACAACTCGGTGGGTTACGCCAAGCCCACCACGCGTCCCAACCGCATCGTGCTCGGCACCGATGGCATCGGCGCCGACATGTTGGAAGAGGCTCGTCTTGCCTATGTGCGGCTACGCGAACACGATGTGATGGCCTCACCCGACACGGTGTGGGAGTGGATGGACAACGGCTACTCGCTGTTCCCCGAGGCTCGCCTCGACACGGTCACCTGGAACTACCCGCACGCCGACAGCGCATGGCATGTGGCGTTCACTCCCGGGGTTCGTGCGCTCGACGTGACGCTCGAGTCGGGCGAGCAGGTGCTGCACGCCGGTGTTCCCACCCGGGTAGATCTGGCCGAGGTGCGGGCGAAAGCCGCCGAACAAGCCCAGCGCCTCTTCGCTCTGCTCTAGGCCGAGGGCGAAGCACGCGTCCGTCAGGTGGCACGAACCGGACCCACGGGTGCGAAACGGGCCACACATGGCTCACAGCGGACCCGTGGGTCCGAAATGCGCCACGGGTGGCACGAAACGGACCCGACGCGGAAGGGCGTGAGGGTGGCTACGGGTCAGGCCGGGGTGAGGATGACCAGTGGAATCTCGCGCTGGGTCTTGGTCTGGTAGCCGGCGTAGTTGGTGAACTTCTCGGTGATGATCGGCCACATGCGGGCGCGCTCGTCGGCTGTTGCCACTCGGGCCGTCATGGCGGCCTTCGGCTTACCCTTCCATACCACCTGTACCTCGGGGTTCGCCTGAAGGTTCAGGAACCAGGCGGGGTGATGGTCGTCGCCGCCGCGTGAGGCCACAATCACGATGTCGTCGCCCTCCACCAGCGGCGAGGTGAGCATGACCGATCGCGACTCGCCACTCTTGCGGCCGACGGTGGTGAGTTCCAGCACGCCCATGCCTGCGGCGCTCCAGCCGACCTTTCCGAAGCTCACGGCCAGCAGGCCGCGGTGCACGAGGTTCATTCCTTTGAGGGCGAAGTCGCTGGGCATGGGAAGCACCCTACGGCGTTGCGGCTGTACAAATTGTAAAGGGCTAACGTGGCGCCATGGACACGCCGGTCGCCCTCTATCTGCAAGACGCCCACCCCATTCGGGAAGGCATGGAGATCGCCAAGTACGCAGAAGCCAAGGGTTTCCATGCGGTGTGGCAGGCCGAGAGTCGTCTGGTTCGCGAGGCCACCGTGCCCATGGCGGCGTTCGCCAGTGTCACCGACACCATCAAGGTGGGTTCGGGCGTGGTGGATTGCTGGAGCCGCAACCCGGCCCGCCTGGCCGCCACGTTCAGCACGCTCGACGACCTGGCTCCCGGCCGCGTCATCCTCGGCATCGGCGCCTGGTGGGACCCTCTGGCGCAGAAGGTGGGCATCGATCGGGCCCGCCCGCTCACCGTGATGCGCGAGATCGTCACCACGGTGCGGGCACTGCTCCACAACGAGACGGTCACGTTCGATGGCACCTATGTGCACCTCGACGGCGTGGAACTGGACTACGTGTACCAGGAGCGTCGCCCGAAGGATGTGCCCATCTACATCGGGGCCACCGGCATGCAGATGATGGAGCTCACCGGCGAGATTGCCGATGGCGCAGTGCTGAACTACCTCGTGTCGCCCGACTACAACCAGCGCGCCATGGAAGCACTCGAGGCCGGCGCGGCGAAGGCGGGCCGTTCCATCGACGACATCGACCGCCCGCAGCTAGTGGTGTGCAGCGTGCACGAAGACCGCCAGACGGCGCTCGACATGGCCCGCATGATGGTCACCCAGTACCTCGGCCAGCAGCCCCACATCATGAAGGCGTCGGGGGTGCCCCAGAGCCTGCTCGACAAGGTGGGGGAGGTGCTCACCTGGCCGGCCACGCACGAACAGGTGGAGGCCGCCAGCAAGCTGGTGCCCGACGAGATCGTGCAGATGCTCACCGCAAGCGGCACCCCTGCCGAAGCCAAGGCCAAGGTGCAGGAGTACATCGACCACGGCTGCACGTGCCCCATCCTGTATCCGCTGGGCGACGTGAAGGCGATGATCGACGCCTTCGCCTGATGCGCTGGCTCAGATCCAGTCGTTGCGTTTGAACCAGCGGTAGAGCACGAAGCTCATCACGGCCATCAGGCCCAGCGCGAACGGGTAACCGAACCGCCAATCCAGCTCGGGCATGTTCGCGAAGTTCATGCCGTAGATGCCGGCGATGAGCGTGGCGCCGAACACGATGGAACCCCAGGCGGTGAGCTGCTTCATCACCAGGTTCATCTGGTTGCTCATCACCGCGAGGTGGGCCTCCACGGCGTTGCCGACCAGTTCGCGGAGTTCGTCGACCATGTCGATCGCGCGCAGCAGTTTGTCGAACGTGTCGCGGCACACCACCAGGGCGTCGCCTTGGAGTTGCTGCACTTCGCCGCGCATCGCGGATTGCAGCACCTCCCTCAGCGGCATCACTGCCCGACGGAGGCGGAGCAGTTCGCGTCGCAACTGGAACAGGGCCTGCTGCACATCGGTCTCATCGAAGTCTGCGACCGGGGCGCTGTCGTGGTCGTGGTCCTCGGCGTTGGGGTCGGCGAAGATGCGATCTTCGATGGCCTCCAACTGGTCCTCGAGCGCATCGGTGGAGTCGAAGTACCCATCC
>CANHST010000258.1 GCA_947463235.1 Acidimicrobiaceae bacterium
CCCTCGCCGAGGGTTACCGATTTCTGAGCTTTGGCGACGCCATGCTGCTCGATAGGAGTCTGAGCTAGATGCATTCCGTTCGCTTCGAAGCCACGGCCACCGAGGGCACAGCCCGCACCGGCGTGGCCACCACAGCTCGTGGCAGTTACCGCACCCCGTGTTTCATGCCCGTGGGTACCCGCGGTGCCATCAAGTACCTCAGCGCCGCCGACTACGAGCGGCTGGGGGCTGAGATCGTGCTCGGCAACACGTATCACCTCATGCTCCGACCCGGCGCCGAGACCGTGGCGCACTTCGGTGGTCTCGGCAAGTTCTCCGCCTGGGGTGGTCTGACACTCACCGACTCGGGCGGGTTTCAGGTGTTCTCGCTCGATCCGAAGGTGGACGACGACGGTGTGACATTCAAGAGCACCTACGACGGTTCGTCGCACCGGTTCACCCCGGAGATCGCGGTGCAGACCCAGGAACTGTTGGGCGCCGACATCCAGATGGTGCTCGACGTATGCGTCAGCCTGCCCTCCACACCCGACCTGGTGCGTCAGGGTCTCGAACGCACGTCGGCGTGGGCCGCTCGAGCCAAGGCTGCCCACCAGCGCCCCGACCAGGCGCTGTTCGGCATCGTGCAGGGTGGCATCAGCGAGAGCATGCGCGCCGAGAGTGCGCAGCGCACCGTGGAAGTGGGCTTCGACGGTTACGGCATCGGCGGCCTCAGCGTGGGGGAGACGAGGGCCGAAATGCTGCCGGCACTGGCGGCCGCCATCGAGCATCTGCCGAAGGATCAGCCGCGCTACCTGATGGGCGTGGGCGACCCGGCCAGCTTGGTGGAGGCTGTCGCGTTGGGTGTGGACCAATTCGACTGTGTGATGCAGACCCGAATCGGCCGTCACGGCACGGCGCTCACCGACGCCGGCAAACTGCACGTGAAGAACGCCAAGTGGGCCCTCAGCGATGAACCGATCGACGCGCACTGCGGTTGCGAGGTCTGCGCCCGGCACTCCCGCGGCTACATCCGGCACCTGTTCCAGGTGGGCGAACCCACCGCAGCGCGACTGTTGAGCATCCATAACGTGGCCTGGACCTTGCAGTTGATGGCCCGGATGCGCGCAGCGATTGCCGATGGAACGTTCCGACAGATGCGTGACGAGGTGCTGAACGTCTGGGGATGACCCACCGATCAGGCCGAGCGGTGGTTAGAATCGCCGATCGGTCCGGAGGGCCATTCCCTCCATTCTCAACGGTTGGTCGTCTCTCTATGCGTTCCCTCCATCTTGCGTCCATCCTCGTCGCCGAGACCACCAACAGCGGCGGTAGCGCCTTCGGCCTCCTCGTCCCGTTCCTGATCATGGGTGTGGCGATGTACTTCCTGCTCATCCGCCCCCAGAAGCGTCGCCAGCGCGAGCAGGCAACCCTGCAGTCCTCCATCGAGGTGGGCGACGAAGTGATGACCACTTCGGGCGTGTATGGCTTCGTTACCAGCTTCGAGGGCGACATCGCCTGGCTCGAAATCGACGACAACGTGCAGATCCGGGTTGCTCGTCAGGCCATCCAGCGCAAGGTCGACACCTCCAAGGGTGAGTCCGCGGTGCCTACCGACGACGGCACGCCGTCGAAGCAGACCAAGATCGACGACGTCATCGCCGGCGACGACGCCCCGAGCAGCGAGGCCTGAGAGCGCCGATGCGCCGCAAACTGCTCGTTTCCCTGATCGGCATCATGGTCGTCGCCTACGGCGCGCTGTTGGCCACCATCATCACCGATTCCAAGCCGGCCCTCGGGCTCGATCTGCAGGGCGGAATCTCCGTCACCCAGCGGGCGGTCTCGGGTGCCACCTGTTCCGATGCCAGCATGCAGCTGGCGGTGGAGAAGATCCGCGATCGCGTCGACAGCCTCGGCGTGTCCGAGCCGGAGATTCTCTGCCAGGGCGACACCATCGTGGTGAACCTTCCCGGTGTGAAGAACCAGCAGCAGGCCGTGGATCTGGTGCAGGTCACCGGTTTGGTGTATCTGCGCCCGGTGCTGCAGGCATGCCAGGTGCTGAACATCCCCGACCCGAGCGCATCCACCACCACGGTGGCGGGCGCCAGCACCACCTCCGTTGCCGGCTCGTCCACCACCACCGGCGCCACCGAAGCGCCCACCACGACCGCTGCCGGCGGCCCTTCGAGGCCGCTGAGCTCCGGGAACACCAGTACCACGCTGCCCGCGAGCACCACCACGGATGCTGGCTCCACAACGACCACTGGTCCGACCGGAAGCACCACCAGCACCACTGCGCCGCCGCTCGACGAGAACGGTATTCCGATCCAGAAGAGCGATCCGAACAACCCGCAGATCCTGCCGGTGCAGGGTTCCCAGCCGCCGCAGTATTGCTACGTCGGCCCCGCACAGGGCACCGGTGAGGTGTTCAAGGACGACGCTTCGGCCACCATTGTCTCGGGCAAGGGTTGGGGCGTGATCGCCAACTTGCGGTCCGGAGCTCAGGGCGAGGACATCTGGAACAACCTTGCAAGGCAGTGCTTCAATGCAGAGGCGACGTGCCCAACGAAGCAAATCTCGATCGACCTCGACGGCACGTTGCAGTCGGTCGCCACGGTGAACACTCCCTCGTTCGACACCGGCAACGTGGAGATCAGTGGTTCGTTCACCGAAGGCGAGGCCAAGAACCTGGCACGTGTGCTGAACAGTGGCTCGCTGCCGGTTGAACTCGAGTTGCAGTCGGTGCAGAACGTGTCGGCCAGCCTCGGTAAGGACTCGCTGCGGGCAGCCATCATCTCCGGCGCTATCGGTGTGCTGCTGGTGCTGCTGTTCATGGTCGCCTACTACCGCCTGCTCGGCATCATCGTGGCCATCGGCATCACGGTGTCCGCAAGCCTCCTGTGGGGCATCATCGTCTGGTTGTCCCGCACCAACGGTCTGGCGCTGTCGCTGTCCGGCATCGCCGGCATCATCGTGTCGGTCGGTGTCACGGTCGACTCCTACGTGGTGTTCTTCGAACGTTTGAAAGATGAAGTGCGGTCGGGCAAGACGTTGCGTAACAGCGCAACACGTGGCTTCCAGGGCGCATGGCGCACCATCGTGATCGCCGACCTCGTGTCGCTGATCGGTGCGCTCGTGCTGTGGTACCTCACGGTCGGCGCCGTCCGCGGCTTCGCCTTCTTCCTCGGCCTGTCCACCCTTTGCGACCTCATCGTTGCGTACACCTTCACCCGACCCATGGTTCTGCTGCTCGCTCGCACGAAGTGGATGGAACGCCGCAAGGTGATGGGCATCGAGGTCACCTCTCACGGAGCCACGGCATGACCGACATTCTCACCCCCGAAGAGACCCCGGTTCCGTCGCCGGCGCCGCAGCGGCGCACTGCGCTCGGTCGGCTGTACCACGGCGAAACTGCGATCGACTTCTACGGTCGACGTTTCATCGGTCTCGGCATTTCCGGTGCGTTGCTCGTCATCAGCATCGTCTCGCTGCTCGTGAGCGGTTTGAACCTCAGTCTCGAGTTCAAGGGCGGCGTGTTGTGGGAAGTGCCCAGCGAGACGCTCTCCGAGAGTCAAGCTCGCGACATCCTCGATGCGCAGGGCCTCGATGGATCGAACGCCAAGGTGCAGATCCTCACGTCGAAGGAGACCGGGCGCAGCCTCGAAGTGCAGGTGGGCGACCAACCCGACCCGGTGCGTCAGAAGGTGCAGGAGGCGTTCGCGAAGGCGGCCGACGTTCCCACTGAGGACGTTGCCACGCAATTGGTCAGCTCCAGTTGGGGTAGCAGCATCACGCAGAAGGCGGTGAAGGCGCTCATCGTCTTCATGATTCTGGTGTCGCTCTTCATCGCCTGGCGTTTGGAATGGCGTATGGCGCTTGCTGCCATCGCTGCAATGCTTCACGACGTGTTGCTGAGCGTGGGCGTGTACTCGCTGCTGGGCTTCGAGGTCACGCCAGCAACGGTGGTGGCGTTCCTCACGATCTTGGGTTTCTCGCTCTACGACACCATCGTCGTGTTCGACAAGCTCAACGAGAACCAGGATCGGTACGCGGGCTACCGCATGCCCTATGGCGACATTCTCAACGTGTCGATGAACCAGGTGCTCATGCGTTCGCTGAACACCAGCATCGCAGCCGTCCTGCCGGTGCTGTCACTGCTGGTGCTCGGCTCGGGGATCCTCGGGGCTGCAACGCTGCGTGAGTTCGCCTTGGCGCTGCTCATCGGCCTGCTCACCGGCTCGTACTCCTCGATCTTCGTGGCATCTCCGTTGGTAGCGATGACCAAGGAGC
>CANHST010000259.1 GCA_947463235.1 Acidimicrobiaceae bacterium
CCACGGGCTTCTCGGCGGGATTCCTCCCATTTCGGCTTCTCGGTGGGTTGCTTCCCGGAAACCGGGAATCAACCCACCGCGAACGACGGATTGAGGCTCAGGCGCGAGCCGGGGTGTTCGCCACGAGGCGAGCCGCGAACTCCTCGGTGTGCTCTTCCAGCTTCGCCCGATGCAACGCCAGGCCACCGATCACTTCCGTACCCACCTGGGAGAGTGCCCGGTCGAGCTTGTCGAGGCTCTTGCCGGGGTTCAGGGCGAACGTGCAGAACGACGCCGAGAGCTTCCCGCGCATCGGCGGCAGGTTGGCGATGGCTCCGAGGTTCCACGGCGCCTGACCCACCACGAACAGACCGTGCACCCAGGTACCCACGATCACCATGTCGGCATCCTGGATGCCACCCATCTCGAGGCCGTTCAACGGGCACACCGTGGTGATGCCCCAGCCCTCCTGCTGCAGGTTGCCGGCAATGAGCTCACCCGCCTTGCGAGTGTTCCCGGTGAGGCTGGTGTAGAGGATGGCGGCCTTCATGGCCCCAATTCAAGCAGATTCGCTGCTGCCCGAACCCTTTTGGAGCATGCCCGCCACGTCGGCCTCGGCGGCGGCCTTCGCCCGACGGCCAGCTTTCACCTTGCGCACCACGCCCACCACTCCGGCGGTGAGGGTGACGCTGATGATGACCAGCACGACGATGATGATCTTCTTGGGCAACTCGCGGGTGCCGAGGAAGATGTACAGGTCGGGGATCATGAACGCCACCAGCGAGATGACCGCCCACTTGGCCGCCTGCCGGAAATGATCGTCGACGAAGCTCAACACCATACGCGGGGTGGTGACGGCGTCGATGCAGGCCGCAACGATGTCGATGGCCAGGTAGATCCAAGGGTTCAGGCCGTAGTCGCCCACCGCCGCCCACACGATGACCGTGCGGATGATCGCCCACCCGATGACCACTGCAGCCCAGCTACGAGCAAGCACCTTGCGCCGGGCCAGCACGGCCGGATCATGGTGCTTCAACGCCAACGGCATAGCGCCATTCAATCAGAGGCGACACCCACCGCAGACCTCAGGACAGTTTCTTGAGGGGAGCCCAGGCGAGCGACAGGTGCTTCGTTCCAGCCGACGGGAATCGGATGGTGGCCTCGGCCTTGTCGCCCTGACCACGGATCTCGAGGATGATTCCCTCGCCGAACGCCGGGTGTTCCACGTCGTCGCCCACCTTCAACCCCAGTTCCTGCGAGTTTGCAGGTGCGGGTGCATTCCGCCGACCGGCGTTGATGGCAGCGTCGACCACACGCTCGCGGTGCCAATCCACATCATCATCCGGGTCGAACCCGCTGACCGGGCTACGGCTGCCGCTGTCGCGACGGCGGTACTCGGGCGGCGATGCATAGTCGTCGCGCCCGCGGTAGCTCTGACGGCCGTAGTTGTTGCGCCCGCCCACGTTGCCGGCGTGCTCCACTAGGTCGGCGGGAATCTCATCGAGAAAGCGCGACGGAGGGTTGTAGTTCGTGGTGCCGAACAACTGCCGACTCCACGCATGGCTGAGGTGCAGCTTCTGTTGAGCACGGGTGATGCCCACGTAGGCCAGCCGGCGTTCTTCCTCCATCTCGGTGGGTTCGGAGAGCGCCCGGCTGTGCGGGAACACGCCCTCCTCCATACCCAGTACGAACACCACCGGGTACTCCAAACCCTTCGCGCTGTGCAGGGTCATCAGCACCACACGGTCGTCGTCGTCGATCTCGTCGGTGTCGGCCACCAGCGCCACCTGTTCGAGAAACTCATCGATGCGGGTGAACTCGCGTGCTGAGCCGACAAGCTCGCCCAGGTTCTCCAAACGACCGGCTGCCTCCACGGTCTCCTCGGCCTCCAGTTCGGCGCTGTAGCCGCTGTCGTCGAGCGCCATGCGCAACAGATCGCCGGGCCCGGTGGACTCGTCGGCCGCCGCCACCGCCAGGCTGTCGAGCAGATCGACGAAGCTGGCCACACCGCGCGCTGCAGGGCCCGTGAGGCCCGCCTCCTGCGCCCGCCGCATGGCGTCAACGAACGAGATGCCCTCGGCACGCGCCAGCGCATCGAGCTTCGCCACCGACGTGTCGCCCACGCCTCGCTTGGGCACGTTCAACACGCGCTTCACGCTCACCTCATCGGCCGGGTTCACCACCGCCTTCAGGTACGCCATGGCGTCCTTCACCTCGCGGCGATCGTAGAAGCGTGTGCCACCCACCACCTTGTAAGGAATGCCGAACCGCATGAACGCTTCCTCGAGCACCCGGCTCTGGGCGTTCGTTCGGTAGAAGCACGCCATGTCGCGCCAGATGAAGTGCTGCTCCTGCGACGTCTGCTGGATGGTGCGCGCCACCCAGGTGGCCTCGTCGCCTTCGTCCTCGGCGTGATAGCGCACGATGCGAGCGCCCTGCCCCTTGTCGCTCCAGAGATGCTTCTCCTTGCGACCGGGGTTGTGGGCGATGACCGCGTTGGCCGCATCGAGGATGGTCTGGGTACTGCGGTAGTTCTGGTCGAGCACGATGGTGGTGACGTCGTCGAACACCTCTTCGAACTGCAGGATGTTGCGCACATCGGCGCCTCTCCACCCGTACACGCTGTTGTGCACCAACACACCGTTGGCGACGTAGTGATGCGTCGGTTCCACCTCGAGGTCGTACACGGGCCCGTCGTAGTGCTCGATCTCCACCCGTTCCACGGTGCGTCGAGCCAGTTCCCCGTCGACCAACACGAGCACCTCTTTGCCGACCTGCACATGCCGCAATGCGGTCTCCGCCCCCGTCGGGCCGACCGGCAACACGTGATCCGGCGTGCCAGCCACAGCAGCACCGTTGACGAGAATCCGAACAACATCGCCGACGTAGCGCCCTCTATGGATTCGCCGCACATCGCCCTTCTCGACCGTTCCGAAGTCGCCGCTACCGAGCACGGTGTCGCCAACTTGGATCTGCTCGATGGGCACCGCACCGTCGAGCGTGCTGATCATCGTTCCGGGGGGCAGGCATTGGTCGCCGTCGCCCACGATGGTGATGTTCTCGTGTCCGGCAGCCAACTGCAGGGCGATCTCGTTCTGGGCGGTGTTGGTGTCCTGGTACTCGTCGATCAGCACGTGCGCGAAACGCTGCTGGTAGTGCGCCAGTACCTCGGGGTGCTGGCGGAACAGCACCACCACATTCATCAGCAGGTCGTCGAAGTCCATCGCCCCTGCCTTCATCAGGCGGGCCTGGTAGTCCTGGTAGATCTCGGCGTGCTTGCGTTCGAAGATGTTGCTCGCCCGGTCGAGCGCCATTGCAGGCGTGACCAGTTCATTCTTCCAGAGACTGATCTGGCCGTGGGCGCCTCGAGGCGGGAAACGCTTGGCATCCAGCCCGAGATCGCGCACCACATAGCCAGCAAGGCGCTGGGCGTCGGCCTGGTCGTAGATGCTGAACGTGCGTGGGTAACCGAGCGCCTCGGCGTGAGCGCGCAGGATGCGCACGCAGGCCGAGTGGAACGTGCACACCCACATCGCCTTCACCACCGGGCCCACCAGAGCGGCAACGCGGTGCTTCATCTCCTGCGCGGCCTTGTTGGTGAAGGTGATGGCCAAGATGCTGGTGGGCGAGGCGCCCTCCTGGATGAGGTGGGCGATGCGGTGCGTGAGCACGCGCGTCTTACCGGAGCCGGCGCCCGCCACTACCAGCAACGGGGTACCCCGATGCACCACCGCGTCGAGTTGGTCGGGGTTCAACGACTGAAGGTCGAGCGGGTCGAGATCGAACTGGAGGCGGCCGTCGTCGCTCATGATGTGGCCATCCTACGGAGGGGGTGCCACACCGTTGCCACGAGACCGGACACCGTCTGGTCGGCACCGTTAGCCTTGCCGGAATGTCGAGGCTCAAGCTGTACCTGTTCGCCGCCATCGGCGGTGCACTGACGGGCCTCATCTCGTTCGCCTTCCTCCGCGCTCTCGACTGGGCCACGCGCACCCGCCACACCCATGGATGGCTGGTCTGGCTGCTACCGGCGGCCGGTTTCGTCGTCGCCGGCGCCTATCACTACTGGGGTGGCCGGGCGAAGGGCGGCACGCCGATGGTCATCGAGCAGGCCCACACGTTCACCCACGGCGTACCTACGCGGATGGCCCCGATGATCTTCGGCGGCGCCGTCGCCGGCCACGTCGTCGGGGCGTCGGTGGGCCGAGAGGGAGCCGCGCTGCAGATGGCCGGCTCGGTCACCGACAGCGCCGCACGCTTCGCTCGTCTCGGCCCCGACCA
>CANHST010000260.1 GCA_947463235.1 Acidimicrobiaceae bacterium
GTGCCGCCGCTGCCGCACACCACCACCATCTCCTTCGCCGCCAACAGATCGGCCAGCGAATGACTCGGCGTGCGCGCCATCAGCCCAGCACCTGTTGTAACTCGTCGGCCACCAACGACACCACGCGCCGCCCGCTCGCCTTGGTGAACAACTCCGGCAGCACGTGCAACGGCACCTCAGCAGGGAGTTCGTCACGGAGCCGCCCGACGAAGCCGTTCGCCACACCGCTGCGGCTCTGCGCGAGTGCCGCAGCATCGAACACCACGCCCACCTTCGGGCCCAGCGCGGAGGCCAACAGCGCCTGCGCCTGCGGCCCGCGCAACCCTTCGAACACCTCGAGATCACGGGCCTCGAACCACTCCGGCAACATGCGGTTCACGAACACCCCCGCCACATCGACATCGGTGGTAGCGCGCACGTTCGCCACCAGTTCGATGGTCTCGGTGACCGGCATCTCTTCGGGCGTGGTCACCACCACCAACCCGGTACGCGTCGGGTCGGCAAGGATCCGCAGCATCCATTCGGTCTGGTCGCGAACCGGCCCCACCTGCACGAGTTCGCGGATGGCACGAGGTGCATCGATCTGGGCCACGATGTGACCGCTCGCTTCGGCATCCACCACCACGAGGTCGTAGTGCCGTTCGCGCACCTCGTAACACAGCTTGCCGATCGCCAGGATCTCCTTCACGCCCGGCGCTGCATCGGCCACGAAATCGAACATGTGGGCGAGCGGCCCGATGCGCCCCACCACCGGCACTCGGGCCATCACGCGCAGGTACTCGCGCAGTGAGTCCTCGGTGTTCATCGCCATCGCATGCAACCCGGGCCGCACCTCGGTGGGTTCGAACTGCAGACGAGGCAGGTCGAATGCCGCGGCGATCGCGCCCTTCGCATCCATCTCGCACACCAACACTCGGCGCCCCTCACGCGCCGCAAGGTCGGCGAGGGCGGCCGCCGTGGTGGTCTTGCCCACGCCACCCTTGCCGGTGACGAACAGCAGTTGTCGGTCGAGGATGGCCGTCATCGCCGTGCCGTCCACGGCACGGTCAGCGGTCCGAGCCCTCGGCCGCCAGCCGCAGGAGGTACGCCCCGTAAGGGTTCTTCGCCATCGGCGTGGCGTTCGCCACCAGTTCGTCGGCGGAAATCCAGCCGGCCGCAAATGAGATTTCGTCGGGCGATGCCACCTGCAGGCCCTGCCGCTTCTCCAGCGTGGCCACGAAGCTGCCGGCCTCGAGCAACGATTCGTAGGTGCCCGTGTCGAGCCAGGCGTAGCCGCGGCCGAGGACTTCCATGTGCAACTGCCCGCGTCGCAGGTATTCGGCGTTCACATCGGTGATCTCGTACTCGCCGCGTGCTGATGGCTGCAGGTTCGCTGCAATGTCGACCACCTGCTCGTCGTAGAAGTACAGACCGGTGACGGCGTAGTTGCTCTTCGGCCGCTCCGGCTTCTCCTCGATGCTCAGCACCTTGCCGTGCGCGTCCACTTCCGCCACGCCGTATCGCTCGGGGTCGTGCACGCGGTAGCCGAACACGGTTGCGCCCAGCGACCGTTCGGTAGCGACCTGCATCTGCTGCACCAGGCCCTGGCCGAAGAAAATGTTGTCGCCGAGCACCAAGGCGCTCGGGCCGCCGGCCACGAACTCGGCGCCGATGACGAAGGCTTGCGCAAGACCGTTGGGCACTTCCTGCACGGCGTATTCGATGCGGATGCCCCACTGCGAGCCGTCGCCCAACAACGTGCGGAACGCCCCCTGTTCGTGGGGCGTGGTGATGATCAGCACGTCACGGATGCCGGCCAGCATCAGCGTGGTGAGCGGGTAGTAGATCATCGGCTTGTCGTACACGGGCAGCAACTGCTTGCTGACACCGCGGGTGATGGGCCACAGGCGACTGCCCGTACCACCAGCGAGGATGATGCCCTTCACGTGCGGGTCGTTCCGTGTGCGAGCCGAGGGCTCAGCCGCCGAAGCCGATACGACGGTCGGTCTCCGCCGAACCGATCTCCACGAAGGCGATCTTCGATGCGGCGACGGCCACGTCGCGGCCCTTCTTGTCGGTGAGCCACAGCACATCGACCGCGCCGGTGAGCGCAGCGTCGATCTTCGCCTTCACGCCATCACGGTCGACGTCGTCGGCCAGTTCGATGGCGATGTCGCGGGCGGTCTGGGTGACACCGATGCGAATGTCCACGGTGGTCCTTTCGTGTGCGGGATCCGGCGGATCGATCCACAGCGTACCCATTCACCAGGAACTTGGGTTCGTGCTGAATGTCAGACAGAGGTGGCGCAGAAGGTGTCGCCCTGGGCGAGCGACTGCAGAGTGCTCACATCGGCATCGCCATGCAGGGCCGCCAGCATGCCCTTCACCATGCCGCGGTCGACCGCGCAGATGACCGGGTGTTCGATGGCGACATCGCCGAACGGGCAGTGGTTGTTGATGATGCGCAGCTGGTTGTTGCGCTGATCGGCGTGGGCGGCAAAGCCGTGCGCCGTGAGTGCATCGGCCACGGCCTGCATGGCAGAGCGCAGACTGCGCTGGCCTGCGGCAAGATCGGCGCCGGTCATTCCCTGCGCCATCGCCCGCCCGTACTCCTGGCCAACTTCCTCGGCCATCACCTCGGCCTCGGCACGAGGCAGCAGGCGCAACGCTCGACCCAGCAGCGACAGCACCAGGTCGTCGCTGTGCACGGGCACGTTGCCAGCGGTTTCCACCTTCGCATCGGGCGACACGCGGTAGTGCTTGCTCGGACGACCAGCGCCCGCACCCTCCGCCCGTTCGATGACCACTTCCAGGTAGCCACCGGCCGACAACTTGTCGAGGTGGTGGCGGGCCACGTTGGGGTGCACCCCGAACTGCTCGGCCACCATCGCTGCCGTGACACCGGCGTCGCTCTCTCGCGCCATCAGGTAGATACCGCGACGAGTCGGATCGCCGAACGCATCCGTGATGGCCGACACGGTGCTGGTGAACGACACGGTGCTCGGGGAAGAGGTCGTGTTCGCAGCCACGCCGGTATTCTACCTATGCGCGTAGTGGTAATTCGTCGCTTCGCCCCGAGCCGCTCCCGGAGACCTCCCATGGCAGCAGTCAGCACCGAGCAGATCATCGACGCCCTCCGCCCTGTGGAGGACCCCGAACTGCACCGCAGCATCGTGGATCTCGGCATGGTCCGGAAGGTCGACATCGACCGCAAGGGTGCCGTGCGACTCGAGGTCGCGCTCACGGTGGCTGGTTGCCCGCTGCGCAACGAGATCCAGAACCGCGTCAGCACTGCGGTGACGGCACTGTCCGGGGTCACCTCGGTGGCACTGGAGTTCGGCGTGATGGACGACACCGAGCGCGCCAAGGTCCGCGAGATCATGGGCGGCGCCGGCCAAGGTCATAGCCATGCTGCACCGCAAGGTGGGCACGGCCACGCCGAGGGCAAGGCCGTACCGTTCAACCAGCCGGGCAACAAGACCCGCCCGTTGCTCATCTCTAGCGGCAAGGGCGGCGTGGGCAAGAGCAGCGTCACCGTGAACCTCGCCGTTGCACTCGCCAGCCAGGGCTACAAGGTGGGCGTGGTGGATGCCGACATCTACGGCTACTCCGTGCCGCGCATGTTGGGCACCGACCGCGATCCCGTGGTCATCGACGACATGCTGGTGCCGCCGGAGGCCAACGGTGTCACGTGCATCTCCATCGGCTACTTCGTGCCGGAGGGCCAGGCCGTCATCTGGCGTGGGCCCATGTTGCACAAGGCGCTCGAGCAGTTCCTGGCCGACGTGTTCTGGGACGACCCCGACTTCCTCCTCATCGACATGCCGCCCGGCACCGGCGACATCGCCCTCAGCCTCAGCCAGTACCTGCCCCGCGGCGAGGTGTATGTGGTCACCACGCCGCAGCCCGCAGCGCAGAAGGTCGCTCGCCTGTCGGCCGCCATGGCCCAGAAGGTGAACCTGCCCGTGAAGGGCATCATCGAGAACATGAGCTGGTTCACCGGCGACGACGGCAAGCGCTACGAGATCTTCGGCGCCGGCGGCGGCACCGAACTGGCCGAGGAGTTGGGAGTGCCGTTGTTGGGCCAACTGCCGCTGGTGCAGGAGCTGCGCGAAGGCGGCGACGATGGCCAGCCGATCACCGTGGCGCACCCCGACAGCGAAGCCGCTCAGGCTTTCCAGGCCATCGCCAAGCGCATCGCCGAGGAACTCAAGCCGAAGAAGGTCTTCAGCGCCGCGCTGAAGGTGAACTGACCCCCA
>CANHST010000261.1 GCA_947463235.1 Acidimicrobiaceae bacterium
CCAGTGCCCGAACAATGCAACGGGGTCGGCGGTCGTCACGCGAACAGCGCCTCGCAACCGGTGCCCACCAACAGCGCGTCGACCACTTCCCTGTCGGCATCCGACAACGCAGCCCGCTCGGCACGCAGCCACGCCAGGCACTTCACCTGATACGGGAAGGTGCCCTGCCGGTACTCCATGCCGTCGATGGTGCAGCTCATCTCTTCCTCTCCGGCCTTGGCTGCCCGATCGTTGCCCAAAATGAACGGCACGTAGGTGCGGCCGATTTCCGAGAGCAGTTCCACCGCCAACGTGGGAAGAGTGCCGCGGGTACACCAGCCCTCATCACCATCGACCTGCCACCACGACAGGTCGTCGACGCGCTCCACCCAGTTCACCACTCGGGGCGCCTGCGTCACGGCGATACGGGCCGACACTGGGTCCCAGCCGATGAGTTCGCGCAACTGGCCGAAGAGGCCGAAGTCGCCGCGACCCGGCCGATCACCCAACAGGAACGGTCGCTCGGAAACGCTGCGCTGCAGCAGCGCCAGCAGTCGCTCGTAGGACGACTCGATGACGGGCCGGTTCTGCTCGGTGGAACCCACCAGCGCCCGGCGGGAGATCTGGCGCTTGGTGATGAACCGCTTGGCCTTCTCCCACTGCTCGTTGGACATCTGCTGATCCATGTCGAGCGGCAGCAGTGAACCGGCCTTCTCGATGGCCTCGTCGTAGTACCAGCGGTAGTGGTACATCGCCTTGGTGACCCACTCGTCGGCGTAGTCCTCGATGAGGTAGTCGATGAATGCCACCACTGCATCGGTGGGAACCAGGCTGCGCTCGGCGTACATCCCCTCGAGACGCATGATGAGCGGGCTGGAGTCGATCTGTGCCTCGCCGTACACGCCGTGCTCGTCGGGGAACGCAATGGCAGGAATGAGCCGCACCGGCACCGGCGGCAGGTCGTCCCACTTCGAGTCGCGCAGCACCCAGGTGAACGGAATGTTCCGGTAGCGCAGCACCGCGCGCATCTTCAGCGTGTACGGCGAGCCGTAGGCGCCAGCCAACTTCAACGGATGTGCAGTGCCCATGAGTTCCCCCGAACTTGTGTCAGCGAGAGTGACACTAGCCGACCCTCAGCCCCGTGCGCACACTCGCGATGCCGGATGCCTCTGGACACCGGCAGCTTTCAGGGAGACGATGAGTCGGCACACCGACGGTGTGTCGAGATATCGAGGGGTGGCCACCATGATGCCTCCAACCCCAGCCAGCCAGCCTGCCCTTGCCCCGCCGGCCTTCCCCCCTCCGACACCGCTCGACCCGGTGGCAGCGCCGGTAGCGATGCGCCGTGTTCGTGTTCGTCTCCGTCTCTGTCAATGGCTCACCGGCACTGCTCTGCTCGCAGGCGGTGCCGCGATGATCGTGCCGCCGCGGATGCAGGGCACCAAGGTGGGCAACCGCGGCGAAACATCCTTCTGGGTGGAGGTCGCCATCGCGTTGATCGGTGGCTTCGCCGCCATCGGCATCGCCCTGTTCGTTCTCCTCTCGCTGCGAACCACCCGGGCCCCGGTCACCAAAGTGGCAGCGGGGTTCGCCACAGCACTCGGGTTCATGGGGTTGCTCGTCGCGTCGGTGCTGTTGTTCAGCGGGTGACACGCCGAGGGCTCATTCGTTCGTGTGTACCGGCAGCAGGTACGCCATCACCGCACCCGCCACGACGATTCCCCACATCACCGTGAGGCCGGGTTGCAGTGCGTCGGGGATGATCCAGGCGGTCCAGCCCCTCGTCGCGATCTGTTCGCCCCAGAAGTCCTGCACCAGGTTCACGGCACCGTACGACAGCAGCAGTGCCAGGTAGCCGTGCAACGCCCGCCGACGGGCCGCGAACGGAATGCTGCGCGGTGCACGCCACAGCGCGAGCGCGGTCACCACGAGCAACGCTGCGTAGAGCCCATGATGGTCGCCGAGATGCACCGCAGGCACCGGACCCGACTCCCCCGCCTCGGTGACCAACTGGTCGGTGAGGAACAGTCGCCCGGGTAGCGAGAACCCGACGTGGGCTGCCAGCCACGGCAGCGAGAGAAGGCCCATCACCACAGCCGCCACGATCGTGAGTCGGCTACTCACCACTCCCGACCATCGGGCGGCGATGGTCACAAAGGCCGCCAACGCAACACCGGCAACGGGCAGCAGGTTGATGGGCCGGAAGTCGAGGTCGTCAGGGTTGATCATTCCCGTCATCACCGTGGCGCACAGCGCGATCGAGCCGAGTGCGACACTGCGTTGCCAGCGATGTGCCATCGCCCCGTAGGTGGCCCCGACTACTGCGATCGCCACCAACGACACGGGAAAGGCCACGTACACCAATCCCCGCCCGAGCCCGGCCGCAAGGCCGGAACCACTGACGCGGTACAGACGCTGTGCCGGCAATCGGCTGTACGTGACGACCACCAGCACGGTCGGCACTGCCCACAGGGCCCAGACACGTAGCGCGGTGACCTTCACGGCTGCCTCCTCGGTCAACTCCATCGTGAACCTGTGGCGGGGCAATGTCACGCGTGACGAAGGGCCGGCGGCACCCTGGGAGCCGGCGTTCAACTCGCCATGCGAGTGGGTACTCGCATCCCGGGTCGGAGTCCCGACTCGGATGGCGGTCTGGGACTCGGATGGCGGTCTGGGACTCGGATGGCGGTCTGGGACTCGGATGGCGAAGGGCCGGCGGCGGCATCGGAGGGTGGGCGCAGAGGGACTCGAACCCCCGACCACTGCCATGTAAAGGCAGCGCTCTACCAACTGAGCTATACGCCCCGAAACGGGAGGCCGATACTACCGCCGAGCGGCAGTGAGGGACTCCAGCAACTCGGGCGTAGCCGCGGCCACCGGTGTTCGCCGATCGTCATGCCGCAGGGTCACCAGATCGCGGTCCCGCAGGTCGCGCACCACTGCCCCGGCCTCCCGGCAGATGAGCGTGCTGGCCAGGTAGTCCCACACGCCGTGCGCGCCCTCGGGCGAGCGGTCGTCGCAGTCCACGTAACCGTCGAGCACCCCGCACGCCACCATGCACAGATCGAGTGCCACGGCACCGTACACGCGGCTCTGGCGGTAGCCGAGTGGGCGCGGTGGCAAGCCGTTCAGCGCCACGATGCTCTCCCCCACGTCGGTGCAGTTGGATGGCGCGATGCGTACGCCGTTGCGGAACGCGCCACCACCACGCACGGCCCAGAACCGGTCGTTCGATGCCTGGTTCACCACCAGGGCCACCGCCGGGCCGTCGGCGTCCACCACGCACATCGCCGTGGCGAACCACGGCAGGCCCCTGCTGGCGTTGGTGCTGCCGTCGATCGGGTCGATCACCACCACCTCGCCAGTGGTGCCGGGTTCGAACTCGCTCTCCTCCGACAGCACGCCGAGGCCGGCCGCACGCAGCAGCGGCAAGGCCGCCTCATTGGCCACCACGTCGAGCGCATACTGGCCGTCGCGGGCGCCCGACGGGCCGAAGTCGCGTACCGAAGCGAATGCCGCCGCCACGGCATCGGCCACGGCGTGCAGCAACGGAAGTCGGTCGGGGTTCATCCGGGCAGCACGGTAGCCTGCGCCCTCATGGCCGTCATCGATGTCGCCGGGTTCGTGGCAGATCTGAAAGGGCACGCGGTCGACCACGGCTTCCACGTGCACGACGAGCGGCACTTCGTGGAGACCTACTCGCTGCGCCAGCTCTGGGAGGTGGACCTGCACCCCGAGGAGGCGTGCAACGGCCCCATCGACCTGCACCTGTCGCTCGAAGTGGACCCTCGCGCCCTGCTGTCGTTCGAGGACGAGGTGCTGAAGATGGCCGACCCCGACGACGACCCGCCCACCGGGTTCACGTTCCCGCTCATCTTCACCTGGACGCTGCCGCCGCTGCCGAAGCCCCCCGACTTGCTGGTGCTGGCCACCGAGCTCGCTGGCGTGGGCGGCATCGCCCTGCCGGTGGAGGTGTCGGCCATCGACAGCTTCGCTGCAGTCACCGATGCCCCCGAGCGCAGCCTCAGCATGACGGCACGCATCCCCATCGACCTCGCCGATGTCTACCTCGCCAACGACAAGGCGTTCTGCGACACGCTGGATCGCTGCTGCGACATCAGCCTGTTCCTGCTGGAGCGTGCCGACGAGTGGCTCGGCGACGACTGATCGTCACCTACACTCGCCGACATGCGCGTGAGTGAACTGATCGACATGCTGAAGGACCAGCCGCCGGACG
>CANHST010000262.1 GCA_947463235.1 Acidimicrobiaceae bacterium
TCACGAAGTTGTAGCCGTTGTCCTGGTGCCAAGGAAACGGTCGAGGCTTCTCGCTGGCCTTGTACACGGCCTGATCGTGGTAGAGCCGCGCATCTGGGCCGACGAGGTCGCGCACCACATCGGTGATGGCGCGTGACGCTACGAATGACCGCAGCACATCGGACCGCTGCGCGATGTGCGGCGCGAAGGTGATGGCCCCTCGCTCGGCGATGAACAGACGCTCATCGGGCATCGAGGCGAGAAAGGCGTCGGCTTCGCTGCAGAACTCATCCGTCGCTCGGCGAACGTGTTCCACGGTGTCGGCGTCGACGAGATCCTCGAGCACCACGAACCCATCGCGATCGAACTGTTCCCACTGCGACGCAGTGATGGTGGCGCGGGCGTGCGACGGCACCGCCGCTTCCCAATCGAAGCCGACGGACCGCGGGTGCACGATGCTCATGCCCCCCACTGTGGCATGCGCCGCAGACAGACAGTGCCCCGGGCAGGTGGTGGAACCCGCCCGGGACGAATCTGTTGCGGTATCGGCTCTCCCGCTCCGAATACCGCAGCAACCCTGCGAGGCCGAAGCGTGTCTCCCGCCACATTTCGCCTGCACAGTTGCCAACACCATTTATACAGGTCGTCCAGTTTGCCCGCAACTCGAGCCTGGCATTACTCACTAAATTTCCCGGCTAGCGTGAAGACGCATGTCGTCCAGTCGCCCGTACCTCGCTGCCGATGCTCGGATGCAGAATCTGCTCGAGGCGGCCGGCCGAGTATTCGAGGCAAGGGGCATCCGGGAACTCAGCGTGGCGGAGGTGGCCAAGGAAGCCGGTGTCAGCCGGGCGCTGGCCTACGGGTTTTTCCCCGACCGCGAGTCGCTGCAGCTGGCGTTCTTCGGCCAGCGAGTGCAGACGTACCAGAGCTTTCCAGAAGTCACTTCCAACGCAGACCTCCCGCCGGTCGAGCGAGTCATGCAGCTCTTCGAACTCTTCTGCGACCTGCCGAGCAGCGACCTGTACGCACTGAACGCCATCATGTATGCGCGCTCCAACGACGAACTGGTGCCGGTGCGACTGAAGTGGCAGGAGATGCTGCGCGAACGTTGGCAGGGGGTCCTCGACTTCGAGAACGGCCCGCCCGGCCTGTTCCCAGCCGTGTGGCTCTTCTGTGGCATGACGCTCTCGATGGCACTCGATGTGAACGAGGGACGCATGGTACGCGAGGGCGCCCGCACACTTCTGCGGGTGCTGACCACCGCTGCCGTCGCACAAGTTCCGCCTCGCTGACCACCCGTCGCGACAACGAGAAAGTCACGGGCGGTGGTGGACCGCCCGTGACTTTCCAGATCCGACGAGTGGGCTCCCGACCACTCATCTGCGTTCCAGTGACCCTGTGGTGAATCTCCCGCCTCACCGCAGCCCGTCAGGCCCGCCCCCACATGTAAACACAATGTCCAGAAATAGCGCAACCCCTAAATCGTCTGGAAAGTGTCAAGAAGCGCATCGCTGGCGATAACGCGGCAGTAACACCATCGCCGGTGACACTGGCATCACAGAATGTGGCGGGTACGCTCACAGTTCTATGTCGAACCGCACCTACCTCGACCACGACACACGTCGCCAGTCGTTGGTCGACGCTGCGGTGCGCGTCTTCAACGAAGGTGGGTTTGAAGGCCTCACTAATGCCGCCGTGGCAGCCGAAGCAGGCGTCAGTCGTGCTCTGGTGTACAGCTTCTTCCCCGACAACCCCTCGCTGATTCAGGCGTTCCTCGATGACCGGCTCACGAACTTCAAGAGCGTCGTGGAAAGCCTCGGCACCGACACGACGAACCCACTCGATCGCACAGCCGCCGCCCTCCATGGGATGATCCAGCAGCTGTCGGTAATGGAGCTGCGTTCGCTGAAGGCAGTACTGGCCGCCGGGACCGACGAACAGCGGCAACCGATCTACGATTCATTCGTTGCCTTCTCAACCAGCCGCTGGGAGAACACGATCGACATGTCGCAAGATCGGACGGCGCTCAAGGCGACGATCTGGCTGTTCATCGAGATCCTCATCTCCATGGCCCTCATTGTGAAGAGCGGCGACATGACCAGCGAGCAAGCCGAAAGCGTCGCAAGGGCGATGACCGCCGCCGCCCTGGCTCAGCTGCCCTGATCGACGAACGATCGCAGCACCTCGAAGAACCGCTCGGGTTCATCGCGGAACACCCCGTGGCCTGACGCTGCGAAGCGCTCAAACCGGACGAGATCCGGCGGCAGCGCAGCGACGATTCGCTCCGCACCCACCATCGGCGTCACCGGGTCGAGCTCGCCATGCGCCACCAGTACCGGTTCGCGCACGCCACCGAGCTCGGGCAGCAGGTTCATGTCCGGGCCCTCGTGGTGGTTGAAGTGGGTGAGCACCTCGTTGTGGTGGATCGTTCGCCGATTGAGGAAGTGATTGCCCGGCGCCTGCGTGTACAGCGGGCCGCACACCTTCACGTACCGCACCGCCAGGTCGGCCATGGCCGCTTCGGTGGGTGCCTCCCAGAATGCCCGGGCCGCTTCCTCGGCTTCGGGGCCACCGAGCCGACCGAACATCTCGTAGATCGCGGTGCGGTCCTTGAAGGCGGCGGTGCTCAGGAAAATGTGCCCCGAGGCGAAGCCAGGGTGCCTCGAGGCCAGACGCTGAGCCACGAACCCGCCGAAGCTCAGGCCCAGTACGAAGGGCCGCTCGATGCCGAGTTCCGCGCACATCTCCACCACGTCGTCGGCCCAGCGATCCAGGTTCCACTGGTCGGGCGTGGAGCGGTCGCTGCGTCCGTGACCACGATGGTCGTAATAGAGCACCTGGCACGTGTCGGTCATCGCCGAGAACGCCGGCTTGAATCCGTTGTGGTCGCCACCCGGCCCACCGTGCATCACGATCAGCGTCGGCCGCTCACGCATCGTGTCGCCATCGGGCACCAGACCCATCCCCTCGATGTCGAACCAGAGCCGCGTACCGTCAACCAACCGAACCTTCATGCCTGCACCTTAGGACGCAACCGACGCGGCCGACGCGGCCGGTGATGCCGATCGCGCTGAGCGACTCAGCCCCCACCCTGACCACGCTCTGTGTCATCAACTCCTCTGCGTTGGGGCAGAGGAGTTGATGACAGAGACGGTCAGAGTGTGCGGTGGCGGCGGCGCGCGACGGCGAGGAGGGCGAGGCCGATTGCCAGCAGCAGCAGTGCTTCCTGGATGGGAAGCTGGCCGTTGCCGGTGGCGGGCAGTTCGTGGTCCTCGTCGACGACATGGGTGACCGTGAACGTGACCGCGTTGGTGTTGCCGGTGGGGTCGGTTGCGGTGCAGGTGATGATGGTGGCGCCGACGGGCAACACGCTGCCGCTCTCAGGGTCGCAGACGATGGTGACGGTGCCGGAGTCGTCGGTGGCGGTGGGTCGGGTGAAGACCACCGATCCGTCCGCCGTGGACAACGTGGTCACCGTTTGATCGCCGGGGTTGACGATCACCGGGGCCACGGTGTCGGGCACCCGCACCGCGACACGCACCGTGCCGGTGTTCGAGATGTGTTGCCCATCGTCGGCCACGAACGTGAACCGGTCGGTACCTCGATAGCCGTTGAGCGGCACGTAGATCACGTTCGGGGCGGTGCCCACGAGATACCCATGGGCGGGGGCGTCAGCCACTCGGTACACGAGGTCGGTCGCATCCGCAGCCGCCAGCGTGACCGTCTGGCCGTCGGTGCTGTCAGCATCCACCGCAATCGTCTGGTCGGCAGCCACCGGGGCGAGGTTCACGATCGTCCATGTGGCCGCAACCGCAGTGCCCGAGACGCCGGCGAGGGTGGCCTGCACGGTAAACGTGTGCGGCCCATCGGCCAGCGCAGTCGTGGTGTACGGGCTGGAGCACGGCGCCTGGGCGGCACCATCGATCGAGCATTCGAGCACCGCACCAGTCGGGGTGGTGAACTCGAACCGGCCCGTGCGAGCAGTGACACTGCCCTTCGGCGCCGCCACCAACGTCGGTCGCGGCCCAGTCGCGGTGACCGTCCACGACCGGGTGGCCGGGGTGAGGTCGACGTAACCGAGGTCGTCGATCGCCGCAACGCGCAGCGTGTGACGACCGGCAGCGAGGCCGTCCAATGCGTACGGCGTGTCGCACAACACCGGGGTGTTGGTATCGAGTTGGCAACGGTACGTCGACACGCCGTTGTCGCCCGGA
>CANHST010000263.1 GCA_947463235.1 Acidimicrobiaceae bacterium
CCTCCAACGCAACCGTAGAGCAATGGTGTGACATAGAAGTTCAACCAAGACCGAGAGGCACCTCTTGAGACGGTTGAACCAGGGTCATCCGGGTCTGTCAGATTTTTTGTGTAAGCGGTCGTGATGGTCATTGATTGATGGCCTCGATGCGGTCACCATAATGGACGGTGAGGGCGTTGAGGATCTGCTTCCAGGCGACGATGCGCCCGGTCATGTTCTCGCGGTTCTTCTGCCGGCGGATCGCGATCAGGTAGAGGACCTTCATCGCTGCTTGCTCGTTGGGGAAGTGCCCGCGGTGAGCGACCGCCCGCCGGAAACGGGCGTTCAGCGATTCGATCGCGTTGGTGGTGTATGAACCGCTCGGGGTTTTGCATCAGGTCCTTCGAGATCCTGAGAGGATTCGGAGATGCCAGCGAGGAAGGAATACACGCCTGAGTTCAAGGACCAGGTGGTCAGGTTCGTGTTCGAGGACATCCGGCCGGAAGAGTCGCGCAAGCAGGCGTGTGAGCGTCTGGCGCCGAAGCTGTCGGTGAACGCGGTGACGCTCTACAACTGGGTGAAGCAGTCGGCACCGCCGAAGCCTCGGCCCGCGGTGTCGCCGGGGTCGGTGGAGGAACTGCGTGCGCAGAACGCGGCGTTGCGGAAGGAGAACCGTGAGCTCGCTCGGGCGAACGCGATCTTGCAGGACGCCGCGGTGTTCTTCGGCGCGGCGCTCGACCGCCAGTCAAAGAGGTAGCTGCGTTCGTGGCTGCACATCGTCATCACGGGGTCGAGCCGATCTGTCACACGTTGCAGGTCGCCCCGTCGGCGGTCCGTTCCGCGTGGGCCCGCCCGGTCACCGCCCGCGAGCTTGCCGATGAGGCGTTGAAGCCGATCATCGTCGAGTCGTTCGAAGCGAACTACCGGGTCTACGGGCGCCGCAAGATCAAGGCCGCGTTGGTTGCGAGCACGGGTTGGTCGTGGACAAGGACCGCATCGCGCGGCTGATGCGCGAGCTCGGTGTTCGTGGCGTGACCAGGTCGAAGACCACGATCACGACCCGGCCGGACAAGTCCTCGCCGCGGGCACCGGATCTCGTCAACCGCCAGTTCCGTCCCGAACGACCCTACGAGTTGTGGGTGTCGGACTTCGCTTACGTCGCGACCTGGTCCGGGTTCGTGTTCACAGCGTTCGTGATCGGCGTCAATTCACGCAGGATTGTCGGGTGGCGCACAGCGGTGTCAATGACCAGGGCGCTGGTGATGGACGCACTCGAAATGGCTGTGTTCTCCCGCCGCGTGCAGTTGATCAACGGCGTGATTGCACACTCCGATGCCGGGTCGCAATAGGTGTCGGTTGCCTACACCGAACGCCTCGCCGAGATCGGTGCCCGCCCCTCGATCGGCAGCATCGGCGACTCCTACGACAACAGCCTCGCCGAGAGCGTCAACGGCCTCTACAAATCCGAACTCATCCGCCGGCGCAGCCCGTGGCGGCACGCCGAGCACGTCGAGCTGGAGACCCTCGGCTGGGTCGACTGGTTCAACAACCGCCGACTGCACAGCGAGCTCGGCGACATCCCACCCGCCGAGTACGAGCACAACCACTACGCTCGAACCCGAAGCCAACAGCAGACCCCAACACCAACCCGGACCTGATGCAAAACCCCGGCCGGTTCACACTTCGTTTCCAGCCGCCGCCGGTCCATTGCTTTGCGCAAAGGTCTAGGGCGCTCGGGCAGCTCCGTCAGCCGGCGGCCCGATCGAACATTTCAAGTGAAGTTCGGTAGTGACTCTCGATCAGGTTTCGATCGGGGAGCATCTTGCGTGGAAGCTGCAGCTCAACGCCCTCCACGGCGGCGTACGTTTCGTAGCGTCGCAATGTCGGTGCGATCTCGACCTTCCAGGTCGTCGGGTTGACCGTCACGAGGTTCGCGTCGAAGAGCGCGTGATGGTCTCGCCGGAGAAGGAGACCTCCGTCCGAGCGATGCTCCGGACGGGCGGCGTAGCTGTAGAGATGTGCTGCTTCGAGCACCTGTGCCGGCTGCTCACCTGAGATGGCGCATCGCTCGCCGAAGCGTTCCATCATCTTGAAGCGGAACTCTCGCTGGCCCCGTCGGCGTCGCACGATTGCCAGGGAGTGGCCACCGCCGAGAATGTGTCCTGCGAGTTCGAGGCTCGTCAAAGGCTGCGAGAAATCCTGACCCGAAATGTGCTCGATGAGCTTCGTAAGTCGGACGGGATCGAGCGGCCGAATCGCGTTGAACGTGTCGGTAGTAGTCTGGGCGGTCGTTAGCAACGGGTCTCGGAAGGAAACGGGTCGTACCGCCTCGGTCCACGAACCCGCGTAATTCGCCCGATACGCCGTCACCGGCATTGACTCGTGGATCAGATCTTCGATCTCGAACTCACCGTCGCATCCGTTGCATTTGAGCGCCGGAACCTTCTTCGCTCGGGCGTACCAGTTGGTCCTCTGGCAACGCGGACAACGGCGGATGTCCTTCGTCGCGTTCGGGTCAACGTCGATGGATTCGACGGTGCCCCACCCGGCGATGTAGTCGTCGTGTCGGACCACGATGAGATCACCAATCGCAACACGGCTACTACGGGCAACGTTGGAGTCGTAGCTGTAGTAAAGCCCAACGGAATCCTCATATCCGCTGTTGGCCGCCCAGGAACGCGCCTCATCGCTCTTCATCACGAAGAGCCATGACTGCGGTATCGCGTCGGCCACCTTTGGATTATCGCATCTCGGATGCATCCCCGACACCTATTCAAGAAGAGATCGATGAAGCACGAGTCTCTTGTGCGGGTTAGCGGCAGTTCCAGTAGCAGCGGAGTACAACATTACGCGAGGTACCCCCTTTGCAGGGCTCCTTCGGCGGGCGACAGGACGTGAGGCCGTGCCGTTGGGCCCAAAAGGGGATGGCTTCGCCCTACTCTCGCTTACCGTGCTCGTCGCAGCATTCCTGGTCGTTCGCTTCACCGTTATCTAGGTATCCAGCGCAAAGATGCAGGCCTGGAACAACTCGGGCTTCAATCACTCCCAATGCGAAACTGTCACTCAGGAGATCCTGATTGCCAACGGCCTATCGCTGGTCACACGCGCTCAGGGCATGCCCACCCTTGACATAGCGGTTCGATGCACCGTTGCACATAGAGCCGCAAACTGCAGACCCACTCCCACAGCCAACTAGCAGCCCCGCGCCACCACTCCAGCCAGCTCCCGCAACATCGGCCCGGGTACGCACGTGTACGTGTAGCCCCAGCGTTCGCGGCGCTCGTGTAACCGCTCCACCATCTCGGTCTCGCTGCCCACCAGCACGATCGGGCTGGCCAGCACCTCGTCCGTCGACACGCCAGCGAACGACGCCATGCCCTCCACCGCGTCATGCGGCGTATCGGTCAGCACCGCCATCGACAGCCAGGCGTTCAACTCCAGCGACTCCCACCGCTCACCGGCCGACGAGCGAACCAGTTCCACCTTCGCATCGATCGACGCCGGCAGCGCATCGCGAAACGTGTCGGCACTCTCGCGGCCGGCCGCGGTGCTGGGGTTCACGCCCACGATGTCGGCCTCGGCGCCGGCGAAGCCCAAAAGGCGGGGCCCACCACCAGCCACCAGGATGCGCGGCCCACCTGGCGTGGCCGGCAGCGGCGTGCCCTCGATCTCTTCCATCTGGTACTCGGCGCCGTCGAACGACACGACCTCACCCGTGAACAGCAGGCGCAACACCCGCACGTACTCCATCAGCCGGGTCACTCGCCGGCCCGGCGGGTCCATGCGGATGCCCGAGCGCGAGTAGTCGAGCGGGTTGTAGCCGGCACCCAGGCCCACCTCCACCCGACCGGGGAACATCAGGTCGAGCGAGGCGAACTCCTTGGCCGCCACGGCCGGGTGGCGGAAGTCGCACGCCATCACCAACGGTGCCACGCACAATGAAGACGTAGCGGCCAACGCGGTGGCCATCGCGGTGAACGGCCCGAGACCGGAATGAAAGTGGTCGGGCACGAACAGCGTGTCGTAGCCGAGCGCCTCCACTTCGCGAGCCGAGTCGGCCCACGTGCGGCCCTCCAGTGGGCCCTTCATCTCCACGCCGAAGCGCAGCGGTCGCGTGTGCGGGCTCATGGCGCAACGGCCCGAGCCGCAACGAGCACGCTCACGACAGCGGGCCGACCTCGTGGATGGCGTCGAGCCGAGCG
>CANHST010000264.1 GCA_947463235.1 Acidimicrobiaceae bacterium
GACGCCACCAACCGCGGCTGGATCGGCCAACACACCGACACCACCAGCGGACTCAACTACCTCAACAACCGCTACTACGACCCGTCGGTCGGTGTCTTCCTGAGCGTGGACCCACTCGTGAGCAAGACCGGGCAGCCCTACCTCTACGCCGCAGGCAATCCCACCACACTGTCGGACCCCAACGGACTGGAACCCGGCTGCGGCGCGACAGCGTTCAGTTCGAGCTCGTGTCGCGACGCCTACGCCGCTACCTCCAACAGCTGCATCCTTGCTGCAGGTTGCGGCGGCAAGTCGCTAGTCGACTCCATTCATGACACCAAGGATCAGCTCGGTGGGGCGGTATTCAGCGGCGTCGAAGGAGCCGATGTAGGTGGACACCTCGATGGAAACTGGGGCAACAAATCAGTCGATGCTGCTGCCGCTGGCGGCGCAGCGCTCCTCGACGCGCTGCGGGCCCTGGGAACTCCTGAGGATCAACTCCTTGGCTTCGCCCGCCTCGTCCAGTCCGTCGGTCAGCGTCTCCAAGGCCACAAGCAAGACTTTGAGCGAATCGATCACGAGAAGTCGTGGTGGGAAAAACACGGAACGGCGGCGCTCACTGCAATCTCGACTATCGCACTAGTTTCTTCGATCTTTCTCGGACCTGAGATGGCCCTGGTGGCGGGATTCGTTGCTGCCGCCGCAGACACAACCAGCCTGGTGTACCACATGAACAACGGGACCTGCGGAAGCGGTTGCGGCGACCTAGCACTGGACATTCCGCTTGATCTCATCTCCGGCGGACTCGCACGGACGGGTCGTACGGGCTACAGCTTGCTGGCGTCGGCCTTCCAATTCACCTCGCACCAAACTCCGGGCGGCTTCGGGGAGCCCTACGCCTGGAATGTGAATGTCCCCGCAATTGTCGCCTCGTACTCCAACTGGATCGCCTGAGTCACTGCGTCGTGGGCACCGACGATCGAGCGATTGCGACGGCCCTCGCCAGTGAGCAACGGCGTTGGCGCGTCCGAA
The DNA here is from genome assembly GCA_947463235.1 of Acidimicrobiaceae bacterium. Classification (GTDB taxonomy): domain Bacteria; phylum Actinomycetota; class Acidimicrobiia; order Acidimicrobiales; family Ilumatobacteraceae; genus UBA668. The sequence continues at coordinate 1,012 of CANHST010000264.1, forward strand.
CGCGGCTACTGCTCCTTGCAGCCGTGTGTGGCGCAGCACTCACCGTTGGTGGCTCAATACTGGGCCTTTACGTCTGCGGCTTCGGTGCCGTGTTCCTGGCCGTTCACTTAAGTGTGTGTTCGGTCACGCGCCGGGCGCGGACCGCTGCGTGGAGAGTTGCAGATGGTGAGGTCTGGGTCGGTCCTGGTATTGGAGCACGCCGAGTTGTCGAGGTTCGGTTTGCTGACGGCACTAGCGGGGAGCTGCGGCGCGGCCACACGTACAGCCCGATGGGCTCGTACTCAGGCCGCCTCCTAGTCTCGGTTGGACGTCCACAAATGGTGGTAGTGCCAGGCAATAGTCGGGTCTATCAGCTCGTCAACGCCAAGGCGGGAAGAGCCGCGTGACGATTAACTCAGCCCAACTCAACTACCTCAACAACCGCTACTACGACCCAACCCTGGGCGTCTTCCTGAGCCTGGACCCGTTGGTCAGTGCTACCGGGGACCCCTACCTCTACGCCGCAGGCAACCCCACCAGATTGAGCGACCTGAATCGCCCCGGGTTTGATGACTACTCTTGTATGCCCCGGGTTTCGCGCGTTCAGCTTGTTTGAACGCGGGCGTCACCAGCCACCTGCCCGCGCAACCAGTCGCGGAACTGCACCATCGGCGGTTGGTCGCGCTGCTCGCTGCGACACATCAGGTACCACCGGCGAGGCTGGGGAATCTCCACGCCGAGTGGGGCCACGAGCCTTCCGTTGCGCAGGTCGGCGGCCACCAGGAATGAGGGCACGATGGCCACGCCCTGCCCGTCGATGGCGGCCTCGATGGCCAGGAGATAACTGTCGAATCGCACGGTGCCCGAACCGGCGATCTGCGGCACGCCTGCGGCTCGCAGCCACGCCTGCGCCTCGTCGACCGCGGTGTACAGCTGCAGGAGCGAGTGGTTCACCAGGTCGGCCGGTTGACGCAGCCCCATGCCGGCGTGGGCGATGGCCGGGCTGCACACCGCCACCAGGGTGGCGTCGAACAGGGGAGTGGCGTGCGTGCCGGGTCGGTCGGGTCGGTCGGTGCACACCACGGCGACGTCGCTCTCGCCCTCGGCGAACTCCCAGTCGAGGTGGCTGGTGTTCAGTCGCACCTTCACGTCGGGGTGGGCGGATGTGAACGAGTACAGGCGGGGAATCAGCCAGCGCACCGCCACGGTGACGTAGACCTGCACGTCGAGTTCGCGGGCTGGTGCGCCGAGGGTGACGAGCGACGTGCCCTGCGCGATGCGGTCGAAGGCCTCGCGCACGTAGGGCTGGTACAACGCACCTGCCTCGGTGAGTTCCACGCGCCGACTCGTGCGCACGAACAACGGCACGCCGAGGCGTCGTTCGAGCTCCGCGATCTGGTGGCTGATGGCTGATTGTGTGACCGACAGTTCCTCTGCGGCAGCTCGAAAGCTGAGGTGCCGCGCCGCCGCTTCGAAGGCCCGTAGGGACGCCAGGGGAGGGAGATTCGACACGCGATCATCGTACATGAATAGAATTCATTGATCCATGAGAGGGAATCGCTTGTGACTCGCGTCATCCCACCTCACACTGTATGTAACTGTCGTTGAAAGGACCATTGATGAGCGACGTTCAAGCTCCTGCCCGCCGCGGAGGCCGTGAGGCCCGTAAGGCACTGCGTGCTGCGCCTCTGGCGCGCGACGTGCGCCCCGTGAATCCGGGCATGCAGGGCGGTCGCTACAAGGTGTTGTCCGACGCCGAGGTGCTCAAGGTGCATGAGGCAGCACTCAACGTGCTGGCCAACATCGGTATGGCCGATGCCATCCCGTCGTGCGTGGAGTTGCTCACCGCCAAGGGCTGCACCATGACCCCCGAGGGTCGCATGCTGTTCCCGCGCTCGCTCATCGAAGACACCCTCACCATCGCCGGCCGTCATTTCCCGCTCTACGCGCAGGACCCGCAGTTCGACATGGAGCCGTGGGGCAAGAACGTGTACTACGGCACCGCTGGCGCCGCTGTGCAGATCATCGACCCCGTCACCGGTGCGTATCGCGAGAGCACGGCGCAGGACTGCTTCGACATTGCCCGCCTCGTCGACACGATGGAGCACATCCACTTCTATCAGCGCACCGTGGTGCCCCGCGACCTGCCCGATCCGGCAGAGATGGACATCAACACCTGCTACCTCAGCGTCAGTGGCACCACCAAGCACGTCGGCACGTCGTGGGTGCACCCCGACCACCTCGAAGCATCGCTCCAGATGCTCCACCACATTGCCGGCGGCGAGAAGCAGTGGCGCGAGCGCCCGTTCGTGAGCCAGTCGAACTGTTTCGTGGTGCCGCCGTTGAAGTTCGCCTCCGACGCCTGCAAGTGCCTCGAGGTGGCGGTGCGCGGCGGCATGCCGGTGCTGCTGCTGTCGGCTGGTCAGGCCGGTGCCACCGCACCCGCCGCGCTCGCCGGTGCGCTCGTGCAGGAAGTGGCAGAGGTGCTCGCTGGCCTGGTGTACGTGAATGCCATCAAGCCCGGTGCCCCCGCCATCTTCGGCCTGTGGCCGTTCGTGAGCGACCTGCGCAGTGGCGCGATGTCGGGCGGTAGCCCCGAGCAAGCGCTGCTGTCGTCGGCGTGCGCGCAGATGGCTCACTTCTACGACCTCACGGGTGGCACATCGTCGGGCATCTCCGACGCCAAGATGCCCGACGTGCAGGCCGGTGCCGAGAAGGGCTACAACCATGCGCTCGTCGGCAACGCCGGCGCCAACCTCATCTACGAAGCGGCCGGCATGCATGCCAGCCTCCTCGGCTTCTCGCTCGAGGGTGTGGTGCTCGACAACGACATCATCGGGTCGTGCCAGCGCACCATCAAGGGCATCGAGGTCAGCGACGAGACCATGTCGCTGGATGTCATCCGCGGTGCGGTCATCGGTGGCCCGGGCCACTACCTCGGCTCGAAGCAGACGCTCGAGATCATGCAGACCGAGTACATCTACCCGAAGATGCACGACCGGCTCAGCCACAAGGAATGGGCCGAGCTCGGGCGTCCGAAGGTGCTCGATCGTGCCATCGACACGGTGAAGGACACGCTCGCCACGCACTTCCCGTCGCACATCAGCGAGACCGTCGACGCCCAGATCCGCAGCGAGCTGCCGATCCGTCTCGACCGA
>CANHST010000265.1 GCA_947463235.1 Acidimicrobiaceae bacterium
CGCCGGTGAGAGTCGCTCCAACGCAACACGCGGGGCGGCGTACCGTTGCTTCGCGAACCGCACCGGCTTCGAACCCCAGTGGCACACGCCTGGGTCGATGAGGCCACACGTCACCAACGGCGGGCCATCCACGTCGTCACCCACCGCACCGACGAGCCCGTAGTACTGGTCGCGGAAGTCGGCGGTGAACGTGGCGATGTCACCCAACACAGGGCCATCGTGTGGAGGCAGCACACCACCAGCAATGAGGCCCGACCACTTCGACGGTGTCGGCAGCGGCTCCCGCGTTTCGAACGACGGCCCATACGACCGCCGCACCATGCCCAGCTCACCGCCCACTTCCCAGACCCCCGCCCACACGCGAACGTTCGCGTCGAACATCAACGTGTCGGTCCACCACATCCAACGCAATGCCGCCACACGATCCACCTCGGCGCGGATGGCCTGCGCATCGCGCGCCGACAGCAGCGACTGGGGCAGGACCAGACCAACTCGCCCACCGGGGCGCACCAGTCGCATGGCAAGTGCCAGAAACTCGGCGGCGGCATCGGCGTACGGCCCACCACCGAACTTCGAGCGGCCGCCGCGCGACGTGAGCGATGACAGTTGGTTCAGGTACGGCGGGTTGCCCACCAACACGTCGAACCGCTCCTCGCCCCACTCGCGCTGCAGCGCATCGTCATGCACGAATGCCGTGTTCGGGTCGATGTCGATGCCGGTCTGCTGCGGCAAGCCGGTAGCACGAAGGAACCGTCCATCGCCACACGCTGGGTCCAGCACGCTGATCGCGCCGGGAAAGACGGCCTCGCGCACCACCGCATCCACCAGTGGCATCGGCGTGTACCACTCGCCCAACTGTTTGCGCCGACGCGGCTCACGTTGGGGTTCGCTCACGTTGTCAGCGTAGGGTTTCGCTTCGTGACCGCACCGGACCCGATGCCCACGAGCGACCGATACCTGAACTTCGATCGCTCCGAATGGGCGGAGTTGCGCGCTGCAACTCCGCTGACGCTGCGCGAACCCGACCTCGAACAGTTGCGCGGCATCAACGATCGCATCGATCTCGATGAGGTCGCAGCGGTGTATCTGCCACTCACCCGACTGCTGAACCTGTACGTGGCTGCAACGCAGAACCTGCACAAGGCATCGGCGGCGTTCCTCGGCACGCTGGCTCCGAAGGTGCCGTACGTCATCGGCGTGGCGGGCAGCGTGGCCGTGGGAAAGAGCACGTTCGCCCGTTTGCTGCAGGCGCTGCTGGCGCGTTGGCCCGATCATCCGAAGGTGGAGCTCGTCACCACCGACGGCTTCCTGTACCCGAACCGGGTGCTGGAAGAGCGGGGAATCATGAACCGTAAGGGCTTCCCCGAGAGCTACGACACCCGTCGGCTGTTGCAGTTCCTACGCGAGTTGAAGAGCGGTGCCGCCGAGGTGAGCGCGCCGGTGTACAGCCACGTCGTGTACGACATCGTCGACGGCGAACACGTCACCGTGCGTCAGCCCGACATCCTCATTCTCGAAGGCCTGAACGTGCTGCAGGTGGGGAACACCGCCGATGTGGCGAGCCCCGAGTTCGTCAGCGATTACTTCGACTTCTCGATCTACATCGACGCCGACGAGAGCGACATCGAAGAGTTCTACATCCAGCGGTTCCTCACGCTGTGCGAGACGGTGTTCCAGAACCCCGACAGCTTCTTCCAGCACTATGCGCACCTCACGCGCGAAGAGGCCATCGAGACGGCGCGTTTCATCTGGCGCGAGATCAACGGCAAGAACCTGCGCGAGAACATCGACCCCACCAAGGGTCGCGCCGGGCTGCTGTTGCGCAAGGGCGTCGACCATCGCGTCACCAACGTCTCGCTACGCCGGCTGTGATGCGCCGATTCGGATTGCTCTGTGCCGCGGCGCTGCTGGTGGCGTGCGCCGACAAGCCGATCGTCGTGCAGCCATACGACAAGGCGCCAGTGCCGCCCGTGCCCGACCGCACCATGCCCGTGCTCACCGGCAACACACCGCTACCCGATGGCCAGTACTGGTCGGAGACCGTGGTTGTCACCGGCTTCCGATTGAAGTTCACACTGAGCCAGGCGTTCTTCGGACCCGCCTGCGAAGCCGAACTCGGGGCTGCCGCTTGCACCGGCGACCACGGTCTGCGCACCGACCCCTCCCGCGACATCGTGGTGGCCACTGCGGGCCGCGCCCCTCTCAGCGTTGTTACCGACAAGCGGCAGAACTATGCGGTCACCTCCGATGAGATCGTGAACCTCATCGGAGGCGGCACGCCCGCGGCCGAAGCACCCGAGGGGTTCACCTACCACGCCTATCCATTCCTGCTCACGGTGCGCACCGATGAGGTCGTGGCGATCCAGCAGATCTGGACCCCCTGACGCCCTTGTATGCCGAGAGGCTGGAGTCAGAGACCGAGCCAGGCGGGGAGGTCGGCGATGGAAGCAAGTTCGGCGAAGTGCTCGTCGTGCTCCACGTGCTCCAGCTCCCACAGCAGCGGGTACGGCACGTGCACGGCGGTGCCACCGAGGGCCATCACCGGCAGGATGTCGCTGCGCACGCTGTTGCCCACCATGCAGAACCGGGTCGGGTCGATGCCGCGGCCGGCGAGCACCTTGCGATACGCCTCGGGGTCCTTCTCCAACAGGATCTCGACATGCTCGAAGTGGTGTGCCAGGCCACTGGTCTCCACCTTGAAGGTTTGGTGAATGAGGTCGCCCTTGGTGATGAGCACCATCCGGTAGGACCGACCTACGGCAGCCAGCACCTCGGGCACGTGCGGCAGCAACCGCACCGGAGCAGTGAGGTCGGCACGCACCAACTCCACCAACTGCGCGATGACGCTGGTGGGCACGCGGCCTTCCGTGATGGTGATGGCTGCTTCCACGGCCGACAGGCCGAAGGCCTTCACGCCGTAGCCGAACGTGTGCAGGTTCTTGCGCTCCACCGCGGTGAGCGCCGCCTTCACGTCCACACCGTCGGCCGCATAGGGCGACACCCACTCCGCGAACGTGGCTTCGGCCTTCGAGAACGAATCCTCGCTGTGCCACAGGGTGTCGTCGGCGTCGAAGCCGATGACGTCGAAGGTCTGCGCAGTGGTCACCGGTGCAGAGCGTTCAGGTAGTTGTAGACCGTGATGCGGCTGACGCCCATCGCATCGGCTACGTCTTCGACGGCCCGGCGCAAGGTGAACGCACCTCGGTCATCGAGCAGGCGAATTGCGCGCTGCTTGTCTTCACGGCTCAACGTGGGCAGCGGCGCACCGAGCTCGCGCTCGACTGATTCGATGAGGCGATCGAGTGCCCCGTGCAGCGGTGCCGGCCGAACCGCGGCGATCACTTCGCCCTCCCACTTCAGCGGCAAATCGCCAGCCTCGCGCTCGTCGGCGGCAACCAGCGACGCACCGAGCGCCTCCACGATGGGTTTCACCGCCAACACCAGCGGGTGGCGCGGGAGCTTGCTGCTCACAGACTGTCCCCGAGTTGCTCCACGTGCAGGTTCACATGCGTAGCACCGTGTGCGAACGCAGCGGCAATGACGGCGCCCGACACCTCGTGCAGTTGCGATTGCGCAACAGTGCAGCTGGAACCGAAGGGCCCGAACTCCACCTCCACACCCAGCGCTTCGGCGGCGTCCACCGCGGCGCGCACATGGGGCCCGGGATTGCCTTCGGTGAAAGGCTCGATGGTGAACTCCAGCAGCAGCACGCTGGAATGGTAGCGACCGAGCACGCCGCGACGCGCGGGCGACGCGCTGGCGACCGCGTCGGTGAGTTCCACGGTGCGAACATGAGGCCAGAAGGTCTCCCATTCCTCCACCGCAGCCGTCCACGCTCGTACTGCGCAGACAACGGCTCATGATCTGTGCAGAGTGCTCAGCGGACACCCATCACTCGCTGGAGGTCGGCCGAGCGGGCGATGCAGTCGCGGCCCGCTGCGTCGAAGGCCTGATTCAACTGGCGCAACGCGTTGCGGAACGTCGTGTTCCACGCGTGCTCGAACTGGTCGCGTGCCGGGCCCACCCAGGTGGTGCCACCGAGCGCCGAGGTCACGGTGCTGAGCACCCCATCGATGCTGGCCATCTGATGCTGCAGCGATCGACCCAGCTGCGCGAGCTGTTCGGGGTTGGCGCCATACATGGTCATC
>CANHST010000266.1 GCA_947463235.1 Acidimicrobiaceae bacterium
CCCCTCAGTGTGATGGTGGCGTGGGTCTGGCTGGGGCAACCCCCAACATGGTTCGAAGCGATCGGCGGTGCCGTAGTGGTGGCGGGCGTGGTGCTGGTGACCAGTCAGGCGACGGCGGAGACCGAGGCACCCGACGTGGTCACGATGCCGGCCGCTCGGTCCTCGACTTGATGTAGGTGGCCACCATTACGATCATCAGCGCCTGCACCGCGCCGACCACGATGGTGGCCAGACCGGCCCCCACATAGGGATGATCTGTACTGCCATCGAATGGATTTGTGCGAGTAGATGTGGCGATGATCCATCCGGCGATGACGGAAAGAACGAGCAAGATCCAGCCGGCTGCTTCCACCACACTGGCCACCGCGAACGCCCGTCGTGTGATCTCCGACCGCGGGTCGGTGGCAGGGGCGGTGGCAGCGGGCGAGGTGGTGCCGCTGGGGGTACCGGGTGCGCTGCTGGCGAACCGGAACTTTGTGGCGTTGGCCTCACGCAAGGCTGTGATCTGGTCGTTGGTGAGCCCCTGGCCGTGCGAGAGTGCCAGTTCGGTGGCCAGATCCGTGTCGACTGGAACCAAGTCGGGTCCGCCGAGGCGGCCCGGCGGCAGTACCACGATCTGGTGCTGATCGAGATCGATGAAGTACGGCACTTGCATCCTCCATTTGGTTCGCACAACGAGCAGGAGTGGCCGGTGACAGTGCGAATCTCCGGCGACGGGCTGTGGTACGGAGAACGTAGACCAAGTGAATGAAAGGTATGTTCCCGATCAACTTTGGGGTAGTCTGGAAACGCTTTCACCGAGGGGGTGAGAGCTCAATGAGGGGAGCCCCAAATGAGAGCACGGCACATTGCCGCACTCGCAGCGGCCAGCGCACTGGTCATTGCTGCATGTGGATCTGACAGCGACGGCGGCGGCACGGCCACCACCGCAGGTGGCGCAGGCGGCGGTTGCACCGTCGGCGTTTCCTGGAACAACTACCAGGAAGAGCGTTGGGCGAAGTGGGACGAGCCCGCCATCAAGGCAGCCATCGAGGCAGCCGGCGGCACCTACATCTCCAACGACGCGAAGTCGTCGGCCGAGACGCAGGCCAGCAACCTCGAGAACCTCATCACCCAGGGCGCCAAGGCGCTCATCGTGCTGGCCCAGGACGGCACGGCCATCAAGCCCGCCGTGGCCAGCGCCATCGCCGGTGGCGTTCCGGTCATCGCGTACGACCGCCTCATCGAGGACCCCAAGGCCCTCTACATCACGTTCGACAACAAGGGTGTTGGCAAGATGGAAGCCGAGGCCGTGTTCGCGAAGGTGCCGAAGGGCAACTACGTGATCATCAAGGGCAACAAGGCTGACGCCAACGCCGACTTCCTCCGCGAAGGCATGGAAGAAGTCATCGGTGCAGCCGTGAAGAGCGGCGACATCACCATCGTCGGCGAGACCTACACCGACAACTGGGACCCGGCAAAGGCCCAGGCGTCGATGGAGCAGTTCCTCACCGCATCGGGTAACAAGGTCGACGCCGTGTTGGCAGAGAACGACGGCATGGCCGGTGGCGTCATCGCCGCTCTCGAGGCCCAGGGCCTCGCCGGCAAGGTGCCCGTGTCCGGTCAGGACGGCGAGCAGGCAGCGCTGAACCGCGTCGCCGTTGGCACGCAGACTGTCGACGTCTGGAAGGACGCTCGCGAACTCGGCAAGGCCGCTGGCGAAGCCGCAGTTGCGCTCTGCAAGGACGCCGATGCTTCGAAGATCACCGGTGCCTCGCCGTTCACCACCCCCGGTGGCAACTCGCTGTCGACCATCCTGCTGAACCCGATCGCGATCACTCAGGACAACCTGAACCTCGTGCTCGACGCCGGCTGGATCGCCAAGGCCGACCTCTGCAAGGGTGCCGACGCAGCCAAGGTTGCCGTCTGCGCCTAAGCGCAACCCAGCAACATCAGTGAAGATTGCCCCCCGCTCGCACACTGCGAGCGGGGGGTTTTCACGATTCAGGCACGAAACACCAGGCACCTTTCGAACGAATGAGGACGAGCAATGACTGATACAGCGCCCGCAGTCGAGGATGGCGCGGTCGAACGATCTCGGAGGTCGTGGCGAGAGTTCGTCACGTCCAGCGGCATCGACACGCGCCTGCTGGGCATGGTGGTGGCCTTGGCCGTCATCTGGATCGGCTTCGACGCGTTGTCCGGCGGCAAGTTCATCACGTCCCGCAACCTCTGGAACCTCTCGGTGCAGAGCGTCTCCATCGGCGTGATGGCCACCGGCATGGTGTTCATCATCGTCACCCGCAACATCGACCTCTCGGTCGGTTCACTCCTCGGCTTCCTCGGTTACACGATGGCCCTGATGCAGACCGACGGAAAGATCTCGGTCCTCGGACTGAACCTCACGATCGACAGCATGAAGGGCCACCAGTGGTGGACCTGGATCCTGGTGCTCATCGTGGGCATCATCCTCGGAGCCCTCGCCGGATTGATGCAGGGCTCGATCATTGCCTATCTCGGAGTGCCGGCGTTCATCGTCACCCTCGGCGGCTATCTGGCCTTCCGTGGCCTCATCTTCCGCACCGGCGGCAAGCAGGGCCAGACCCTTGCCCCGCTGGACTCCACGTTCCAGTACCTCGGCGGTGCACCCGAGCGTTCGCTGGGTGACACCAAGACATGGATCGTTGCCCTGCTGGTCTGCGTGGGCATCGTCTACAGCATCGTGAACTCGCGGAAGCGGCGTCAGCGCTACGAACTGTCGGTCCGCCCACTGGGCATGGACATCGGCTTCGCGGTCGGCGGATGTGCTGCTGTGCTGCTGGGCATCTGGCTCGTGGCCATCAAGTACAAGTCGCCCACCACCGGCGAGGCCGTGGGCCTTGCCTATCCCGTGCTGATCCTCATCGGCGTGGGCATGTTGATGACGTACCTCGCTCGCCGCCGCCGGTTCGGTCGCTACATCTTCGCCTATGGCGGTAACCCTGAGGCCGCTGAGCTTGGCGGTATCAACACTCGTCGCACCATCACCTACACCTACGTGGTGATGGGCATGCTCTGCGCCGTCAGCGCAGCCATCCAGACCGCTCGTCTGAACTCGTCCACGCCGAACCTCGGTGTGCAGAACGAGCTCGACGTCATCGCCGCCGCGGTCATCGGCGGCACGTCGTTCGCCGGTGGCATCGGCACCATCCCTGGCGCCATCCTCGGCGCCGTCGTGATGCAGTCGCTGCGCTCGGGTATGTCGCTGTTGAACATCGACTCGCCCTCGCAGGACATTGTGGTGGGCGTGGTGCTGGTCACCGCCGTGGCCATCGATGCATTGTTGCGCCAGCGTCGTCAACGGTCGTTGGTGGGTGTGCTCGTCGGTGGCGTGGTCATCGCCGCCTGGGTCATCCAGACGGGCCGGCCGTGAGCCGAGAAGGAGAGATCGAGATGTCCGACACCACCAACTCTGCTCGCACCCCGCTGTGCGAAATGCGCAACATCAAGGTCGCCTTCGGTGGCCTTCACGCGGTCGACGGCGTGAGCATCGATATGCATGCCGGTGAAGTGGTCGCCCTTGTCGGTGGCAACGGAGCTGGCAAGAGCACGCTCATTCACACGCTGTCCGGCGCACACCCGGCCGACTCGGGTGAGATCCTCATCAACGGTCAGCCGGTGGTGATCCACAACCCTCGCGACGCTCGCAACTACGGCGTCGAGGTGATCTACCAGAAGCTTGCGTTGGCCGACAACATCGATGCTGCCGGCAACGTGTTCCTCGGTCGCGAACTCCGCACGCGCACCGGCGCACTCGACGATGAGGCCATGGACTCGGCGACGCAGAAGGTGCTGCACCGACTGAACCCGCGGTTCAAGAACTTGAAGACCGCCGTGAAGTCCTTGTCCGGTGGCCAGCGCCAGTCCATCGCCATCGCCCGAGCGGTGCACTTCAACGCCAAGATCCTCATCATGGACGAGCCCACTGCGGCGCTCGGCCCGGCCGAGACCGCACAGGTGCGCGAACTCATCACGCAGCTGAAGGCCGAGGGCATCGGCATCTTCCTCATCAGCCACGACATTCACGACGTGTTCGATCTGTCGGATCGCATCAGCGTGATGATGCAGGGCAAGCTCGTCGGCA
>CANHST010000267.1 GCA_947463235.1 Acidimicrobiaceae bacterium
TACGACAGCGACCACGCTCGCTCGGAAGGCGAAGTGGGCAAGGTGGGTGTGGCCATCGACTCGATGGACGACATGCGCACCCTGCTCGACGGCCTGCCGCTCGACAAGGTGAGCACGTCGATGACCATCAACTCCACCGCCGCCATCCTGTTGCTGATGTACGAGCTGGTGGCCGAGGAGCAGGGCGTGCCGTCCAAGGCCATCAGCGGCACCATCCAGAACGACCTGCTGAAGGAGTACATCGCGCGGGGCACCTATGTGTACCCGCCGAAGCCCTCCATGCGGGTCATCACCAACATCTTCGAGTACTGCAGCCAGAACGTGCCGAAGTGGAACACCATCTCGATCAGCGGGTACCACATCCGTGAAGCCGGCAGCACGGCCGTGCAGGAGATCGCGTTCACCATCGCGAACGGCATCGCCTACGTGGAGGCCGCCATGGCTGCGGGCCTCGACGTCGACGACTTCGCCCCGCGCCTCAGCTTCTTCTGGAATGCCCACAACAACTTCTTTGAAGAGGTGGCCAAGTTCCGTGCCTCGCGCCGCATCTGGTACCGCCTCATGACCGAACGCTTCGGTGCGAAGAAGGAGAGCAGCAAGTTGCTGCGCTTCCACACCCAGACCGGTGGCAGCACGCTCACCGCCCAGCAGCCCGAGACCAACATCGTGCGTGTGGCCGTGCAGAGCATGGCCGCCGTCATGGGTGGTACCCAGAGCCTGCACACCAACGGCTACGACGAGGCACTCAGCCTGCCCACCGAGCGCGCCGCTCGCATCGCCCTGCGCACGCAGCAGGTGATCGGCTACGAGAGCGGCATCGCCGACACGCCCGACCCGTTGGCCGGTAGCTATTTCGTGGAGACGCTCACCGACGAGGTGGAGCGTCTGGCGTGGGAGTACATCGCCCGCATCGACGAGATGGGCGGTGCCGTGGAGGCCATCGAGGCCGGCTTCCAGCAGGACGAAATCATGGAAGCGGCGTACTCGTACGCGAAGAGCATCGACGACGACGAGCGCGTCATCGTGGGCGTGAACAAGTTCAAGCTCGACCACGAACCCGAGCCCGAAGTGTTCCCCATCGACCCAGAGCTCGAGCGTGGGCAGAAGGAGCGCCTGGCCGCCTACAAGGCCAAGCGCGACATGGGGCTGGTGCACGCCCGCCTGGAGGACCTGAAGGCTGCCGCACGTGGCACCGACAACGTGCTGCACCCGATGAAGGAAGCGCTGCGCGCCGATGCCACGTTGGGCGAAGTGAGCGATGCGCTCCGAGAGGTGTTCGGCGTCTATTCGCCGCGCTGACATGCGCCGCTTCGCGTTGCTGGCGTTCGTGGCCCTGCTGGGTTGCACCGAGAGCCCCGACGCGCCATCGTCGTCGGGCCAGGGTCCGTTCCCCACGCCTGCTGCTCCGGAGACATTGCTGCCGGTGGTGTACGACACCGATCCGCCCGACGACACCGCCACGCTGCCCGCCGACGCCCTGTTCGGCGGCAACACCTGCACGGCGCTGGTGCCCGCCGACTTCGCCGGTCTGGGCGCCCCGGGCGAACCCGTGCTGGCCTCGGCCGACTCGTGCGCCTTCCCGTTGGGCGACGGCAACGTGGCCGTGCAGTTGGCATCGCCTGATCAGTTCAGCCATCCGGGCAACGTGGATCAGGAGATCGCCCCGATCGATGGCGTGGGCCTCGATGCGATCGGCGTCGACCTCGGCGACCGCTACCAGGTGTTCGTGCAGGTGGAGAACGGCTACTTCTCGGTGACGGCGCCCGACCGCAGAGCTGCCGAACGACTCGCCAAAGCCGCCGCCGGCCGCGCCACGCCCTAGATGATGTGCAGGTGTGCCGGAGGGCGTGCCGGGGGTTCGGGGGAGTGCGTCGCCCAGCCGAGGTAGATCAGCGCCGCCACGTGGGTGCCCGGCTCGAAGCCACACAGGGCCGCCACCACGTCGTTGGCTCCCTTGGGGCACGAACCCCAGTACGTGGCCAGCCCGTGGGCCGTGGCGGCCAGCAGAAGGTTCTGGATGCCCGCCGCAACTGCGTCGCGGTTCTCGGCGGTGCGGTCGGCGCTGTCGCCGGCAGCGGAACCGACCACCAGCGTGGCGGGAGTGCGCAGGTACTTGCCGCGAGCCTTCAGCACCTTCTCGGGCGAGTCGCCATACGCCTCCATCGCGTCGGCGATGACCTCGCCCAGCCGTGCTCGCCCGTCGCCCTCGGCAAGTGCGAACTGCCACGGCCATGTGCGCTTGTGGTTCGGCGCCCACATGGCCAACTCGCAGAGGTGCTCCACCACGTCGCGCGGCACGGCCCGGTCTGCGTCGACGACCATCGAAGTGCGTCGCGATCGGATGAGCGCGGCGAGTTCCTCGGGACTCATGAGTGGGCGCGGATGTGGCCGACGACGAGGTCGGTCCAACGCCGCCACAGTTGCGGCGGGTAGTCGTGGCCCATGCCCTCGATGATCTCGAGACGCGCACCGGGAATGAGCGCAGCGGTGCGCTCGCCACCGATCGGGAAGATGAGGTTGTCCTTGTCGCCGTGCATCACGAGCGTGGGCGTGGTGATGCCCGGGAGGCGGGTGGCGCGTGAGCCGCTGCGGCCCACCGCCTCAAACTGACGCTTCACGCCGGCGGGGTCGAAGCAGCGGTCGAACGCGGCCTCGGCATCAGCGGTCCAGCGGGCCTCGTCGGCGAACTCCGGGCTGCCCCATTCGTGCAACCCGTCGATCCACTGCTGCACATACTCGGCCCTGTTCGTGGCACCGGGAGCAGTGAGCAACTGCCACGCGCGCGGCGTGCTCTGGCGGAACTCGTCCTCACCCGTGTTGCTCATCACCGAGGTGAGGGTGAGCAAGCGGTTCGGATGCTCGATGGCCATCGTCTGCACGATCATGCCGCCCATCGACAGGCCCATCACATGCGCCTGCTGCACGCCGAGTGCATCCAGCACCGCCATGCCATCGGCGGCCATGTCGCTGACCGTGTAGGCAGCGTCGGGAAGATGCGAGCTGAGACCCACGTCGCGGTTGTCGTAGCGCGCCACCTGGAAGCCCTCGGCGGCGAACATCTCGCACCAGGCCTCCTTGTAGTTGATGCACTGGCTGCCGAGGCCGTTCACCAGGAGCAACGTGGGGTTGGCGGCGTCGCCGAACACGTCGTAGTGAATCGAGACGTTGCCGTTCGTTGCCGTACCGGTGCGCATGTCAGCTGCCTTCCAGGATCTCCTTGCGCACTTCGCGCTTGAGGAACTTGCCGCTTGCGTTGCGCGGGATGGGCTCGCTGCGGAACCACACCTTCGACGGAATCTTGTAGGCAGCCAGATCGGTCTTGAGGAAGGCCTGCAACTCCTCCATCGTGAGGGTGTGACCTTCCTTGGGCACGATGCACGCGGCCACCTCTTCACCGAGGCGATCGTCGGGCACGCCGAACACGATGGCTTCCGCCACAGCGTCGTGGTGGTAGATCGCCGCTTCGACCTCGCTGCAGTACACGTTCTCGCCGCCGCGGATCACCATGTCCTTGGCGCGGTCCACGATGAACACCCAGCCGTCTTCGTCGATGCGAGCGATGTCGCCGGTGTTCAGCCAGCCGTCCTGGATGGAGTCGGCGGTGGCCTCCGGGCGGTTGATGTAGCCCTTGATCACGATGCTGCCGCGTACGCACAGCACACCCACGGTGTCGGGGTGAGCGGGCAGGTCGTTGCCGTCTTCGTCGACCAACTTTGCATCGAGGGTGGGCACCACCGGGCCGCACGAAGCGGGCTTGGCGAGGTAGAAGCGCGACGAGTTGGCGGTGATGATGCCGTGCGTCTCGGTCATGCCGTAACCGGTGGTGGGCGTGCCCTTCTCCAGCGCACTGTCGATCTTCTTCACCAGGTCGGGCTGCACGGCCGAGCCGCCGCCGCTGATGCTGGCGAGCGACGAGGTGTCGCGCTTGCTCCAATCGGGGTGCATCAGCAGTTCGCGACCCATGGTGGGCACGCCGGAGAAGTTCGTGACCTTCTCGCGCTCGATGAGCTCGAGTGCGCGACCGGCATCCCACTTGTAGGTGAGCACGATCTTGGCGCCGCTTGCGGTGGCCGGGTGCAGCAGGCAGTTGCA
>CANHST010000268.1 GCA_947463235.1 Acidimicrobiaceae bacterium
GCTTCCAAACGCGGGCTCCAACCGTCTCATACGTGAACGACGAGTGCGAGTCGAAGCCCAAGTACAGCATCTGCGCCGGGTCGCTGATCAGCAGGGCCGACATCACGGCCACCGCCACACACGGCAACACTTCGTGCCCCTTCTCGCGCAGATAGCCGTCGATGGCCGCCTTGTATCGCCACACCACGTCGCTGGGCATGTCGCTGCGGTCGCCCTCAGCAGCCAACGGCCAAGGCAGCACATAGTGGATATCGACATTGGCCTCGTTACTCATGCCATTCCAACGCACGAGCGGGCCCGAGGTGTGATCGGGCCTGCTGTCAGACACCGATGAATCGGTGCGCCGCTGCTTCCGCCACCATGCGGTGCAGGGCAACCAGGCCGTCCTGATCAAGGCTGCCGCCGGTGTAGCCACCGGCCAGCACCCACGCGACCGGCAGACGGTTCGTGTCGGCCCAGTCGAACACCATGGCCTCGCGGGCCTCGATGGTGTCGTGGGTGATTCCACTGACGCCGCCGGCCCACTCGTGCGGATCGACGCCTGCGTTGTAGAGCACGAGGTCGATGGTGCTCGGGTCGGTGATGGCCTCGAGTTCCCGTTCCACGACGTCGAGGTAGTTCGCTCCTGACGCGAACGACAGCCTGGCCGTAGGCCTGCTGCGGTACTCGTCGTATCGACTCACCGACACGTCGACCTGCTCGATGCCGGGATGGCCATCGATGATGGAGGCCGTGCCGCCACCGCAGTGAGCATCGAGGTCGAGAATCAACACGCGCTGAGCACCGCGCTGCACTGCGTCGAGTGCGGCCACCGCCAGGCCGTTGATGGTGCAGAAGCCGGCACCGATGTCGCGTCGTGCGTGGTGCAGGCCACTGGAGAGGGAGCCCGAGTGCTCACGGAGTTCGAGGGCCCGACGGGCCGCGTCGCGCACACCGCCGGTGCTGGCGAACACCGCCTTGGGCAGGCCCTCATCCCAGGCAAAGCCCTGCGACTCGGCCAATGAGGAGGGAACGCCGCAGAGGATCGCGTCGAGATAGTCGCCGTCGTGTGCGTCGAGGAGTTCTTCGTAGGCGGCCGCTGCCGGGCTGACCAGTTCCACGCCGTCGATAGGGCGTGCCGTCAGGTCGAGGGCAAGGGCCGTCGCCTTGCGCAGGGTGTCGAAGGAGTGGGCGGTGTCGTTGTACTGATGATCGAAATAGATGTGCATGTCGAAGAGACAGACGCACGATCGGCGGTGAGGTGTGACGCCCTAGTTGGTTGCCGAATCGGTGGGCGCCGCGTTCACATGGACGCGACCGGCGACCCAGTCACCTCGAAGTTCGAGTTATGGATGACGACCAGGTCCATGTCGGGCGTGATGGTGAGACCAGCCAAATTCGGCTGAAGCCGAAGACGGCCATTGGTGCCGGCACCAACTAGGTACCGACCCACATCCCTCAGCCTTCTCGCTGCGTCCGGGCCAGACATCGACGCTCTTCCACCGAGCAACCCTGCGGCCGGCAGCAGCGCGATGTCGGAGTCGTCCTCCGACATCAGCGAGCGCAGTACGTCGAGCACCCCGAATGTCTGACTCATCTGCGACATCAGTAAGCACACCAGACGCTCGCCGACGATGAACTCTTCGCGGCTATCCCGTTGAATGAGGTCGACATTGACCGGGTCGCCGATCTCCACCGTCACGCGCACATCCGGACGGCTTGCCAGCAGATGCCGCAGTTCGAGCACAGCGAGCAATGCGTCAGCATCGCTACTCATGGCTCCGCTCGGGGAACGACTCGAGAGCACCAGCACTTGGGTGACGGAGCTATCACTCAGAATGCGTTCCAGAAGGCTTGCGTCGGTGATCTCGCCCGCGATCTCTCGCACGGTGAGCCGTTGGAATGACGGAAGCGACGCACCAACCTTGGTCTGCTCGGGAACCACCACATCGATCAACGAACCGGCCACTATCGACTGGTCAAGAATCTGCAAAACCCGATCACCCAAGTCGTTCCAACCCAGGATCAACACATGCGCGCGAGCTGGTTCCGGGAGTGCGAGCGAATCGCTTCGCTCGGATACCGATCGGGATAGACCTGCGTCAGCGAAGGCGAGGTCAGTTCGTTGACCCGCCACCAGAACGAACTCGTCGCCTTGAGCCAAAGTGAAGTCTGGCAACGGGGCGATCAACACGTTGCCGCTGCGACGGACACCGAAGACCGCTCCGCCCCGAACGGCCTCCACCGCCTCATGCACGGTGCGGCCTACCAGCGCCTTGGGCACGTCGGTGAAGTAGACCTCCGCGCCATCAAAGTTCAACAGCTCCTCGTAGATCTGTGCCATTGAGGGAAACTGCACCGCCCTAGCGGTCACCATGGCCACCCAGTCACGAGACACAACAGGGAGAATCCTCAGCGACGACGCCATGGCGAGGGCATTCGTGCGTCGTCCGTCGTCGAGTTCGATCACGACGGGAACGGTCGGGTCCAGCCCGAGATGAGCGAGCGCCAACACGGTCCGTACCGTGGAGGCGTCGCTCCCCGATTCCTCTTTCAGCACCACTACCGAACGCGCCTGCAACGGCGACACTCCGAGAAGTTCCCGCGGCGACGACGGATCACCGGTTCGAGTGACCAGCCGCACTGCGAGCGAGTCTCGGAACGCCAGCCGGAACTGCTCTTCCATCTCCACCATGTCGCGGTCGGCCAACACCACCACGCAAGGGCATTCACCCGGCGCCGCAGATGCCGACAGTTCCTCGAGCAGGATGAACACCTTCGGCGACCACCCGAGCAGCAGTGTGTGCCCTGTCTCGATCACTCTTGAGCGACCTCGACGAAGCTCATCGAGGCGAGCTCCGATGCCATTGGCCAGAAGACCAATCAGCGTCGACACGATGAAGATCCCAGCGACGGTCACCACGAGAGAGGTCAATCGGAACCGCCAGCCTCTGTCCCCACCCATCGTCCCAGGGTCGAGGGTTCGCATGAGGCTCGCCCAGAAGCCCTCCAAACCCTCGGCACCTTCACCGTTTACGTTCACGTTGCCGACCCAGAGCAGGAACCCAGCCAGCAGCACCACACCCAATGCGACGATCGCAAGAAGACCGATCAGAGAACCAGGTCCCTTCGCCAAGCGGTTGTCGAGTCGATAACGAAGGCGTTGCCCAAGCGTCACATCGGCGGATGCATCGACTCGATGCTCATTCCTCTCGGTCTTCACGACACACCTCCGCACGATGCCAACAAGCTTGTCGACACATCTGAGGGTAATTGTGCAGAAGCGTCTTCCTCAAGAGCCATATGAGCCGATCGGCAGCTGCAGCAATCAACAACATGGCGGCCATTCATTGGCCCACAAGTCCGTCCCACCGGTGGACAATTGATGCCATCATTCACGGAAGCGTCCACGAAAGGCTCCCACGATGGGCATCTTGATTCCTGAGGACTTCCCGCTCTCCACGTTGAAGAACGACGAGGAGCGGATCGTGGTCGAGGCCCTTCGCGACCGCCTGACCGACGGGTGGATGATCATCCCTGACGTCGGACTCGCCGGTGACCGCGACCGCCAGATGGACATCGTGATCGCGCACGAACTGGAGGGAATCGCCGTCATCGAGGTGAAGGGGCACACACCGACCATTCGCAATGGCATCTGGTACGCGCATGGCTCACCGATGGAACCGCAGCCGCTGCAGCAGGCGAGCGACAACGCCTACGCCTTGCGAGGGCGCCTTCGTGCCATCGGCCCGGAACTCAGTCACCTTCACGTCGAATACGGAGTGGCGTTCCCCAACGCGCTCGAGGTCACCGGCCAGTTGCCGCCGAGCGTGAAGGCAACGCAGATCCTCACCAGTCGGTCGCTCGAGGACCCGCAAGATGCGATCGAACATCTCATCAGCGCACGCTGGGGAGCGCGGCTCGGACCCAAGGTGATGCAGGCCATCATC
Organism: Acidimicrobiaceae bacterium; assembly: GCA_947463235.1. Lineage (GTDB taxonomy): Bacteria > Actinomycetota > Acidimicrobiia > Acidimicrobiales > Ilumatobacteraceae > UBA668. The sequence goes on from CANHST010000268.1 coordinate 3,930, forward strand.
ACCACGCTCCGGCCAGACGTGGACTTCACGTGGGACCCCGAGGCGCGGGCCCGTCTCGCCCGAGTTCGACTGGAGCAGATCTGCGGGCAGCACGTTCGGGTGCTCGAGCGACTGGACCAGAACCGCAAGGTGGTGGTCAC
>CANHST010000269.1 GCA_947463235.1 Acidimicrobiaceae bacterium
ATCAGGCTTCTTCGGCCGGAGCCTCAGCGGGAGCCTCGGCCTCAGCGGCGGCAGCCGCAGCAGCGGCGGCCTCGGCAGCGGCTTCGGGGTTCGCCTCGTAGTACTCGGCCCATGCGGCCTCGCGCTCGGCGTCGTCCTGGCCGGCAGCCCAGTTGCCGTGCTCGTCGATCTCGAAGTGCTGGCGGTACTCCTCGGCCAGCTCGCCACCTTCGGCGGCCTGCTTGATCGAGAGGCTGATGCGGCGACGGGCGAGGTCGAGATCGATGATCTTCACCCACAGCTCCTCGCCGGGGGTGACGACCTGCTCGGGGGCATCCACGTGGTGCGTCGACATTTCCGAGATGTGCACGAGACCCTCGATGCCATCGCCCACCTGCACGAAACCGCCGAACGGCACGAGCTTGGTGACACGGCCGTAGACCAGCTGGCCGACCTCGTGGGTGGAGGCGAACTCCTGCCACGGATCCTGCTGGGTGGCCTTCAGCGAGAGGCTGATGCGCTCGCGGTCGAAGTCGACGTCGAGCACCTGCACGGTGACCTTGTCGCCCACGGCCACCACGGCACCCGGGTGATCCACGTGCTTCCACGACAGCTCGCTGACGTGGATGAGGCCGTCCATGCCGCCGAGGTCGACGAAGGCACCGAACGACACGACGCTGCTGACGACACCCTCGCGGACTTCGCCCGGCTTGAGGTTGACGAGGAAGCTGTCGCGGCTTTCCTTCTGCGTCTCTTCGAGATACGCACGACGGCTGAGCACCACGTTGTTGCGGTTCTTGTCGAGCTCGATGATCTTGGCCTGCACGTTCTTGCCCACGTACGGCTGGAGGTCGCGCACACGGCGCAGCTCCACCAGCGAGGCGGGGAGGAAGCCGCGGAGACCGATGTCGACGATGAGACCGCCCTTGACGACCTCGATGACCGGACCCTCGACCATGCCGTCGGCTTCCTTGATCTTCTCGATGGTGCCCCACGCACGTTCGTACTGGGCACGCTTCTTCGAGAGGACCAGGCGGCCTTCCTTGTCTTCCTTGGTGAGCACGAGCGCTTCGACCGAATCGCCGAGCGAGACGATCTCGCTGGGATCCACGTCGTTGCGGATGCTCAGCTCGCGAGCGGGGATGACGCCCTCGCTCTTATAGCCGATGTCGAGCAGCACTTCGTCCTTGTCGACCTTCACCACCGTGCCATGGACGAGCTGGCCGTCCTGGACATCGACCATGGTGCCGGAAATGGCTTCGGCGAATGACATGCCGAGGTCGTCGGAGACGATCTCGCGGGGGGTGTAGTTGCCCTCTTCATCGAAGGTGCCGTAGGCACTGGTTGCGGAGGGGGTCTGAGTATCGGACAAGGGACGATCGCTTTCGGACAAGGACCTAGAGATCCGGCGGATTCCGGACCCGGGAAGGATAGCAGCGATCCTTCCCACTGCCATCAGGCGCGTCGGGCGAGTACCAGGAACTCGGCGGTCTCCACAGTGGGCGCTGCCAGCACATATGCACCCGGTTCCACACTGTGGATGGCGGTGATGGCGAGCCCGGCGGTGCGGCACAGCAGGCGCAGTTCGCGGGGTGTGTAGCAACCCGTCCACAGATCCACGGTCTTGGGTTCCCCCGTTTCGCTGCGCACTTCGGTGTGTTCGTGATTCACCCCGGTATCGGCATCAAACGTGGCATCTTCGAAGTACTTCACCGCGAAGTAGGCGTTGAAGGCGCTCAGCGCCAACTGTCCACCCGGTCGCAGCGCCCGAGCCATGCCGCCGAGCACCCGTTCGTCGTCGCCATTTGCCGTCATCAGGCCAAAAGCGCCCTGGCAGAGGCAGATCGCGACGTCGAATTCGCTGTCGAATGCAAGGTCGCGAGCGTCGAGTCGTTCGAACGTGGCGCCGTCGGGAGCGGTTTCGAAGGCCAGATCCACGAACCGCTGGGCGATGTCGATGCCGTGCACGATGAGACCTCGGCGGGCGAGTTCGTGTGCGTGCCGACCGGGCCCGCACCCCACGTCGAGCACCCGCATGCCGGGCTGCAAGGCCAGCGCCTCCATGAGGAAGTCGACCTCCTGCACCGTGCCCTTGGTGAACGAATACCGGAGGTACGCACTGCCGAGGTGGTCGGCGATGGGTTCGAACCAGTGTTGGCTCATCGCCGCCTACTTGGCGGCAGCCCAGGTGGCGCCCCAGGCGGCATTCACCTCGAGCGGCACATCGAGGCTCGCGGCGGCGCGCATGATGTCGAGCACCATCGGGCCCACCTGCTCCATCTCGGCCTCGGGCACCTCCACCAGCACTTCGTCGTGCACCTGCAGCACCAGGCGTGCTTCCACCCCTGCGGCATCGAGCGCTTGGTCGATGCGCACCAACGCCACCTTGAAGATGTCGGCAGCCAGACCCTGGATGCCGGCGTTCATGGCCTGGCGCTCGCCCGCCTGACGGATGCGGAAGTTGCTGTTCGACAGTTCGGGAATGGGGCGACGACGGCCGAACAGGGTCTCGGTGTAGCCACGCATACGGGCCTCCACCACCGTGCGCTCCATGTAGTCCTTCACGTTCGGGAAGGCCCGGAAGTACGCCTCGAGAATGACGGAGGCTTCATCCACGCCGATGCCCAACCGCTGGGCCAGGCCGTAGGCCTCCATGCCGTAGGCGAGGCCGTAGCTGACCATCTTCGCCTTCGACCGCTGCTCGGTGTTCACGGCCGTGGGCTCGACGCCGAACACTCGGGCAGCGGTGGCGTTGTGGATGTCGGTGCCGCTGGTGAACGCGTCGATGAGGCCGGGGTCTTGGGCCAGATGGGCGATGCAGCGCAGTTCGATCTGGTTGTAGTCAGCCACCAGCAACTGGCAACCGGCAGCGGGAACGAACGCCTTGCGGAACTGGCGACCTTCTTCGCTGCGCACCGGAATGTTGTGCAGGTTGGGCTGATCGCTGGACAGGCGGCCCGTGCGTGCGACGGTCTGGTTGAAGGTGGCGTGAATGCGGCCGTCGGGCGCCACTTCGGCCAACAGTCCGGTGCCGTAGGTGCCGCGTAGCTTCTCCACCTCGCGATACGCCAGCAACGGCTCGATGAACTCGGGCCACTGGTCGCGCAGCTTCTCCAGCGTCGCGGCGTCGGTGGAGAAGCCCGTCTTGGTCTTCTTACCCGGGGCCAAGCCACGCTCGGTGTAGAGGATTTCGCGCAGTTGCACCGGCGAGTTCAGGTTGAACGGGCGACCCACCACGGCCTGCAATTCGGCGCCCAGACGTTCCACCTCGCTGGTGAGCTTCTGGTTCAGCGCCGTGAGCTCGGCCACATCGACTGCGATGCCGACGTACTCCATCTTCGCCAGCACCTCCACCAGCGGGTTTTCGATGGTGCGGTACAGCTCGTTCATGCCCTGGTGTTCCAGCGCGTTCTCCAGCGCTGCGGCCAGGTGCGCCACGGCCAGTGCCTCGCGGGCGGCGATCTGACGCTGGTCGGGTCCACCACCGAAGTCGAGTTGGCCAGCGGCCGTTGCGCCCTCTTCGGCCAGTTGGTACGACGTGTAGCGGGCCACCAGGTCGCGCAATGCGTAGCGGGTGTCGGCGGGGTCGATGAGATAGGCGGCGATGGCGGTGTCGAGCCGAAGGTGCGGTACTGCGCAACCCTGGCCCAGCATCCAGCGCATCAGCGGCTTGGCGTTATGGCTGCGCAGGCCCGGATGCGCGGCGACGGCCGCCAGCACGTCGGGGTCGCGGGCGACGCCACCGGGCAGCCACACCACCTCTCCCATGGCGGGGTCGGTGACCACGGCAAGCCCGCCGACAGCACTGCGGCCGGGTTCGCCTTCCCACACAGCGATGGCATCCAGCGTGTCCTGAGCCCCGATGAGTGCTACCGCCGCGGCAGCGCCATCGACATCCGACACTTCGGCTTCAAGTACCGACGCCGTGGAGCCAGCGGTGACCGGCACGTCGGCACCCATCGCGCCGAGCACTTCGTACAGGCGGTCTTGCAGTTGCCGGAACTCGAGGAAGTCGAACAGGCGGC
>CANHST010000270.1 GCA_947463235.1 Acidimicrobiaceae bacterium
AAGCCGAGGCCGCCGGCGCTCACCGGTACGTAGCTGAAGTTCTTGCGATCGCCCTTCGACTGCAGTGCGGTGAGCTCTTGGGGAAGGAACGGGATGTCGCTCGCCGCGAAATCCAACGTGCCGCCGATGTACTGCTGGCGACCGAACGAAGAGCCCTGCGCCACATAGTTCACGCGCAGATCGAACGGCTGGCGAGCCACTTCCGCGCGCCACTGGTCGATCTCCAGTTTCGCGAATGACGACCCACCGCCGTTGAGCGTGGGACCAGCTGCTGAGACCGACGTCGGCGAGATGGCGGCGGCCTGCAGCATCAGCACCACCGCGAGCAACACTGCCGGCAGGACGAGGAGACGCTTCATCAGCCGAACCGTCCCGTCACGTAGTCGAGCGTTCGTTGATCCTTCGGGTTGGTGAACAGTGTCGCCGTGTCGCCGGCCTCCACGATTCGGCCAGGCTGCTTCTGCTCCTCCACCAGGAAGAAGGCGCATTGGCTGCTGACGCGTTGCGCCTGCTGCATGTTGTGCGTGACGATCACGATGGTGATCTGGTGCGCCAACTCGATGACGGTCTCTTCCACCACGCGGGTGGAGATCGGATCGAGCGCAGAGCACGGTTCGTCCATCAACAGCACGCGAGGGTGCACCGCCAACGAACGAGCGATGCAGAGGCGCTGCTGCTGACCACCGGACAACGACATGCCTCCGTCATGCAGACGATCCTTCACCTCGTTCCACAGGCCGGCCCGGCGGAGGCTTTCCTCCACCACCGTGTCCTTGTCGCCAGCCGACTTTCCCGACAGCTTCAATCCGGCGAGCACGTTGTCGCGGATCGACATGGAGGGGAACGGGTTCGGCTTCTGGAACACCATGCCGATGGCCATGCGCACCTCGGTGACACCGAGGTCTTCGCCGTAGATGTCTTGGCCGTCGAGTTCCACGGTGCCAGCGATCTTTGCGCCCGGCACCACTTCGTGCATGCGGTTCAGCGTGCGAAGGAACGTGCTCTTACCGCAGCCGGATGGCCCGATGAGCGCCGTGACCTTGCCGGGCTCCATGCTCAGCGAGCAGCGCTCGAGCACCTGACGGCTGCCGAACCAGCACGACACATCGGTCGCGGTCAGTGACGAGGCGCCTTGCGCTGCAGGGCCGAGGTGCTGGGGTGCCAGCGCTACCGATTCGTTGGTGCGGTGCTGTTGGTCGTGATCGAGATGGGTCGACATCTCATCTCCTTCCGAGCTTCTTGTCGGCGCGGGCCGACAGCCATCGCGCTGTCGCAAACAGCACGAGGACGATGACGACGAGGACGAGTGCTCCGGCCCAGGCGCGGTCGTTCTGACGCTGGTCGGGAACGCGAATGAGGTCCCACACGAACAGCGGCAGACTGGACTGCGCCCCGTTCAGCGGGTTGAGGTTCACGCTGGCGGAACCGAACGCCGTATAAAGGGCTGGCGCCGTTTCGCCAGCCATACGTGCCACGCCGAGAATGGTGGCCGTGGCCAGGCCGGTACGCGCGGTTGGCAGCACCACCCGGAGCACCACCTTCCACTGCGGAGCGCCGAGCGCCAGTGATGCCTCGCGCAGGCTGTCCGGCACCGTGCGCAAGATCTCCTCCGAGGCGCGTGTCACGATCGGCAGCGTGAGGATGGCCAGCGCCGCTGATGCTTTGATGCCGGCGTATCCGGGCCACACGGTGAAGATCAGCAGACCGGCAACAATGGACGGGACGCCGCTGAGCGAGTCAACGACGAAGCGGATCAGGCCTGCGAGTCGGCCCTTCAACTCGTGGAGGTACACCGCCGTCAGCACGGCCACCGGCACCACCACGATGGTGGCGATGGCCACCTGCTCCGCTGTTCCGATGATCGCATGGAGTGCGCCGCCGCCCTCCTCCAGCGAACCGGTGGTCGAGAGGTCGGAGGTGAGGAACGTCCAGTTCAACAACTTCATGCCGCGTACGGCTACGTACGACAGCATCCACAGCAGCATCGCGACGATCACGGCGCCGACGGTCCACATCATCGTGGTGACGACTTTGTCGAGCGCCACATCGGGCGAGGTGCGTTCGCGCACGATCAGGTAGTGCACGCCGATGAACGCGATGCCGGCGATGATCGCCGAGCCCATCACGTCGTCCCAGTCGAGCAACGTGCGCAGCAACAGTGCAAGGCTGATGCCGGCCACGAGCGCAATGGCGTACTCGGCCCACTCGGGGCGCGTGAGCCCGCGCACCTTGCGCTTCGGCTGCTCCGGCATGCCCGTGGCAGCGTCGCCTGCGCCATCCGCAACAGGGGCGTCGTCGAGCAACGTCACTTGATCTGCCCTCGCTTCACGATCCGACGGGCAATGAGGTTCACCGTGAACGTCAGCACCAACAGGGCGAACCCGGCAGCAATGAGACCGCTGCGTTCCAGCGGCGTCGCCTCACCGAATCGAACGGCGATGAGACCCGCCACCGACGAACCGCCGGCTTCCAACACGTGCCAGTTGATGTCGAACGTGAGCTGAATGATGAGCGCAACGGCGATGGTCTCGCCGAGCGCACGACCGAACGCCAGCAGGATGCCGCCGATGATGCCCGAACGGCCGAACGGCAGGATGACCGTGCGGATCATTCCCCACCGGGTGCCACCCAGGCCCAACGCCGCCTCGCAGACATCGCGAGGCGCCTGCGCCATCACGTCACGAGAGATCGACGTGATGATCGGGATGACCATGATGCCCACGATCACACCGACCACGAAACTAGACCTCACCAGCACCACGTCTTCTGCGGACAGCCGGAAGAACGGGATCGCGTAGAGGTGGTCGCTCAGCCAGCGCGCCACCGGCACCAACTTCTGCTGGAACGCGTCTCGACCCCACATACCGAAGATCAGACTGGGCAACGCCGCCAGAAGGTCCACGACGGACGTGAGCAGACGGCCCACTTTGCGAGGCGCGTACTCGTTGATGAACAGCGCCATCGACAACGCGGCTGGCACCGCCACGATCATCGCGATCGTGGCGATGATCATCGTTCCCACCATCACGCCGAGGATGCCGAACTGACCGATGAAGCCGTTCCAGATCGTGGACGTGAAGAAGTTCTTCAGACCGGTGGAACTCAGCGCCGGACGGGCCTCGTTGGCGAGGAAGAGGATGGCCACCACCACGGTGACCAACGCCAGCATGGCGGCACCCACGGTGAAACCACGGAAAATGCGATCGCCCCTCGACGGTCGGTCGCTCGGACGAATGGGGACCTGGGGGGAAATGGCGCTCATCGGATCGACGTTGCGTGCGGCAACGGCGACAGCATCGCCGACAGCCATGACAGCGAGATGGCCTCCGAATGGCCGCAAGGTGACGCGCGAGTGAACAAACCTGCGCTGGCTCGCAGCCCAGCAGAGTGCCGCGACTCAGGCGCGCGTCAGAATCTCGGGGCCGTGCTCGCCCACGAGCACGGTGTGCTCGGTATGCGCCGCCAGCGAACCGTCGGCCGTTGCCACCGTCCAACCGTCGTCGAGTTGGCGCACGCCATCGCGGCCACCGGCTATCAGCATGGGTTCGATCGCCAGCACCATTCCGGTGTCGAGCGCCAACCCCTTGCCAGCCCGGCCACGGTTCTCCACGTCAGGGTCCTCGTGCATGGCCCTACCGATCCCATGGCCGCAGAAGTCGCGCGGGCTGCCGTAGCCGGCAGAGGCAACAACCACCTCGATGGCGCTGCCGATGTCGCCGAGCGTGCGTCCCGACCGCATCTGCTGCACGGCTGCGGCCAGTGCAGCATCTGCCGTGTCGATGAGTCGCTGGGCGTCTGCGGTGATTGAGCCCACACCCATGGTGAAGGCGGCGTCGCCGTGCCATCCGTGCACGATGGCGCCGCAGTCGATGGAGATCAGGTCGCCCTCTTCGAGCACACGGGAGCCTGGGATGCCATGCACCACCTCGTCGTTCACCGACGCGCAGATCACCGCCGGGAAGCCGTGATAGCCGAAGAAGTTCGACGTCGCGTTGCGCCGCT
>CANHST010000271.1 GCA_947463235.1 Acidimicrobiaceae bacterium
CTCGGCCTGCTGGAGCGCGGCGTGTACATCGCCACCCGCGGCATGATGAACGTGGGCTTGGCCCACACCGATGAACAACTGGCGACGGCGCTCGACCGTCTCGACGACCTACTCGGCGAACTCGACGAGTTGATGTCGTGAACACTTCTCGTTTCGCTTCGTATCCCTCGCTTGCTGGCAAGGGTGTGTTCATCACCGGCGGCGCTGCCGGCATCGGTGCCGAGTTGGTGCTGCAGTTCGCGTCGCAGGGCGCCAAGGTGGCCTTCGTGGACCGCGACGCCGCAGCAGCGCAGGCGACCATCGACCGTTGTGTGGCCGCCGGTGCCTCGCACGCACCGCTGTTCTTCGAGCTCGATCTGCTCGATATCGCTGCGCTGCAGCAGGCTTGTGCCGATTCCGAAGCGGCACTCGGTGGGGTGCACGTGCTGGTGAACAACGCCGCCAACGACGACCGTCACGACTGGCGCGACGTGACCGTGGAGTACTGGGACGAACGCATCAACACGAACCTGCGCCACTACTTCTTCGCCATCCAAGCGCTGGCGCCGGGCATGATCGCCGCAGGTGCTGGCTCCATCGTGAACATCGGGTCCAGCAGCTACATGATGCAGGAAGACATGTTCCCCGGCTACGCCATCGCCAAGTCGGCCGTGGAGGGCATCACTCGCACGATGGCCCGTACGTTCGGCCCGCATGGCATCCGCGTGAACACGGTGCTTCCCGGGTGGGTGCCCACGGAACGGCAGCTCACCAAGTGGTGGAGCCCCGAGGCCGAAGAGCGGACCATGAAGGATCAGGCGCTGAAGTACCGCATCATGCCCGACCAGTTCTCGCAGATGGTGTTGTTCCTGGCCGCCGACGACGGTGCCGGCTGCACCGCGCAGCATTTCCTGGTCGACGGTGGCCGCTTCTGACTCAGCGGTTCCCGGCGGCCGTGCAACAATGCGAGCATGCCGGAGATCGAACGCACCGACGAGGAATGGCGGGCTCTGCTGAGTCCCGAGCAGTACATGGTGCTGCGTCACGCAGGCACAGAACGCCCGTGGTCGGGGGAGTATGTGAACGAGAAGGCCGACGGCACGTATCACTGCGCCGGTTGCGAGGCCGAGCTGTTCGCCTCCACCACCAAGTACGACTCGCACTGCGGGTGGCCGAGCTTCTTCGAGGCGCTCAGCGACGAGGTGGTCACCCGGATCGAGGATCGCACGCACGGCATGCTGCGTACCGAGGTGCGGTGCCGGCGCTGCGATTCGCACCTCGGACATGTGTTTCCGGATGGGCCGCAGCCCACGGGTGAGCGCTACTGCATGAACAGCCTCGCGTTGCGTCTCGAACCGAAGAATTCCTGAGAAATCTGCCGAAACGGCCGCGGAGGCGCCACAGATGTGTCACGGTGGCGAATGACCGCCGTGATCAAAGCCGATAATGAAACCGACCGCCTCGTGATCGAGGAATGGCTGGCGGGAAACCCCGACGTGGTGCAGGTGCGACTGACGCGCTACGCAATCTCCATCCACTTGGAGATGGTCACCAAGAAGACGCGTTCGGCCGCCGGATCGCGCAGCGCGAATCTCGGCGCCGACCTCGACCGCACCGTGGCCATCGCCCGGAAGTGAGCGGCCGGCCTCAGCGGGGCAGCGCCGCCTCGATGGCGGCCACCAGTTCCTCGCTGTCGGGGGCGACCATCGGGCTGAACCGGGAGATGGCGCCATCGGGAGCGATGAGGAACTTCTCGAAGTTCCAGCGGACATCGCCGCTGTGGCCCTCGGCGTCGGCGACTTCGGTGAGCGTCTGATAGATGGGGTGGCGGCCTTCGCCGTTCACCTCGATCTTCTCCATCATCGGGAACGACACGCCGTAGGTGGTGGAGCAGAACGTCTCGATCTCCTCGGCCGTTCCGGGCTCCTGGCCGGCGAACTGGTTGCACGGAAAACCGACCACCGTGAAGCCGCGGCTCGCGTACTGCTGCTGCAGGGCCTCGAGGCCGCTGTACTGCGGGGTGAGGCCGCACTTCGATGCGACGTTCACGGCGAGAATGACCTTGCCCTCGAAGGCATCGAGCGACGTGGCGTCTCCCGAGAGAGTGTGGACTGGTGCGTTGATCGACATCCCGCCATAATGCCGCACGCTCGACCACCGTGCCTCACGGATCTGCCGCTAGACGCTGCTCAGGCAGTCGTGTCCGATGATGTCGATCGCCTCGAACGGGTTCACATCGGGGTTGGCGCCGCGAAGGTCGGCGGCTGCATGGTCGCGGTAGAACCGAACGGCGATGCATTCCGACAGCACCGGCCGTCCAGTTGCCGACACGCGATCGCGTAACAGGTCGGCGCGGTCGAGGAACTGATCGGATGCCGTGGCGTCGAGCGTGGGCTGTGCAACCTTGGCGCCGGGGTCGCACACCGACAGCAGCAAGGTGGTGTCGTCGCGGCCCACCAGTGCCTGGCTCGCTGCGGGGCGAGCCGCGGCCCACGCTTTCAGGCCGTGCTCGATGCGGTCGGCAGCGGTGTTGTCGTCGGCCACGATTCGGGCGTCGGTACACACCCTTCCGTCGAGTCGATAGGCGATGAACGCATCGTTGCCCCAACCGTCGGCGGCCTCGAGGGCCTCCGTTGGGGCTACGCCGCCAGCAAGGAGCAGGTGTACGCCGAACGGACCCATCTGGCGTGTGGAGAGATACTCGGCAGCAGTGGGCACCGGAGGCGGATCGATGCGCTCGAGCGGATCTCGTTGCGCGTATTTGTGCACCGGCATGGTCATCTGGTCGATCGCCGCCGGCACGGCTGACGTGAATGCGTGCTGGACTGCGCGCCCATCGCTACTGCGGTGCAGGGCGGCGACGAACGCAGAGCCAACCGTCTGCGACGCCACGCGCAGCGATCGGAAGATGAGGTTCACCGAATCAACTGCGTCGTTGAACGTCTCGCCGCGGGTCGATTGGTCGGCGCGGTAGGACTCGGCGGCGTCATCGTCGAAGCGATCCACGTACCGATCTCGCACCCACAGCGCTTCGCCAATGGCGAGGCCGGCAAGCACCTGTACTTCCTGTGGTGTCGCTGCGCGATCCATCCGAGCGTTGAGGTGATAGCGCTGGTCATCGGCGATCTCGGTGAGCACCATCACCAGGTCGGCGCGGTCGATGGGTGACAGTTCGGCCTTCTCGTCCTTGGCCCGTACGACCACGACGTGCTCGTCGGGCAACCACTCCACTCCGGAGTCGCCAGAGGTGCGCAGCAGGTGGGCGCTGTCGGCGAGGTGCGGTTCGCCCGACCAGAACCCGAGAGCGCGACCAACGGCTTCATCGGTCGCGGAGTTCGCCAGCGCTACCTCGCTCGGACCATCGTCGTTCGTCACGCGTTCCAGAAACTGCTGCGCGTCGGCAATGAACTCGATGTCCACGCGCTCGCTGAACTGCACCCTCGTGAGGTCCTCCACATAACGAGCAAGTGGAGCGATGTTGGCTGGCCACGAGGGCTCTGTCGACGCATGGGCGAATGGCTTCCATTCGCGCAGCGCCCATGCGCCCGCCGAAAGGGCGCCCAGCGCGACGACCAATGCAACGGCCACCGAGGCGCGTCGACGCGCCGTCAGCCTGGCCATGGATCAGTGGTGGTGATGGTCGTGGTCGCCGTGATCGTGATCGTGGTCGTCGGCTTCGGCGCGCTCTTCCACCGCGTCGAGGAAGGCCTCGACGTCCTCGTCTTCGCCGCCGACGAGCCAGATGACGACATCTTCTTCGTTGCCGTCATCGTCGTCGTCCTGCCAGGGCAGCATGCCCTCCACGCTGTAGCGATCCACCGTGATGTCGACGTCGTCGTCGGTGACAGGGGCGACCACGGCGATCTCCACCTCGGCGTCCGGCGGCTGGTCCTTCAGCATGTCGATCAGTTCACTCACGCGCATGTCGGCGAGTGTAGGTGACGATCAGTCGTCGCCGAGCCACTCGTCGGCACGCTCCAGCAGGAACAGGCTGATGTCGCAGCAGCGATCCAG
>CANHST010000272.1 GCA_947463235.1 Acidimicrobiaceae bacterium
AACTGGTGAAATCCGCGCGTGAGGCCACATCCCGGGCACCACAGGCCGGTGGCCGCGTGGAATGCGCAGGCTGGGAATCTGCTGCTCGGGTCCGAGGGGTCGTTGAGCGCTACGACGACGGCTGCCCCAGCGAGTGCGCAGCCACACAGCAGCGGAAGGCTGCGCGTGCGCCACTGCGCGGGTGCGACCGACGCTGCCTCCATTGGTGCATCGTAGACGTCACGTTGTGACGCGCGCATTCCCCCGACACGCTGAACGTTCATGTTGCAGGTGCAGGGACTTTCGGTGGAGGTGGGCGGTCGGCTGCTGGTCGAGCATGTCTCCTTCACGATCATGCCCAAGGACAAGGTGGGTCTGGTGGGCCGCAACGGCGCCGGTAAGACCACCACCTTCCGCACCCTCGGCGGTGAACTCGAACCCGCTGCGGGCAAGGTGCTGCGCAAGGGCGGATTCGGATATCTCTCGCAAGATCCGCGCATCGATGGTGTGCCCGACACGCGGCCTGCCGTCACGCACGTGCTCAGCGGTCGCGGTATCGACGACCAGCTCGACCGCATCGAGAAGTTGCGGGTGGCCATGGAGGCCGACCCGAACGAGCGCAACGTGGCCCGCTACAGCAAGGCGCAGGACGAGTTCGCCAGTACGGGCGGGTATGCGGCAGAGAGCGAGGCTCGCAGCATCATGGCCGGCCTCGGCCTGCCGCCCGACCGGATGGAGTTGCCCATCGGCGTGCTCAGCGGTGGCGAGCGGCGTCGCGTGGAGTTGTCGCGCATCCTGTTCGCCGGCAGCGATCTGCTGCTGCTCGACGAACCCACGAACCACCTCGACGTGGATGCCAAGAGTTGGCTTCTCGACTTCATGCGCAAGTACCGCGGCGCGCTGCTGGTGATCAGTCACGACCTCGACCTGCTCGACGAGGCCATCACGCGCGTCATTCACCTCGACCGACCCAACGAAGACAGCTTGGGCAAGGTGGTGGAGTACAAGGGCACGTACAGCCAGTACAAGGCGGCGCGCGTCAAGGACGAGGAGCGTCTTGCCAAGGTGGCGGCCATGCAGTCGAAGGAGATCGCCAGGCTCCAGGCCGTGGTGGATCGCTTCGGAGCGAAGGCCACAAAGGCGGCGATGGCCCACAGCAAGGAAAAGCAGATCGCTCGGCTCGAGGGTCAACGTGTGGAGGCCGGTCCTGGCGATCGGTCGCTGCGCGTGAAGTTTCCCGACCCGCCGGCGTGCGGCGCGACGGTCATCACGGCCGAGCACCTGTCGAAGGCATACGGCGGCCCACCGGTGTTCGAAGATGTGCACTTCGACCTCGGGCGCGGCGAACGCATGCTGGTGCTGGGCCTCAACGGTGCTGGCAAGACGAGCCTGCTGCGCATCCTCGCCGGTGAGACCACGGCGAACCTGGGCGACTTCCGCTTCGGCCATCAGGTGCAGATGGGTTACTACGCGCAGGAGCACGACAATCTGCGCACCGACCGGAGCCTGCTCGACAACCTGCGTGCCGAAGTGCCTGCGGGCCTGATCTACACCGAGACCCAACTGCGCGCACTGCTGGGCATGATGGGCCTCAGCGGCGACAAGGTGCACCAGCAGAGCGGCACGCTGTCGGGCGGCGAGAAGACGAAGTTGGCGTTGGCGATGCTGATGGTGGGGCGCAATAACCTGCTGCTGCTCGACGAACCGACCAACAACCTCGACCCGCCCAGCCGCGAGTCCGTCGCTGATGCGCTCTGCGACTGGAAGGGCAGCATCATCTTCGTCAGTCACGACACCGAGTTCGTCGAGCGCCTGGCACCTACGAAGGTTCTACTCATGCCCGACGGCCAGGTCGACTACTTCAACGAGAGTTGGCTGGAGTTGGTGTCGCTGGCGTGATGTACGGTGCCATTCCTATGCGCATCGGTTCCATGTCCAACGCCATCAACGGCGGCACCATCGACGACATCATCAGCGAGGCTCAGGCCGCGAAGGATGCCGGCTACTCCACGTTCTGGTCGTCGCAGATCTTCGGTCACGATGCCATGACTGCCCTCGCCATCGTGGGTCGCGAAGTGCCGGGTATCGAACTCGGTACCGCTGTGGTGCCTACCTACCCGCGACACCCGTGGGTGATGGCGCAGCAGGCGCTGAGCACGGTTGCTGCCATCAACAGCCGTGGCGACGGCGGCTTCTGCCTCGGTATCGGCCTGTCGCACCAGGTGGTCGTGGAGAGCATGTGGGGCCTGTCGTATGCCAAGCCGGTTCGACACCTGCGCGAGTACCTCTCGGTGTTGATGCCATTGCTCGAAGGACAGCCCGTGGCGTTCCAGGGCGAGGAGTACCGCGTGATGGGCGGCCTGGCAGCCGTTGGTAGCAGCCGTCCGTCGGTTGTGGTGGCGGCCCTCGGGCCGCAGATGCTGCGGGTCACCGGGCAGTTGGCCGATGGCACCAGCACGTGGTGCGTCGGTCCCAAGACACTGGCCGAACTCACCATCCCCACGCTGCGTCAGGCGGCAGCCGATGCAGGTCGCCCCGAGCCGCGCGTGGTGTGCGCGCTGCCCATCGCCGTCACCGACGACGTGGATGGCGCTCGCGCCAAGGCGGCGCAGGTGTTCGCCGTGTACGACACGCTGCCCAGCTACAAGACCATGATGGACCGCGAGGGCGTGGATGGCCCCGGCGGTCTTGCAATCGTGGGCACCGAGGCCGAAGTGCGCGATCAGGTGAAGGAACTGCAGTCCATCGGCGTCACCGATTTCAACGCCGGCATCTTCACCAGCGACCCGGAGGAAGTGGCTCGCACCCAGGCCGTCCTCGCCGAATGGCTGTGAGCGCCCCGCTTTCGCTCGAGGTGGTGAACGGTGTGGGCACCGTCACCATCGACAACCCGCCGATCAACCTGTTCGACCTGTCGTTGTACGGGGCGATGACCGCCATGGCGGCGCAACTACGCGACGACGACGACGTTCGCGTGGTGGTGCTGCGTTCGGCGAACCCCGAGTTCTTCATCGCTCATTTCGATGTCACCCTCATTCAGCATCTGCCCACGGATGCAACGCCAGCCACCGAGTTGAATGCGTTTCATCAGATGTGCGAGGCATTCCGCACCATGCCGAAGGCCACCATCGCGGTCATCGAAGGCCGCGTCGGCGGCGGCGGAAGCGAACTGGCTCTCAGCTGCGACATGCGCTTCGCGGCGCAGGGTCGGGCCGTGTTCAACCAGCCCGAGGTTGCCCTTGGCATCCTGCCCGGTGGCAGCGGCACGGTTCGGCTCCCGCGTCTCATCGGCAGGTCGCGCGCCTTGGAGGTCATCCTCGGCTGCGACGACGTGTCGGCCGAGTTGGCCGAGCAGTGGGGGTGGGTCAATCGGGCGCTGCCGCCCGATGAGCTGTGGCCGTTCGTGCACCGACTCGCCAGTCGCATCGCTGGGTTCCCGCCTCATGCCGTGGCCGCAGCGAAGGCATCGGTGCTGCGTTCCGAGAAGGAGGTGGAGGCCGACCTGCTGCAGGAGGGCGATGCGTTCAGCGGCACGCTGGGCCACCCCGACACGCGTGTGGCACTGGCAGCGTTCATGCAACATGGCGGCCAGACGCGCGATGGCGAACTGAGGCTCGGGGAGCTCGCAGGCGAGCTCTAGTCAGCTCACTTGATGCTGACGGGCGTGCCGCCGTAGGGCTTGTTCACGAGGTCGAAGAAGTCGTTGCCCTTGTCGTCGACCACGATGAACGCCGGGAAGTCCTGCACTTCGATCTTCCACACGGCTTCCATGCCCAACTCCGGCATCTCCAGCACTTCCACCTTGGTGATGCAGTCCTGCGCAAGGCGTGCCGCGGGCCCGCCGATGCTGCCGAGATAGAAACCACCGTGCGCCTTGCAGGCATCGGTGACCTGCTTGCTGCGGTTGCCCTTGGCCAGCATCACGAAGCTGCCACCCGCCGCCTGGAACTCGTTCACGTAGCTGTCCATACGGCCTGCCGTCGTGGGGCCGAATGA
>CANHST010000273.1 GCA_947463235.1 Acidimicrobiaceae bacterium
CACATGGGCGGCATCACCGAAATCGCCAACTCGTTCCCCGGCTACGACAGTGCCATTCCTCCCGAGGCTGCCACCGTGGCCCAGGTGCTGCAGATGTCGGGCTACAGCACCGGTTGTTTCGGTAAGTGGCATCTCACTCCGTCGTGGGAACAGAGCCCCGCGGGCCCGTTCAACCGATGGCCCACCGGTATGGGCTTCGATCGGTTCTACGGCATCATCGGCGCCGAGGCGTCGCAGTGGGAACCACCCGTGTACGACCAGACCACACCGGTCAGCCCACACGTGGGCAAACCCGGCTATCACCTCAGCGAAGACCTCGCCGAGCATGCCATCGAATGGATTCAGCGGCAGCACGCCAGCAGCCCCGATCGGCCGTTCTTCTGCTACCTCGCCATGCCGGCGGTGCACGCACCACACCATGTGGCGCCCGAATGGTGGGAACAGTTCAGCGGGCAGTTCGACGGCGGGTGGGATGTCCTGCGCGAACAGATCCACCAGCGCCAACTCGACAGCGGCATCATTCCGCCCGGCACCGCGCTGACACCGCGACCCGACGAGATTCCGGCGTGGGACGACTACCCCGAGCGCTATCGCCCAGTCGCCACGCGACTGATGGAGGTGTTCGCCGGTTTCCTCGCGCACACCGACGCGCAGGTCGGGCGAGTGCTGGATGCCATCGACGAACTCGGGCTCGGCGACGACACGTTGGTGATCTATCTCACCGGCGACAACGGCGCCTCAGCCGAGGGCACCGTGCACGGCGCGTGGAGCGCGCCGTCGTTTCAGAACGGTGTGCACGAAGACCCCGAATGGTTGCTCGCTCACATCGACGACTTCGGCACCGATCGTTGCGAGAACCACTTCAACGTCGGCTGGGCATGGGCATTGGATGCGCCGTTCCAATGGATGAAGCAGGTGGCGTCGCACTTCGGTGGCACCCGCAACGGCATGGCCGTCAGTTGGCCGCGCGGTATCGCCGATGCAGGCGGGCTGCGCTCCCAGTTCCATCACGTCATCGACCTCGCCCCCACCATCTACGAAGCCGTCGGCATCACCCCGCCATCGCGAGTGAACGGCATCGAGCAGATGCCGTTACACGGCACCCCGATGGGCTACACGTTTCACGACCCGGCAGCACCCAGCACCCGAACCGCCCAATACTTCGAGGTGCTCGGCAACCGAGCCATGTACTCCGATGGGTGGATGGCATCGTGTTTCCACGGCCGGCTGCCCTGGATTCGCCTCCAGGGCCTCGAGTTCGACGGGCCTCAGGAACGCTGGGAGTTGTACGACATTCGCAACGACTTCTCCCAGGCAGTCGATCTCGCCGACCAACACCCAGAGGCGCTCGCTCATCTGCAGGCACTGTTCGACGAGCATGCCCGCGCCTATGGGGTGTACCCGCTCCGCGACGCCGGCTCGCCGCGCCACGGCGAGTTCTCCGTGCCGAGTTCGCTGGGCGCGGCCACCCGCGTCACCTACACCACGGCACACGTGCGCATGCCCGAGAGTTCGGTGATCAACCTGAAGAACTGCTCGTACCGCATCACCGCCGACATCACGGTGCACGGCGAGGCGAGCGGAGTGATCGCCTGCCAGGGCGGCAACATGGCCGGCTGGTCGTTGTACCTCGACGCCGCCGGCCACCCCACGTACCACTACAACTGCTTCGGCCATCACCACACCTCGGTGCGGGCTGCGCAGCCGCTGTTGCCGGGTCGCCACACCGTGGTGGTGGAGTTCGCCTACGACGGCGGCTTCGGCAAGGGCGGCACAGCGTCGGTGCGCGTCGACGACGGCGACGCGGTCAGCGAGCGCATCGAACAGACGGTGCCGCTGGTGTTTTCGATGAGCGGCGAAACATTCGACGTGGGCATCGACACCGGCTCACCGGTGGGGCCCTACCCGCACCTGTTCCCGTGCACCGCGACCATCGGCTCGGTCACCCTGGAACGTCTCGACGCACCGCCGCCATCGGTGCAAGCAGCCATGCGTGCCGGCGAGATGAAGGCCGCCCTCAGCGCGCAGTAGCCCTCAGGCCTTGGGGGTCCAGCCGCCCCAGCCGATGGCGTCGGGGTCTTCCTCCACCGAGCCCTGCACGTCGGTGACCCAGTCGAGTCGCTGCTTGAGAATGCGCGAGATACCACCCTGCAGGGTCATGCCCGCCACTTCACAACTGCCGCATGCACCGGCCAGTTCCACCATCACGGCGCCAGTGTCGGTGTCGGCCGATACCAACCGCAGCGTGCCACCATCGGCCTCCACGGCTGGACGCACGACCTCCATCAGGTCCAGAAGATCGCGCACGCGGCGATCGTGGTCGGGCCCGGAGCCGGTGAGGGCTGCGCTGCTGTCGTCGGTGGCAAGGTCGGACATGTGCTCCATCGTGCCGGGTGCAACCCCTGTTTACCTACTCGTGTTCCCACCGAGCAGGGAAGCGTCGGGGTTGCGTTGCACATAGCCCACGGCCAACGACGCAGCGATGCACACCCACAGCAGGTACGGCACCAACAGGGCTCCCACCCACGTGACCGAGCCCCACGCAGCAATCACCAATGGCACCGTCAGCACCGCCGCCAGGATGAGGGCGGCCGACGACGCAAACAGCGCATGCTGCACGTAGAACAGCCACGCCCACAGCAGCGCCGCCACGATGGAGGTCAACAGGCACACTGTCCACACCACGAGTTGCCATCGGGAGCCGTGACGCGCCACCAGCACGGCGGCGATGAACAGCGCGGTGAAGTTGTACATCCACACGATGCCGATCACGGCGCCGGGCGGCTGCCACGGCGGTCGGACCAACGAGCGGTACCACTGGTCGTCGGAGGCCACCAAGCGCCGGGAACCGACGATGTACACGAGCACGAGCAACACCGACGTGATGCCCACCCACAGCCGCACGGTCAGCTGCCGAACGCGCTGCGCAGCAGCTCGGCGCTCTGAGCGATGGCCTCGGCACCTGCGGGGATGGCCAGCGGCATCGAGTAGAACGCGTGGATCTGTCCGTCGAACCGACGCTGCACCGTGGGCACCCCCAGCGAAGCAAGCTTCGCCGCGTAGGCCTCGCCCTCATCGCGCAGCGGGTCGAACTCGGCCGTGATCACGAAGGCTGGCGCTGTGGCGGCGATCACGCTGTCGGCGGCGAACAACGGCGAGATGCTCGGATCGGTTCGCTCGATACCCGTGCCGTCGAGATAGTGGGCGGCGAACCACACCATCGAGTTCTTGGTGAGCAGGTAGCCCTCTGCGTTCTCGTCGTGCGAGGGGTGCGAATTGGTGAGGTCGGTGGCCGGATACACGAGCAACTGGTAGCAGAGGCGGTCGCCGAAATGCTGCGCCACCAACGCCGACAGGTTGCCGCCAGCCGAGTCGCCACCGACCGCGACGCGAGCAGCATCGCCGTTCACCTCTGCGGCATTCGACAGCACCCAGTCGGTGGCCGCTACACAATCGTGCAGTGCAGCAGGAGCCTTGTGCTCGGGTGCGAGTCGATAGTCGACGCTCACCACCACACAGCCTGCTGCTGCGGCGAGGTCCTTTGCCGTTGCCAGCGACTCGCCAGCGGTGCCGATCACCCAACCTCCACCGTGGATCCAGATGAGCACCGGGAAGGGGCCATCGCCATGCGGCGTGACCACCACGGTGGGCACGCCAGCCATCTCGCGTTCGTCGACCGCGGCCACGTCGGCACCTTCGCCGCCGAGCAGGGCCAGACCGGCGAAGGCAGCGCGAGCGGCTTCAGGGGTCTGCTCCTCCAGCGGCGGATTGCCAGCGGAGGCAAGAAGATCGAGAACGTTCTGGGCGGCGGGATCGAGCGGCATGCC
>CANHST010000274.1 GCA_947463235.1 Acidimicrobiaceae bacterium
CACGCTCCGCTCGTTGTCACCTACACTGTGTGAACAACCGACCACAGAAGGAGGCTGACCCATGCCCCACGGCGCACCGCAGATCACCCGGGCCGATCTGGCCACCGCGTTGGCCGATCTCGCGGCCTCCGACATCAACGTGGCCAAGGCACTCGCCGCCTGTGAGGCTTGGGAAGTCGGGTACGTGGCCAGTCTGCTCTCGCGTGCCGAGCATCTTGCAGCCAACGATCCCGACGATGTCTACGCCACGCTCCGCGAACGTGCACTGAGCGCCATCGACCGCTCGATCCGACTCGACAACCCATTTCTGCGGGTGCAGTCGTCGGGCGTCGCTCCCACACCCGAGGCCACCGACGCCTTGCTGGAGATGCTCCGTCAGCAGGCCAAGTTCCACGGTGTCACCACCGAACTCGAGCGCCGCGGGTTGCCCCGAATGGCGCCCCCCACTCCACCGGCAAGCTGAGCCCCGGGTTTACACGCCTAACGACCTCAGACGCCTAACGACTTGGCGATGATGGTCTTCATCACCTCGGTGGTGCCGCCGTAGATCGAGGTGACGCGAGCGTCGGCATACGCCCGAGCGATCGGGTACTCCAGCATGTAGCCGTAGCCCCCGAACAGTTGCAGGCACGCATCGATGGCCTTCTGCTGCAGTTCGGTGCACCAGTACTTCGCCTGCGCAGCCTCGGCAGCACTCAACCTGCCCGCATTCAGCTTCACCACGCACTGGTCGACGAACGCCTGCGCCACTTCCACCGAGGTGGCCACTTCGGCCAACGTGAACTTGGTGTTCTGGAATGCTGCAATCGCCTGACCGAACGCCGTGCGCTCCTTCACATACGCCACCGTCCAGTCCAGCGCGGCGCGAGCGCTGGCCACACCACTGATGGCGATCGACAAGCGCTCTTGAGCCAGGTTCGCGGTGAGATAGGTGAACGCCTTGCCCTCCTCGCCCAGCAGGTTCGCCGCCGGCACGCGCACATCGCGGAAGAACAGCTCGGCCGTGTCTTGGCTGTGCATGCCGATCTTGTCGAGGTTGCGGCCACGCTCGAACCCGGGCATGCCGCGCTCCACCACCAGCAACGACATACCGCTGTGCCGTTGGCTGGGGTCGGTCTTGGCCACCACGATCACGAGATCGCTGTTGATGCCGTTGGTGATGAAGGTCTTCGAACCGTTCAACACGTACTCGTCGCCATCGCGGACCGCCGTGCTGGCGATGCTGGCCAGGTCGCTGCCCGTGCCAGGCTCGGTCATCGCGATCGCAGTGATCAACTCGCCCGATGCGATGCCCGGCAACCAGCGCGCCGCCTGCTCCGGGTTGCAGTACTCGATGAAGTACGGGGTGGTGATGTCGTTGTGCAGCGTGAGACCCAAACCCGCCCCACCGATGCCCGCTGCCGCAAGCTCTTCGGCCAACACCATGTTGAAACGGAAGTCGTTGGCACCGCCGCCACCGAACTCTTCCGGTACTGCGATGCCGAGGAAACCGAACTGGCCCGCAGCGGCGTAGAGCTCGCGCGGGGCGATGCCGTCGGCCTCCCACTGGAGGTAGTTCGGCGTCATCTCCTTCGCGATGAATGCGGCGAAGGACTCGCGGAATGCTTGGTGGTCGTCGTCGAAGAGGTCACGCACAGCTCTTCCCTATCCCGGTGATGTGCCCTCGGGCAACTCGCGGGTACGTTGCCACGAGGAGGTGCGTGATGTTCGTGGAACTCACCGACAGCGGCCCGATGGTTCGCGAGGCCGAGAATCTCAGAAGCCTGTCCGTGCGAGCGGCAACGTCGCAGGCCCTCGTCGGCATCGGCGAACTCGGCGAGGTCGACCCCGACGGCGAGCACGTGTGGCTGCACCTCGACCTATTCAAGGCCGCAGCAGCCGCCACTATCGACGCCACAGCGCGCGACGAATGGTCCACCGGATTCGACCGCATGATCGCCTACGCCGCAGACCACGGCTGGACCAATGAGTCGCGCACCAAGGTGCGAGCGCACCGCGAGGCACCAACCGTGTAAGTGTCAGGTGGTGCAGGAGTCGGCGAGCACCGGCAGTTCGCCGGTGAACTCGGGCGGCGGCTGCGGAGTGAGCACGGCGCTCACCAGCGAGCGAACCTCCGCCGCATCCCAGCGCGAGGGCTTCACCAACGGTGGGGCAAGGTGGAGCGTGCGCACCGCTGCCGTGCCGTTCGTGTCGGCGTAGTTGTGCACGATCTTGGCGAAGTCGCCGAGTTCCTTGCGCGGAATGTCGGTGTGCACCCCGTCGCCGAACGCCTTCAGTAGCGCCGGAATGCCCGTCGCCAATGCCAACGGAGTGGCCGCATCCGAGATGGCCGCCAACACGCAGCGCTGCCGTCCCATGCGGTTGTAGTCGCTGTCGCCCGAACGGGTTCGGGCATAGGCCAAGGCCAGCGTGCCGTCCATGTGCTGCTGCCCCTTCAGAATCGCCGACGGCACCTGATGCTTCGCGTTGCGCGGATTGCCGGGCGACGGCACGGTCTTTGGCACGTAGATGTCGATGCCGCCGAGCGCATCCACGATGTCCACGAAACCGGCCATGTCCACCAGCACATAGTTCTGGATGGGGATGCCCAGCAGCTGGGCGATGCCGAGTTTGATGGCCTGGGCACCAGCGTCGGGAGCGCCGCCCACCAACTCGGGCCGGGCGTCCACGTAGGTGAAGACGGCATTGGCCAGGTCGGTGAAACCGTCGGGGAACTTCTGCGCCAGCTTGGTGTCGGGCGGGAACGGCATGTGCATCAGGTTGCGCGGGATGGAGATCATCGCCGTGTCGCCCGTGCGCGGATCCACCGACACGACGATCATCGAGTCCGTCCGCAGGCTGAACCGCCCCGGCCCCGCATCGCCACCGAGCAACAGCACGTTCACCCGGTCCACTCCCGGGAACGGCGGCGACGTGGTGGACGTGGTGCTCGACGACGATGTGGTGCTGTCCAGCGGCGCCGTGGTGTTCGAGACCAGCGTGGTGGAGGTGGTGGTCGAAGTCGTGGCGATGGTGCCCGGGTTGGCAGTGATGGCCTGATCGCTATCGAACACTTTCGCCACAGCGGTGTCGGTGCGGCGCACGTAGTCGGCAGCGAGCGCCATCGGAGCCACGCCCACCACGACCACGAGCACCACTGCGATGCCGGCGAACGCCGACGTGATCGCGGATGCGCCACGCGGGCGCGAACGCCATGCGGAATCCAGAGCCGCCCACAACCGGGTGACAGCCATCACCACCAGCAACACCGCCACCAGCAGCAGCGACCGCCGGTCGGCCACCACCGTCGCGAACTCGGAGCCATTGGCCACGTGCGACAGCACCACGGCCATCCACACCATCGCCGCAGCGTTCGCCACGGTGGCCACGACGACGGCTGGCCGGAACCGGGCCCCGATGGCGTAATGACCGGCACCGGGCATCAGCACGGACAGCAACGCAGCCAGCGGACTCAGCGCCGCGCCATGCAGAGTGCCGTCCGTATCGCCCATGACCGGCGCAGCCTACGCCCCATCGACAAGGACCCTCCGTCAGGGACTGAACTGCTCGCTGATGCGCATCACCGCAGGCCCCAACACCACGATGAACAGCACCGGAAGAATGCACAGCACCATCGGGAACAGGATCTTCACGGGCAGCTTCATCGCCTGCTCCTCGGCATGCTGTCGTTGACGTGTACGCAGTTCGTCGGCCTGCACGCGCAACGTGTCGCTCACGGGCACGCCGAGTTGGTCGGCCTGCGACAGCGCCGACACGAACCCTCGCAACTCGGGCAGGTCCACCCGTTCGGCCATGTTCGCCATCGCCGC
>CANHST010000275.1 GCA_947463235.1 Acidimicrobiaceae bacterium
CCCACCGCTTGCAGCATCGGTAGGTCGCTGGCCGAGTCGCTGTATCCCCAGCAGCGGTCCAACTCCAGCCCTTCGACTTGAGCGAGTTGCTGGATGGCCTCCACCTTGCCGGGGCCGTAGCAGAACGGGCCGTCGAGGTCGCCGGTGTAGATGCCGTCGACGATGCGGCTTCGGGTGCCGATGCCTGCTGTCATGCCCAGCGCTTTGGCGAGCGGCTCGACGAGTTCGATGGGGGAGGCCGACACGATGTAGGTGGCACGACCAGCGTCGCGGTGCTGCTCGATGAGCCGCATGGATTCGGGCCGCACGCGCTCCATCAGTTTCGGCACGATGTCGGCGTTCAGCGCCACCAGATCGTCGACCCTTACGCCGCTGACGGCGCCGAGGATGCGGTCGCGAACGCCGTGCGACGTCTCGTCGTCGGCGCCCGCCATGGCGAACTGCAACGCGCTGAAGGCGTCGCGCACGAATTGGTGCGTCGGCACGAGCTTGCCGCGCCACGCAGCGATGCCCAATACGAACGCGCTGGAGCCGCTGATGAGCGTGCGGTCGAGGTCGAAGAATGCGGCGCTCGGTGCGGCAGAGAGGAGGTGGTCACTCATCGGCGTCTCGGGGAATCGTGAGGGCGAGGTCGTACACCCGGCGCTTGGCGGCACCGGTGGCAGCCATCACCGTAGCGATGGCGGAACGCCGATCGGCGCCGGTTTCCAGCGCTGTTCGCAGTGCCGTCACGATTTGTTCATCGGTGGCCGCTTCGCCGGCGGGCGCACCTTGCAGCACCAGCACGTACTCGCCTCGCGGCGGCACTTCGGCAAGCCGTTGGCCGGCGCCGAGTAGCGAGCCGCGCCAGACATCCTCGTGCAACTTGGTGAGTTCGCGAGCCATGGCGATGCGTCGCTCGTCGCCACATGCGGCGGTGAGATCAGCGATGGTGCGTTCCATGCGATGCGGGGCCTCGTAGAGCACCACGGTGCGTCGCTCGGCGGCGATCTCGGTGAGCCGGTCGGTTCGTTCGCGGCCGCTCCGGGGAATGAAGCCCTCGAACACGAATCGGGTGGTGTCGAAGCCGCTGAGCACCAATGCCATCACCAGCGCCGCCGGGCCCGGCACCGCGGTGACCTGATGGCCCGCCTCCACCACTGCGGCCACCAGACGCATGCCCGGGTCGCTGATGCCCGGAGTGCCGGCATCGGTGATCACCGCCACATCGAGACCGCTCGACAGCAGACCGAGCACATCGTCGAGACGGGCGAGCTCTCGGTGCTCGTCGGCCACAGCCAGACGAATACCGCTGATGCCCGCGTGCGACAGCAGCTTGCCGCTGTGCCGAGTGTCTTCGCAGCAGATGAGTGAGCAGGCCTTGAGCGCTTCGACGGCTCTCGGAGAGAGATCGCCGAGGTTCCCGATCGGGGTGCTCACGAGCACCAGTCGTCCGGTCACTCGCGCAACTCCACCCGGTCGCCCGTCTTCAGGCCCCAGCGCTCGAACGCGCCGGCTTCGGCTTCCACCACTCGGTTGGCGGCGTGCACGTACGAGCCGATGCGGTTCGGTGCCATGTGAGTGATGCGCAACACCACCCCGTCGCCATCGAGATGGGCCACGTCGATGGCGAACTTCATGCCGATCGTGTGTACCCAACGCGTGCGCTCGAGCACCAACGCGCCTGCCACGCCGTCGCGACCGAGCAGGCCCTTGCCGCGGTCGGCATGGCTCGTGGCGAGTTCCGCGCTCGCGAGTACGTTGCCGTTGCTCACCAGCCAACCGTCACGGGTCATGTGCAACAGATTGTCACGTTGCAGGGTGGTCACAGCAGCGGCACATCGGGCGCGGTGGTGAACTCCACCTTGTTGCCCACCGAAGCGTCGTACCAGGCCTTGCCGACGACGGCGAAGAAGATGATGGCGCCGCCGACGATGGTGAGTGGTTTGGGGGTCATGTCGAGCACCAGGAATGCCCAAATCGGCACGAACACCATCTCGGTCTGGGCGAACACCGTCATCGGTACCGCAGGCACCTTCCGAGAGGCGTTGTTGAACAGGTACGTGCCACCCACGATGAGGACGCAGCCGTGGAACAACGCCCAGCCGATGTCGGTGGCGGGCGGCACCAGCGTCTTGCCCTGGGCCAGCGTGACGATGGCGCACACCACGATCATCATCGCCGCATACCCCGACATCACCGGCGACCAGTCGCGCTCGGTGTCGGTGCGCAGACACACGGTGTACACGGCGAAGCCGGCCGAGGCGGCGAGGGCGCTGATGTTGCCCACCATGCTGCCGGCTTCGAGATCGCTGAACACCGTGATGATGAGACCCACGGTGGCGACGATGAGCGCCACGATCGTGCTGGGCGACAGGCGCTCGCCGAGCAGACGCGACAGGGCAACCGCCACGAGTGGCGTGAGCGAACCGAGGAAGGCGGCGTTCGCCGGCGTGGTGGTCTTCACGGCGTAGACGAAGGCGAGCGATGCGAGGAACAGCCCGAAGTTGGCGTAGATCATCACCTTGCCGCTGCGCCAGGCGCGCAGGGTGGGGAACGGCTTGCCCTGCATGGCCGCCAGCGTCTCCATCACGGCGATGATGCCGATGGAGCGCCACACCATGTACTGGAAGGCGTCGGCGTTCACTGCCTTTCGGCTGGCGATGCCGCCGAAACTCCACACGACTCCAGCGCCCAACGCCATCAGTGAGGCGACGATCGGCAGGCGCTGCTTTTCCATGTACCGCCGACAGTAGTGGTACGGCTGTACCGCTCATCGGCTTCGGTGGTGCCGTAGAGGTGGGTACTGGCGCCTCCACGCATCACAATGGAGTCGTGGAATCGCCCCCTCCGTATGCGCGCAGCTTTCGACCGCGTCGCCGCGCCTTGCCGCCTGCGCGAGCGGAGGCATACGAGCGCGATGCGCCACGGTGGCGGCTGGAAGTGTTCGGTGAACCGCTGCGGCTTGACGATGTGTTTGGTCCCGATGCCGCAGTGGTGCTCGACATCGGGTTCGGCGGCGGCGAGGGGCTCATCGAGATGGCCTCGGCGCGGCCTCGTGAGTGCATCATCGGCGTGGAGGTGCACACACCTGGCGTGGCCAAGGTGATCGACGCGGCGGAATCCAACGAGTGGGAACACGTACGACTGGTGGAGGGTGACGTGCTCGACTTCCTGCCGCGCCTACTGCCGGGGTCGCTGTCGGGCGTGCGCATTTGGTTCCCCGACCCGTGGTTGAAGCGCAAGCAGCAGCATCGCCGCATCGTTCGACCGTCGGTGACGGGTCTACTCGTCGACCGTTTACGGGTGGGTGGCACGCTGCACGTGGCCACCGACATCGCGGAGTACGCGAAGCAGGCGGTCGGGGTGCTCGACGCCGAGCACCGACTGCGTGGCGGCGTGGTGCCGCGGCCCGAGTGGCGGCCCGAGACCCGTTTCGAACGCCGTGGTCTGGCGGAGGGTCGCACACCCACCGACCTGATCTACGAGAGAATCACCTGACATGGACACGGTGATCCCGCATCTCGTCTCTGCCCGCCGTCGATTGTGGTGGTGCGCCGGGTTCGGGGTCGCTGGGGCGCTGCTGACATTGCTGGTCGCCCCGTGGCAGATGGCCGTCCTGGTGGGGTGGAACCTCGCTGCGGTCGTGCTGCTGTGGTGGGTGCTGCGCGTGATCCTGCCCGCCGATGCGGAACGCACGCGTCTGCTCGCTGAGCCGGAAGACAACAGCCATCGTGGCACCGGTCTGTTGGTCATCGTGTCGGCTGTGGTGAGCCTTGCGGGTATGGCCTTCGGCTTGGTGAAGGCGCGCTCGGTTGACCAGCCAC
>CANHST010000276.1 GCA_947463235.1 Acidimicrobiaceae bacterium
TCGACTCATCGGCCACGTCGGCCGAACCCCACTCGCACAACGGTTCCAGGATTCGCGGGCTCATTGCAGGGTCTCCTTCGCGGGTGCGGATTGTTGGCCGCGCACGAAGCGGCCGGGTAGTGCGCCGGTGGGTTCGCCGCCGGCCTGTGTCTCCACGCCCGACACGATGGTGTGGAGGTAGCCGGTCGACTTCTGCAGCAGACGCTTGCCGCCCGCAGGCAGGTCGGTGACCATCTCGGGCGGCGACAGTCGGAGGCTGTCGAAGTCGATGATGTTCACGTCGGCCTTGTAGCCCGGGGCCAGCAGACCACGGTCGAGGAGGCCCACCGCTTCAGCGGTACCGCGCGCCTGGCGCTGCACGAGGAACGGCAGGTCGAACTTCGGACCGCGATCTCGATCGCGGCCCCAGTGCGTGAGCAGCGACGTGGGGAAGCTGCCGTCGCAGATGGTGCCCACGTGCGCACCCCCGTCGCCCAGGCCCGGCACGGTGAACGGGTGGGCGAGCATCTCGTGCGCTGCGTCGAGGCTGCCGTCGAAGTAGTTCAGCACCGGCAGGTACAGCAGGGTGCGGCCGTCGTCGCTGAGCATCAGATCGATCAACTGCTCCCACGGGTCGCCGCCCACGGCAGCGGCCCGAGCGGCGATGGAGTCCTCCGGCCGTGGCTCGTACTGCGGCGGGTTGCCGAGTTCGAAGATGCGCTCCAGTTTCAACCGGCCGCCGAACTCGCGTAGTTCGCGCACCAGTTGGTCGCGCTGCTCGGGGGCGCTGAGCGCACGCGCCTGCTCGGCGAGCGGCAGGTTCGCCACTGCTTGGAACGGTGAGGTGGACCGCAGTGGGTTGATGGTGCCCTGCATGCCGATCAGGACACCGACCGCACGGGCCGCAACCTGCGCCCGCATCGTGAGGCCCTCGGCCTGCGCGACTTCCAGCAACTCCAACTTCGAGCGATAGCCGGAGCCCCGACCCGCCTGCAGCAGCGAGATCGACAGCGGCCGGTTCGACGCCCTCATCATCTCCAGCAGCGTCTCGTTCTCCACATCGCCGTCGGTGAAGTCGCTCACCACCTGCAGCACACCGCGACCCGTCGCCCCGATGGCGCGGGCGATGCCCACCAACTCGTCGCGCGACGCGGTGAGCGTGGGGGTGGACTCGCCCTTGCTGGTGCGGTGGTTCAACGTGCGCGAGGTGCTGAAGCCCAGTGCGCCGGCGCGAATGCCGTCGGCAGCCAGGCGGCCCATCTCGGCGATCTCCTCGGGCGTTGCTGCCTCGCGGTCGGCGCCGCGCTGACCCATCACATAGACGCGCACCGGGGCGTGGCACACCTGTGTCGCGAGGTCGATGTCGTAGTGCCGGGCATCCAGCGCATCGAGGTAGTCGGCGATGGATTCCCACTGCCACGACAGGCCCTCGTGCAGCACCGTGCCGGGCAGGTCTTCCACGCCCTCCATCAGTTCCACCAGGAGGTTGTGGTCGGAGGGGCGCACGGGTGCGAAACCAACGCCGCAGTTGCCAGCCACCACCGTGGTCACGCCGTGATCCGACGACGGTTGCAACCGGTTGTCCCAGGTGGCCTGGCCGTCGTAGTGGGTGTGAATGTCGACGAAGCCGGGCGTCACCAACGCACCGTCGGCATCGAATTCGCGTGTGCCGCGGCCGCCGACATTGCCGACCTCCACGATCACGCCGTCACGGATGGCCACGTCGGCCGTGCGTTGCGGTGCGCCTGTGCCGTCGATGACGCTGCCGCCGCGGATGACGATGTCGAATTCCATCCCGAACCCCCTGGTGCGACTGTATGCGACGGCGACCGTGGGCGCCTTGCCGAACTTAGGCAGGCGTGAGTTCGGCCGCCACGGCGCGCACGGCGTCGCGGAGGTCGTCGGGCAACGCGTTCACGGCATCGGTGTCGATGTCGTCGGCGAACGACAAGCGCTCGACGCTCGGTGCCGGCTGTGCTGCTGGCATCCAGGCGCTGTGCAGCATGAACGGCACACGCTCGCGGTTCGGACCTGCCAACACGCCGATGGGGCCGCGGTGCACGTCGGCGGCGTCGAAACACTCCACGCGGAAGCCGTCGTCGTTCACGACGGTCACCACGATCCATCCGTCGCCACCGCCGGGGGTACCGCCGCGACGCGGCACGAAGATGGGCGACGAAGGGAAATCGGCGAGCGACGGGAACGTCCACCGTGAATGCAGCGTGAGGTCGCCGCGGCGGAAGGTGGCCAGCGTCGCGTGCTGCTCGGGGGCAGTGACCTGCGCCTCGTCGATGCGGTCGCGGTACACGTCGAGGATGCGTCGCGACAGGGCGGCCGGCCGACGACCTTGGTACACCACGTGATGGTGGGTGGGGTTCACGCGGCCCTCGTGGCTCCAATCCATCGCCGACAGCTGCAGGTTCCAGGTCCAGTCGAACCGGTTGCTGGCCTCCACCGAACCACGCGGTTGGCCGGGATGGAACACGATCTCGCTGACGGTCTGCGCCGACATCGCCATCTGGTACATGCCCACGTACGCGGGGTTCAGATCGTTGCCGTTGGCATCCACATCCGTGGCCTTCAAACGGCACGCAAGGTCGGTGAGATCCATGTGCTCGAACAGCACGCGGACACCTTCGCTGTCGTCCCAGTTCGCGTAGTAGTGGCCGGTGGTGGGCCCGAACATCGCTCGCTCGTAGCCCACCTCGCCACCGTTCGGCGTTGCCTCCAACGCGGCCTTGCGCACGAAGTACACCGGCACCTTCGTGTCGATCTGCACGCTGCGGTCGCCGCCCATGATCTCGCCGAAGTCGGCCTTGAAGTTGCCGGAATCGGCCAGCACCAACCAGTTCGCCGTCTGCGTGATGGTGTGCATGCTGCCGGCCACGGTGGCGCCGGGAAGCCGCCACGTGCGCACATCCACGCCATCACCGTCGTAGCGCACCACGGTGGGCTCGAGGCCTGCTGCGCCCAAGCCCAACTTCACGGTCCACATGCAGTTGCGTTCGCGGTCGATCACCGGGTGGGCGGTGCTGAACACCTGCGGCAGCACGTTGCGATGGCCGAACGAGTCGCCACCCCACGATGCGGCGCTGCCCACCTCGCCGAGGAAGCTGAGGGTGACGGGGTCCACCTCCACCGGCCGGCCGACGTCCCAGGTGGCGAACAGACGGCCGCCCCACCCGAGCGGCGCCGTGTTGGCCATGTTGGCGTGGCCGTACGGCGAGTCCAGCCCCAGCACGCCGCCGTGGAACGCGTCGGGTGTGCGTTCGTGGATGCGATGTACCGGCGTGTCGATGGTGTTCACGCGCAGGGCGAACCGGTCGGCGGGTGCGCCGAACGTGCCGGGCTGCAGCGACAACCGCACCAGTGCGCCGAACCCGAACAGTTGGAACGACAGACGGGGGTCGACCACCGGTGCGCTGATGATCATTTCGCCGTGCACATCGGCAGGCCACTCGCCGGCCACCACCTTCAGGTCGAGGTCGGTCCAGTTGGCGGTGAGCAACGTCTCGGGCAACGGCATACGACCACACTAATTGCCGAGCGGTTTGAGGATTTCCGTGTGGCGACTGCGCAACTGCTGAGAGACTGATGAGATGCGGCCGCTCGGAATTCACCATGTGTCGATTAACGTCACCGACACCGCGGCTGCCCTCGACTTCTATGTGGGTGTGCTCGGCCTTGGCGTGCGCGCCGACCGGCCCGACTTCTCCTTCGCCGGAGCGTGGCTCGACATCGGCGGCCAGCAGGTACACCTGCTGGAGGTGCCGATGCCCGACCAGAAGGGTCAGCACTTCGCCGTCTGGGTCGACGACCTCGA
>CANHST010000277.1 GCA_947463235.1 Acidimicrobiaceae bacterium
ACGTAAGCCCGGTCAACTCAGCGGTGGCCAACGCCAGCGAGTGGCACTGGCACGCGCCATCGTTCGCAAGCCGTCGGTGTTCCTGATGGACGAACCGCTGAGCAACCTCGACGCCAAGTTGCGTGGCGACACCCGAGCCGAACTGGTCGACCTGCACCGGCGCATCGACAGCACGTTCATCTACGTCACCCACGACCAAGTGGAAGCCATGACGATGGGTACGCGTGTGGCGGTGCTGAACTTCGGCAAGCTGCAGCAGGTGGGCACACCGCAGGATGTGTACGACCGGCCGGCCACCGCGTTCGTGGCGCAGTTCATCGGCACGCCGCCGATGAACCTGCTGCCGGCCGGCATGCTCGGCAGCGACAGCGTGCAGGTCGGTATTCGCCCGGAGCATCTGAAGCTCGCCCCCGGCGGGGAACTGCACGCAGTGGTGCGCCAGGTGGAGCACCTCGGCCATGAGGTGCTGCTCACCGCCGACGCGAATGGCACCCGTCTGGTGTCGCGGCTCGAGCCCGGTGCCTTCATTCCCGAGGTGGGCGATCCGGTGGCGTTCGATGCCGACCCTGGCCGTCGCCATCATTTCGACGCCACCACCGGCGAGCGCGTGCCGTGAAGCGGCGCCTGCGCGATGTGCCGTGGGCCATCGCCATGCTGCTGCCGAGCATCGCGCTCGTTGCGGTCTGGACCATCTACCCCTTGGTGAAGGCCATCCAGTTCGGCCACCTCACCTGCGATGTCACGGGCAAGAAGTGCCGCGATGTGGGCTGGGGTCGGTACTGGGATGTGTTCACCAGCACGCAGTTCCAGCATTCGCTGGGCGTCAGCCTGAAGCTGATGCTGCTCACCGTGCCCACCGGGTTGGTGCTGGGCATCGGCTTGGCGGTGCTGGCCGACAAGCACCTTCGCGGCATCGGGATCTTCCGCACCATCTTCTCCAGCACCGTGGCCACCAGCGTGGCCGTGGCCAGTCTGGTGTGGTTTGTGCTGCTGCAGCCGCAGATCGGTGTGCTGGCCGACGTGTTCAGCGGATGGTTCCCGGTGCTGAAGAACCCCGGCTTGTTGAACGACCCTGGCACCGCTCTACTGGCGGTTGCGTTCAGCAGCATCTGGGCGAACCTCGGTTTCACCTTCATCATCATCACGGCGGCGCTGCAGAGCGTGCCGCGCGATCTGTA
This sequence comes from Acidimicrobiaceae bacterium, assembly GCA_947463235.1. Classification (GTDB taxonomy): domain Bacteria; phylum Actinomycetota; class Acidimicrobiia; order Acidimicrobiales; family Ilumatobacteraceae; genus UBA668. Next base: position 1,179 of record CANHST010000277.1, read on the forward strand.
CGAGAGCGCCTACGTGGATGGCGCCGGAAGCACCCGCCGTTTCACGAATGTCACCCTGCCGATGATCGCCCCGACGCTGTTGTTCGTAGGCGTGGTGCTCACCACCCGTGCGCTGCAGACCTATGGCGAGATCGCGTTGCTCACCAGTGGCGGTCCGAACCCCGAGAAGCCCACCACCACCATTCCGTATCTCATCTACGGCCGCACCTCGTTGATCCACACCGACCTCGGCACGAAGAGCGCAGCAGCGGTGCTGTTGTTCCTGCTGTCGCTGGTGCTGGCGCTGGTGCAGTTCCGGGGTCTGGAGAAGCGGGTGCACTATGGCAGCTGACACCGTGCGCGGCGCACGAAAGGCTGGCCGCTACGCCCTGCTGATCGTGCTGGCATTCATCGTGGTGTTCCCCATCTACGCCGTGGTGATGCAGGCGTTCAAGACGGGCCCGGGTTCGCTCGACCACCCGCGTTCGCTGCTACCCGTCGACCTCACGTTGTCCACCGTCAAGGCCGCCTGGACCCAGGGCAATCTTGGGCGCCTGTTGCTGAACAGCATGTTCGTGTCGGTGATGGTCACCGTTGGGGTGGTCATCACCAGCCTGTTGGCCGCGTATGCGTTCGCGTTTTTGCAGTTCCCACTGAAGGGGCCGATGTTCATCGCCTTTCTGGCAACGATGCTCGTGCCCGCCGAAGTCACGGTGGTGATCAACGAACGCACCGCAGATTCGCTCGGCTGGATCAACTCGTTCCAGGGCCTCATCGTGCCCTCGCTCGCCAGCACCTTCGGCGTGTTCCTGGTGCGCCAGGTGTTCCTGCAACTGCCGGGCGAACTGCGCGAAGCCGCGGCACTCGATGGTGTGGGGCATCTGCGATTCCTCTGGGAAGTGGCGGCGCCGCTCAGCCGTCCTACGCTGGGGGCGCTGGGTTTGTTCACGTTCCTCGGCACCTGGAATGCGTATCTCTGGCCGTCGCAGGTCATCCGCGGAGATCGGGTGCACGAGACCATTCAGATCGGTCTCGAACATCTGAAGAACAACGACATCAGCAAGATCAATCTCGTCACAGGAGGCCTCGTCGTGGCAGCACTTCCGATCTTCATCATGCTGGTGCTCTTCCAGCGTCAACTCGTGCGCGGTCTCACCGCAGGGGCGGTGAAGGGCTGATGCGCACTCGACACACCTTCGCTGTCCTCGCGGTCGCGTCGTTGGGCCTCGTCGCTGCGTGCAGCGGCGGTGGCGACATCACCGACTCTGGTGGCGGCAGCGCTACCACCGTGGGCGGCGGCTCCACCGACAGCACCGTTGCCGACACGTCGGGCGCCACGACGTCGGCCGAAAGCACCACCTCGGTGGCGGTCGACAGCCTTCCCGATTGCCCCACCGATGCGCTGGCCTCGGCCAGTGGCACCGTGGAGATCAACTTCTGGCACGGCATGAGCGGCCCGCTGAACGACGCCCTCGTCAAGCTTGCCGACGCCTACAACGCCAGCCAGACCAAGGTGAAGGTGTCGCTCGTGCAGGGCAGCTACGAGGACACCGCCGACAACTACTTCGCCGCCAGCCAGGGCGACCGGCCCGATGTGGTGCAACTGCCCGAGTATCAGGTGCAGGCCATGACCGACACCGCCAGCATCGTGCCGGTCGGCAAGTGCATCGAAGCGAGCGGCTTCGACACGTCGGCTTTCCTTCCCACGGCGCTTGCCGCGTACGCCACGTCGGGCGTGCAGTGGGCGATGCCGTTCAACATCTCCAACCCGGTGCTGTTCTACAACAAGAAGGTGTTCACGGCCGCTGGCCTCGACCCCAATACGCCACCGAAGTCGTTGGAAGAACTGCACTCGATGAGCCAGAAGATCGTCGACTCGGGCGCTGCGAAGTTCGGCCTCGCATTGGAGAGCGGCTTCGATTCCGGTGGCGGTTGGTACGTGGAGCAATGGTTCGCCAAGGCGCAGGAGTTCTATGTGGATGGCGACAACGGCCGCACCGGCCGTGCCACGAAGGTGCTGTACAACAACCAGAGTGGCGTGGACCTGCTGACCTTCCTGCAGGGCATGCTGAACGACAAGACCGCCGTGAACGTGGGCGACAACAGCCAGAGCGGTTACGACAACCTGCTGAAGATGGCCGACCAGACCGAGCCGGCAGCGATGACCATCAATACGTCGGCGTCGTTGGGCCCGGTGCTCGAGGTGCTCGGCACGGGTCAGTTCCCGAACATCAATGCCGACGATGTGGGCGTGGGCCCGATGCCCGGCCCCGACGGCAAGCCCGGCATGCTCATCGGCGGGGCTTCGCTGTACGTGGTGGATTCCGGCGACGATGTGCGCACGGCAGCGGCCTGGGACTTCATCACCTACCTCGTGGGTGCCCAGCAGCAGAGTGAGTGGGCTGCGGCCACCGGCTATGTGCCGAACCGCACCGATGCCCTGACGCTGGATCCCTACAAGACCACCGTGGCGAACGACCCGCGTTTCGCGGTGGCCTATCAGCAGTTGCTCGACACGCCCGATGTGCCCACGTCGGCCGGCCCGGTGGTCGGTCCCCTGCGCGAGGTGCGCACCGTGCTGGCCAACGCCGTGGCGTCGGTGTTCAACGGAGCCGATCCGAAGACCGCCCTCGATGATGCCGC
>CANHST010000278.1 GCA_947463235.1 Acidimicrobiaceae bacterium
ACAGCACCATTCGCCAAAACGCCACCGTCACACCCGGCGTGTGCGACAGCTTCACCAGCGTGGAGCCCATGCTGAACGACACCACTGCGACGCCCAGCGCCAGCAATCCGAGGGTGCGGCCTTCGGCGCCGCGCAGCCGGGCCGAGGCCTTCCCCGCAGCCGTCACTCGGTGAGCTTCCGGCGGATGTCGGGTTCGATGTAGACGATGGCGGTGAGGGGCACTGCGGCGCGCAGTTCGGCTTCGGTGGCATCGATGGCGTGGGCCAGTTGTTCCACCGTCAGCGAGCGGTCGTAGTCGACCTTGGCTGCCACCAGAAGTTGGTCGGGACCAAGGTGCATGGTGCGGAGATGAATCAGACCGTTCACTTGGTCGGTGTTCGCAATCGAGGTCTCGATCGCGGTGAGATGGGCATCGCTCGCGGCCTCGCCGATGAGCAGTCCCTTCATCTCGATGGCGAGGATGAAGGCTACGGCGACCAACAGCAGGCCAATGGCAACGGAGCCGACGGCATCCCATCGCGGATTGCCGGTGACCTCCGACATGGTGAGGCCGAAGAGCGCGAAGAACAAACCAAGCTCGGCGCCGATGTCTTCCAGCAACACCACCGGCAGCTCGGGTGATTTCGCGGTGCGGATGTACTGCCACCAGGTGCGGTCGCCGCGCACGTGGTTCGCTTCGCGGATAGCCGTGCGCAGCGAGAAGGTCTCGAGCACGATCGACAGTCCGAGGATCACGTACGCCACGACGGCGCTCTCGATCTCGTGCGGCGAAGCCAGTTTCTGAATGCCTTCGTACAAGGCGAACAGACCGCCCATGCTGAAGAGCACGAGTGCCACGATGAACGACCAGAAGTACCGCTCGGGGCCGTAGCCGAAGGGGTGCGCTCGGTCGGCGGGGCGCTTGCCGCGCCGACCGCCGAGCATCAGCAGCGCCTGGTTGCCCGTGTCGGCAACGCTGTGGCCGGCCTCGGCAAGAAGGCCAGCGGAACCGGTGATGAGAAATCCGACGAACTTGGCGATGGCGATGCCAAGGTTGGCGAAGAACGCCGCGATGATGGCCTTCCGGCTTCCGTCCTGCACGGGCGAAAGACTAGCGACGAGGCCGTGCGGCTGGCTCGTTCTGCTGGCTCGTCCGGCAGGGCTCTCCCCACGAGCACGGGTTGCCTCCGGTGTGTGAGTGAGAATGGCGGTTATGAGCGAACTCGCCAACAACGAATTGAACGGTCGCGTGATGCTGGTCACCGGTGGTGGTCGCGGCATCGGCCGAGGCATCAGCGAACTGCTCGCGGCGCACGGTGCCACGGTCGCCGTGAACTATCGCAACGACGCTGAGGCGGCAGCCGACACGGTTGCTGCGATCGAAGCCGCAGGCGGGTCCGCCAAGGCCTACCAGGCGTCGGTCGACGACGTGGACGGTTGCGCGGCCATGGTCGACGCGGTCGTGAACGACTTCGGCGGCATCGATGCGCTGATCTGCAATGCCGGCATCGCCTCTCGCGGTCGTTCGGTGGCCGACACCGACCCTGCGGAGATGGAGCGCGTGGTGGCCACGCACGCGTTCGGCCCGCACCACCTCAGTCGTCTGGCGCTGCCGTCACTGCGTGCCCGCGCCGCACTTCATGGCCGGGCCGACATCGTGATGATCTCGTCGGTCGCCACCAGCCATATGGCGGCCAATGGGGCGCCATACAACATGGGCAAGGCCGCCATGGAGGCGCTTGCGCTCACGCTGGCAAAGGAAGAACGACCGAACCACGTCCACGTGAATGTGGTGGCGCCTGGCTTGGTGGAGACCGACATGGGATTGCGTCTGAGCCGGGCGATGACGGGCAACCGCGACATGCAGGATCTGCGTGCGTTGGATGCGGTGTCGCCGTTCGGGCGGGTGTGCCAGCCCAGCGACATCGCCAAGGTGGTGCTGTGGTTGTGCGGTGATGGGGCCGGCTACGTCACCGGTCAGCGCATCGAGGTGGATGGCGGGGGTCGCTGACCCCGGCCGTCAGCCCTTGGGCAGTGTGTTGCCGTCGCGGGGGAGTTCGATGAACGTGCGGCCGGGCGTGAGTTCGATCACGTTGCCGTCGTCATCGGTGAGCGTGAACGCGTCGGTGCGTGCTGCGCGCTCCCACGTGCCGTGCACGTACTTGCCGCCCGTGAAGACGAATGCCTCGCCCTTGCCGGTGCTCTGAGCATCGGGGCTGCCCGAGATGCCGGGGAGGTAGGTCATGGCCAGAATCACCACGTTGTTGGTGGTGAGGCGGGTGCCGTCCCTGTCGTTGTCGTCGCGGCCGTTCTGCGTGCGCTCGTAGATCTTGGAGTCGGCGTTCCAGGTCCACTCGACCTTGTACGACTCCATGTTCAAGTTGACGCCGGCCGACGCCTTGCCGGCGGGCTGCTCGCCAGCCTTCAGATAGGCGAACTGCGGTTGCGGGACCCCGGCCTCCTCGAAGGTGAGCGCGAACACCTTGTCGACGTTGAACATCAGGGTGAACTCCACCGGGCTGTCGTCGCCCGATCGATAGCAGGTGTTCTGGCACCTGGATTGGCTCAGGTCCACAAGGTCGCTGTTCCTCACTTCTGCCACGACTGTCTTGTTGCCGCCAGCCCACGCGAACACCGGCTTGTTGAGCGAGCCGAACAGGTCCACGTCCTGACGGCGGCCGGACCGGATGGGGCCGACCTCGGCTGCGCTCTTGCTGTGGAACACAAACGCGAACCGCGACACGTTCGCGTTGATGATCTCTTCGTAGATGATGTCGGCGTTGACGCTGCCGCGCTGAGGGTGACGGTCGTAGTTGCCCACCTTCACCACCACAGCCGGATGATCTGCCTTGGCCATGTCGTCGAGCGGTTCGCCGGTGAGTGGCCACGCGGGCGCTGGCGCTTCGGTGGTGGTGGTCGCTGCCTCTGTGGTCTCGGGCACGCTGGTGTCGGCAGCGGTGGTCTCCGGCGATGTGGTTTCGGGAGCGCTGGTCTCTGGGGCCTTTGCATCGCCCCCGCCGCACGCAGCCACGAGAAGGCCTGCGGACAGCAGGAGGGCGGGCAGCGCGCGGCGAAGTGCCGGACGCGTCGAAGAAGCGGAGACCTGGAAACGCATGAGTTCGATTGTGGCAGACCCCTCTCCCTCGGTGGTGGCAGCGGAACGTGACACCTTTCGCACCGATCTCTCGCGAGTTGGTGAAGTGAGGTTGTGCAGCTTGCCTGACCTAGCCTTTCTGCCGTGAGCCCCCTCGCCCCCGACACCACTCACCAGATCGTCACCATCACGCCCGAGGCGTTGAAGGAACTGGCGGCCTTGCGCGACACCGAGCCCGATGCCGACCGTTTGGGTCTGCGGCTCGAGATCATCAGCAAGCCCGGCGAGGACTTCAAGTACGACCTGTCGTTCGATGTGGTCACCACGGCCGCCATCATCGACGAGGTGCGCACGCACACCGACGGCGAGCTGTCGATGAAGGTCATCGTGGCGGGCAACAGCATCGATCTGCTGAACGGCGCCACGCTCGACCACACCTCGTCGGCGGGCCTCGTCATCCGCAACCCGAACAAGCCGCTTGCTCCCACCATCGAGGGGCTCATCACCGACGACGCGCTGTCGGCCGAGATCGATGCACTGGTGCAGGTCGAAGTGAACCCGGCGCTCGCTGCGCACGGCGGGTTCGTCACGTATGTGGGCCACGACAACGAGGGCACCGCCTATCTCACCATGGGCGGCGGTTGCCACGGTTGCAGCATGAGCCGCATGACGATGATGGAGGGTGTGCAGACGATGATCGTCGAGCAGATCCCCGCCGTCGAGCG
>CANHST010000279.1 GCA_947463235.1 Acidimicrobiaceae bacterium
GAGCCACCCACGAACACCGGCTCGAGCACGGCGAAGGGCGTGGTGCGGCCGGTACGGCCCACGGAGACCTCGATGGCCCGCAGCAGGGTGGTGCGTTCCTCCGGCGGGAACTTGAAGGCGATGGCCCACCGCGGAGCCCGCGAGGTGAAACCGAGTTGCTCGCGCTGCGCCAGCGAATCCACCTTTACCACGGCACCATCGATGTCGTAGCCCAGGTCGTGACGGTGTTCCTGCCAATGACGGCAGAACGAGTACACGGCATCGAGATCGCCCACGACCCGGATCTCGGGGTTCACCGGAAAGCCCAACCGCTGGAGGTACTCGAGTGTGTCGTGATGCGAGGTGAACTCCGGGCCACCCTGCACATCGCCCAGTTGGTAGCTCCAGAACGCCAACTCGCGTTCGGCCGTGACCGACGGATCCTTCTGGCGCAGGCTGCCTGCGCCGGCGTTGCGCGGGTTCACGGGCACCGGATCGGGCTTCTTGCCCGCAGCGATACGGGCCACGTTCTCGGCTTCCTTGGCGGCCTTGAGCTTCTCGAAGGCGTCGATCGGCAGGTACACCTCGCCGCGCACCTCCAGCACCGGCGGCGCACCCACCAACAGCTTGGGAACCGATGCGATGGTGGCCACGTTGGCGGTGACGTCTTCCCCCACCCGCCCATCTCCCCGCGTGGCTGCCTGAACGAACACGCCGTTCTCGTAGCGCAGGCTCATCGCCAGGCCGTCGATCTTCAGCTCGCACACGTACTGCGTGGCCGCACCATCCAACCCTCGCGCCACGCGCTCGCCCCACGCCGTGAGTTCTTCGCCATCCATGGCATTGTCGAGGCTGGTCATCGGCACCGAGTGCTGCACCGGCGAGAACGCAGCCGACAACGCACCCGCACCCACCTGACGGGTGGGCGACTCGCTGTCGGCGAACTGTGGGTACTCGCCCTCGAGCTGACCGAGTTCGCGCACCAGGCGGTCGTAGTCGGCATCGCTGATCTCGGGGGCGTCGTCGGCGTAGTAGCGCTCGTTGTGATGAGCGATCTCGGCGCGCAGTGCGCTGATGCGGTCCTCGGGCGTCATGTCACCAGTGTGCCGCATGGGCGTGACAGAGATGTCAGGCGCCGAGCACCCAACGGCTGGCGCTGGCCTGGTCGCGTGCCCGGCGGCTCACGTCGGCGGCGATGCGGTGCACACGTTCCGCCACCACTGGCGAGTGCGACGAGAGACCACATTCCGGGGTGATGATCGACTGGCGGCGGAGCATGGACGGGTCGGCACCGCGCTGCACCAGTTCGCACCACAACTGGGTGAGGTTGCGCCACGGCCGCTCGGCGGACGCCAGAATCGGGCCACTGGTGGGCACCACGCCCCATGCCACGTAGCCACCGCGTTCCATGAAACGGATGAGATACCCGGCGCTGTCGGCCACCTCTGGCCGCACGGGCAACGACAGCACCGCTGGCCCTGCGGCCAACTGCGTGGGAATGTCGGCCAGGCCGCACACGTGCAGGCCAGCCACCGCATCGGTCTCGATCGCAGCCAGCGCTCCGGACACCAGATCGATCGCCGTGTCGGGAGCGATGGGGAACCCGGGGTTCATCAACTCGGAAAGGTCGGCCTCTTCGATGAACACCAACTGCTGACACCCGGGCAGCGCCTTGTCGACCACTTGGATGAGGTGCTCCACCTTCGAACGCACACAGCGAACAGCAGATTCGAACGCCTCGCTCATCGGCACGCCGGCCCGCATGAGCGCCATTCCGAATGTGACCGGACCGATGAATTGCCACTTGACCCAGCCCTGCCGACCCTTCGCCGCGTCGAGGAAGGTTCGGAAGCCAACGAACGCATCGTTCTGGATGTCGGTGCGAACCGGAGCCAGTGGATCGATCTGATCGGGGTGCACCGAAATGCTGCCGTACTGGCCGACCGTGATGCCCTGCATACCGATCATGGCCTGCGCCACCGCGCCTTCCGCCGGGCTACGACGAGGCAGATACGGGATGGCTGGTAGTTCCATTTCTCGGAGCGAGAAGGCAGCCGCTTCATCGGCATCACGATGAGGAAGGCCGCCGATACCGGTGGCAATGCCGCCGGGAATGTTGATGCGATGCATTGGACGGGGCCTCCTTCCGGTTCGGTGTGCCAACGATGATCCGCCCGACTGGTTCAGTCGATACTCCATCGTCCCACCTCGACAGCAGAACTGGCGAAGCGTGGCGAGGGATGCGGCGATACCTTGGTCCCGTGCAAGGTCGTCCGACAAATCTGATTACACCGGATTCCTTCCTCTGGTTGCTGCGCATCATCTGGGTGGCACTCGCCGTCGTGATGGCCAGCGCGCTCGATGGCACGATTGCCACCGTCGCATGGTGGGCACTCGTTGCCGTCGTCGCAGTGGCGCTCACGGTCACCGGTCCGTTGGGTCTCACGGTGGTTCGGCTCGCCACATCGCTCGCTGCGCCTGCTGCAGTGCTCGCATGGATCGATGGTGCGTCCACTGCATGGGGGGCGGCCAGCACGGTGGTGGCACTGCTCGCCACTGTCATCGCCATGTCGGCCGAGGCAGGTGAGGCGATGGTGCAGGGCGCCGCGTATGGCGAGGAGTTCCGCTTTCCGCTCCGTCTGCCTGCGGCAATGTTCATTCCCGTGGGAACGATGTGGCTGGTGTGGGCCGCAGCCGCACTGGGCGGCACGCTGCTCGTGGCGAACGAACAATGGGTCACCGGTGTAGTCGTCACCGCACTGGCTGCTGTCCTCACATGGTGGCTGGGGCAGCGCTTCCACCGCCTGTCGCGGCGTTGGCTGGTGCTGGTGCCCGCCGGTGTGGTGGTGCACGACCAGGTGTTGATGGCCGAGTCGATGTTGGTGCAGCGCACCAACATCGCTGCTGCGCGTCTGGCGCTGGCCGGGTCCGAGGCGTTCGATCTCACCGGCCCAGCCGGTGGCCACGCGCTCGACATCGCCCTGCGCGACATGGTGCAAGCCATCTTCCCGGCATCAGCGAACGAACCCACCGGGCGAGCAGTGCACCTGCAGTCGTTCCTCGTGGCACCCAGTCGGCCTGGGCGCGTGCTGCACGCGATGGCCGATCGGAAACTGCCCGTCGGCTGATCCTCAGCCGGCGATACCGCCACCGAGCACGAAGGTGTCGGTGGGGTCGTAGAAGACCACGCTCTGGCCCGGGGCAATCCGGCGCTGCGGCTGCTGCCACTGCACCTGCACCTGCACCGAACCATTCGCCCCGAGCGACACCGATGCGGCGTGTGTAGCCCCGTGTGCGCTGCACTGCACGAGCACGTCGCCCTCCACCGCCTCATGCGACCACACCATATTGATCACGGACATTTCGGTGACGTCGAGCATGGTGTCGTCGCCGACCTTCACCGTGGCCGCCGCATGATCGATGTCGACGACGTATCGCTTCGGGCCACCACCCGGAAGACCGATGCCGCGACGCTGCCCGAGGGTGATCATCTCCAGCGACTCGGCCTCGCCGAGCACGGTGCCATCGACCGCGTCGACCACTGTCGCTCGCCGGAAGGGGATGCGGCTACCGAGAAACTCGGTGCGGCCTCCCGTGCTGGTGATGAAGCACACGTCCTGGCTATCGGGCTTCGCTGCGGTTCGAAGGCCCAATGCCGTGGCGCGCTCGCGCACCTCGGCCTTGGTGAGGTGGCCGATGGGGAACATGGTGCGGGCCAGTTCGCGCTGAGGCAGCATGTGCACCACGTAACTCTGATCCTTCGCCGTGTCCTCACCGCGAGCGATGCGCCACAC
>CANHST010000280.1 GCA_947463235.1 Acidimicrobiaceae bacterium
GGGCACGGAGATGGTTATGCCTGGCGACAACGTGGCGATCACGGTGGAGTTGGGTAAGGCAGTCGCGATGGACGAGGGTCTGCGTTTCGCCATCCGTGAGGGTGGCCGTACCGTGGGCGCCGGCCGCGTCACCAAGATCACGAAGTGAGCTGACGACACACATGGCACAGAGCATTCGTATTCGCCTCAAGGCGTTCGATCACGAGATCATCGACCAGTCGACGCGCAAGATCGTCGAGACCGTCACTCGTACCAACGCCACGGTGCGCGGCCCCATCCCGCTGCCCACCGACAAGCACCGGTACACCGTCATCCGTGGACCGCACATCGACAAGGACTCGCGTGAGCACTTCGAGATGCGCGTGCACAAGCGTCTGATCGACATCGTCGATCCGAACGCCAAGACCATCGACAGCCTGCAGCGCATCGAGCTGCCGGCGGGCGTCGACATCGAGATCAAGATTCAGTCCAACTGAGTCGTTGATTTCGACCCTCCGGGGGGAATCACGAACGGCCCCGTCTGCTCCGGCAGACGGGGCCGTTTCGCGTTCCCGGTTCGCCAGCTGAACGTAAGTTGGACCGAGGAGCGGATAGACAGAAGGGATCGACACCCCGTTCGAGCCCCCTGTGTTCCCGCCGCCGCCACCTCGCGCGCAGCGCACTCGGCCCTTGCTGGCGTTGCTGCTCGTGGCCGTGGTCTGCTGGGTGGCCGGTCTGATCGGCGCATACGTCGGCGGGCGACTGGCTGCACGAGATGCAGCGCCTTCGCGCACCGCATCCACGCTGGGCCTGGTGCAGGTCGACCCGCGCATCGAGGAGCTTCCCGCGATGGACGTTGCCGTGGCTGCGGGGGTGGTGGGGCCGAGCGTGGTGAGCGTCGACACCTTGGCCGAGTTGAACGGAGCGGTGCTGCGGGGGTCGGGTACGGGCATCGTGCTCACGGCCGACGGAGAGATCGTCACGAACGCGCACGTGGTGGACGGGGCGGTCACGGTCACCGTTCGGCTGCCAGGAGAGACCGAGCCTCGTCGAGCCTCGGTGGTGGCCAGCGACACGGCTCGCGATCTCGCACTACTGCGTGTGGATGCGGTCGGACTGCGCCCGGCGACCTTCGCCGCTTCCGCCGACATTCGCGTTGGCGACCCGGTGGTGGCGGTCGGTTTCGCTCTGGCGCTCGACGGCGACCCGTCCGTTACCTCCGGCATCGTCTCGGCGCTCCATCGCACCTCCGCCGACCCGGTTCGGGCGCTGAAGGGTCTCATCCAGACCGATACCCCGATTTCGTCGGGCAACTCCGGTGGCCCACTGGTGAACTCGCTCGGCCAAGTGGTGGGTGTGGTCACCTTCGTCGCCACGGCCGACAACGGAAGCCAGGCCAACAATCTCGGCTTTGCCATCTCGAACGAGGAACTGATGCCGAGTATCGACCGACTGCGCGCATCGGTCACATCGCCAGCGGACACGCCCGGGTTCCTGGGGGTGAAGCTGGCACCTCGCATCGATGGAGGTAGCGGCGCCCGGGTGGCCAGCGTCACGGCTGGCTCCGGGGCCGATCGGGCAGGTATTCAGGTGGACGACGTGGTGGTCGCCGTCGATGGCGTGCCGATCACCGGCGATGCCGGCCTGGTGGCCACGATCCGCGATCTGTCGCCCGGCGACACGGTGCAGGTGGAAGTGGTGCGCGACGGCCATGCTCGCACGGTGAGCGCAACGCTCGGTGTCCGCCCGTCCGACTGACGCCGGGCTGCGAGGCGGCGCCTAACGTGCGGGCATGCAGGACCTCGATGTGCATCTGGGTGGGAAGCGCCCGTTCGGCCTGAACTACTGGCCCCTGGCCGAGGACGACCCGGGGGTGGAGATACCGCGTGAGTCCGTTCGCCTGGTCAGCCCCGATGGCGCCCTCGTGCGTGGGCTGCTCTGGACGCCGCCGAACGGCCGACCGTGGAAGACGGCCGTCATCCTCAGCCACCCCCGCGGCGACTTCAGCGTTCACTACGCATGCCCGCTGCTGGCAGCAGCCGGGTACGCGGTCTTCGGCTTTGGCACCCGCTACCAGAACAACGACACCGACTGCCTGCACGAGAGCTGCATCGTCGACGTGAAGACCGCATACGACGAGATGATCCGTCGTGGTGCCGAGGCAGTCGTGCTGTTGGGGAACTCTGGAGGCGGCAGCCTCATGGCGATGGCCCAGGCGGAACTGGGGATCGGTGACGGGTGGATCGGCATGGCCGCGCACCCGGGGGAAGGCGTGTTCATGCTGCAGGTCATCGACCCCAGCGTGGCCGACGAGGCCGACCCGTTCTCGACGGTGCCGGAACTCGACATGTATCACCCAGATAACGGTTGGCGCCCCTGGCCGGAGCCCTGCAGCTACGACACCGCGTGGCTGGCCCGATATCGGCAGGCCCAGGTGGAGCGAGTTGCCCGGATCGATGCCGTGGCCAAGGCCAGCATCGCCGACGCAGTCGATGCCGGGAGCCGGCTGCGGGCTGTGGACCACCACGACGACCCGGTGAAGTGGCGGGAGTTTCGGCGCCGTGCGGTGTTCACCAAGTACCACACGATCTACCGAACGCTGGCCGACCCGGCCTACCTCGACCTGTCGATCGACCCCGACGAGCGGCCGATGGGCAGCCTGTTCGCCTTCCCCGACCCCTTCGACGCCAACTACGGGCGGGGTGGTCTGGCCCGCACGATGACCTCTCGCGGCTGGCTGAGTACCTGGTCAGGGCTCTCGAGCCACGCGAAACTGGCCGACACGATGCCGCGGGTCACGGTGCCGACGCTGCTGGTGCACCCCACCGCCGACACCGAGATTCGCGTCTGGCAGGCGCAGGAGATCGTGGCGAACGCCGGAGCCCAGGATGTGACCTATGTGGAACTGAAGGGCGCCCCGCACTACCTCGAGGGCCATCGCCGAGAGGCACTCACCATCGTGTCCGAATGGATGGCACAACGTTTCCCGTAGGGGGTTGGCGCGCGTGAGAAGCCGCCGATAGAGTTTCACCCTCGTGCGTTCCGCCCGTCAGGGCACGAAGGTACGCAGCAATCGATGTCCGTGTACGCCCGCACCTCACCTCGGTGAATCGTGGGAACCGCACGGCGACAACTTGTTTCCGGTGCTCCGCCGGCCATCTGGCCTGCGGAGCATTTGCGTGTAATCCGAAAACCCGGCGCCGCCGGGTTCCGACCGAAAAGGCTGCCGACATGGCACTCAAAGCGATCGTTGGCGAGAAAGTCGCCATGAGCCAGGTGTGGGTGAACGACAAGGTCGTGCCCGTCACCGTGCTGCGCGTCGAGCCCGCTCGCATCGTGCAGGTGAAGACCACCGAGCGAGACGGCTATACCGCGTTGCAGGTCACCTACGGCCACCGCGACCCCAAGAAGCTGAACAAGCCCGAAGCGGGCCACTTCGCAGCAGCCGGCGTCGACGCCGGTCGCCGCCTGGTGGAACTGCGTCTGGACTCGGTCGATGGGTTCGAAGTGGGCCAGGAGATCAAGGTCGACCTGTTGGCCGAAGGCCAGAAGGTCGACGTCACGGCGGTCAGCCGTGGTAAGGGCTACGCCGGCGTCATGAAGCGTCACAACTTCGCCGGTCAGGGGGCCAGCCACGGTAACCACAAGCACCACCGTGCACCCGGCTCCATCGGTTCCTGCTCGTTCCCCGGCCGCGTGTTCAAGGGCCTCAAGATGTCCGGTCACATGGGCCACGAGCAGGTCACCACGTTGAACCTCGAAGTGGTCCAAGCCGA
>CANHST010000281.1 GCA_947463235.1 Acidimicrobiaceae bacterium
AATGCCGGTGTGGCGCGCGTGGCGAGTCGATGCACGCCGTGCGACGCAGCAAGCCGAATGAGCCACGGAGCCGAACGCCCGGAGGGCACGGCGATGCCCGTGTTCGACAGCACCATGCCGGCCACCAGCTCGGGCTGAGCCACCGCCACACCCATGGCGATGGCACCGCCCCAGTCCTGCGCCACCAACCACACCGGGCCCTGCACATCCATCGCGTGCAGCAGATCCTGCACGTCGCGCACCCGCTGCGCGTACGGTCGCGGGCCGACGCGTTCGGAGTAGCCCATGCCCAGATGGTCGGGTGCGATCACCCGCATCGCCGGGTGGAGTTCGCGCAACACCCGCGACCACAGCACCGACCAGGTGGGGTTGCCGTGCAGACACACCACGGTCGCTCCACCATCGCCCGGCCGATCGAGCACGTGCCAACGATGCGAACCACCGTCGTGCGACGGTACGTGGATCGTCCGCGACCATGCGGCGTCGACACCCCACGCTGCGAGATCCGCAGCGACCGGGGCCGAGGGGTTCACCAGAGGATCTCCGTGGCACTGGTGTTCAGACCCGAACCGATACCCAGACACAGCACTCGCTGCCCCGGCTGGATCTGGTCCTGCACACTGGCCAGCGTGATGGGCACCGCAGCCGGGCCCACGTTGCCGTACTTCGGATACGTGAGCGGCGCCTTGCTCTTGTCGATACCCAGGCGCTCGCACAGCATCGTGGTGTGCACCTTCGACACCTGATGAAGGATGTACCAATCGGCCGTGGGCGACAGGTGCGCTTCCTGCTGCGCGGCCGTCCATGCCTCGGCGGCGAGGTCGAGCCCCGCAACCAACAATCCGGCGGTGTCGGTGGTCATGCGATCGAGGCTGCCCACACACAACAGTTCGTGCTGCGTGGCGGCGCGCGCCGTGCCGCCCACCACGCGGTGCGCCTCGGGGTGACGATCGGTGCGAGCCAGCACCATCGCCGCTGCACCGGAACCGAGCGTGAGCGACGCGAACTCGGCGAACACGTCGAGGTCGGTGGCCTCGGGTCGGCGCAGGCGCTCGATGGTGAGTTCCTGCGTGTAGCGGCTGCCTTCGCCGTCGACGATGAGGGCGTAGTTCACCAAGCCGGTGTCGAGCATGCTCGACGCAACGTGCATGGCGTTCATGAACCCAAGGCAAGCGTTGCCGATGTCGAAGTTCAGGCACGACGACGGCAGGCCGAGGCGGTGGTGCACGGCGCAGGCCACCGAGGGCTCCAGGTGCTCCTTGCACACCGACGTGGAGATCAGCACGCCGATCTCCGATGGGTCGATGCCGGCGCGTTCGATGGCAGCACGACCGGCCATCGCTGCCGCATCGGCGAACGACACATCGGCGTCCCACCAGCGGCGCTCCTCGATGCCGGCCAGACCAGCAAGCAGACCTCCGCGCATCCCGTTGCGGGCGTAGGTCTCGGCGAGCTGCTCGTCGATCCAGTCGGAGGTGACCACGTTCGGCGCCTCGATGGCCGCCAGGCTCAGTACTCCGCTGTGTTGGTGCCGGAACACCGAGTTTCCACTCATCAAGTTGCCTTTGATCGGGGTCTGGTCAAGGCTAGGTGGCGATCTCCCCGGTTCCTAGGGCGAGGCAACCCCGCAGGCGCCAGGCGAGACGAGACCGCGTCGAGATTGGGGCGCTGGAATGTACGGTCTTTTGCGGCGGAACGTCTTGCATATGTACGTGTGCGCATGCGAACATTCCGCAGCGCCTCGGGGAGGCGAGCACACAAGGGGAGCCTTTCATGGGAATCAAAGTTGCGAAGTTCCGCGACGTCGCTGCAGGCCTGCAGCCCGGCCAGTTCGCCGTCGGCGATCGCGAGGCCGTCAACTCACTGGCCGACATCGACCCGATGTACAAGCAGCTGATGGACAAGCCGTATGCGTGCGTCATGGCCGTCATCGGCCCCGACGGTCGCCCCGGCCTCACGCCGATGTGGTTCGACTACGAGGGCGACAAGATCCTCGTGAACGTGGCCTCGCAGCGCTCGAAGACCAACTGGATCCGCAAGAACCCCGAGATCACCGTCATCATCGTGAACCCGGAGAACATGTATCACTGGATGAGCATGAAGATCACGGTGGAGCGCGAGATCCTGGAAGACGATCCGGCCGAGGGCGCCTGGGTCACCAGCCAGCTCAACCGCATCTGGCAGAAGTACGTCGGCCAGGGCGACGAGTACGGCCTGCGCGACCCGAGCATCGACGAGCGCCGCGTGCTGTTCGTGTGCAAGGTCGACAGCATCGCCACCTTCGGCAAGAGCTGACCTCGCCGCCGCGCGAGCGGCACCGGAACACCTCGATCGGGCACACGCCCACGTACTTCAGTGCGTGTGCGTGTGCCCGTCGTGCGTATGGGTGCCGGTGTGCCCGGACGCGTGGCGGTGGCCGATCTCGTAGTGACGACGCAGCACGTCGCCACCGAAGTCGGTGAGTGGGTTACGCCACACGGTGTGAATGTGGTTCGCGCCGCGCTGCGTGTTGTCGTACTCGGCCAACAGCGCCGCGCCCTGCACGCGGTAGTAGTGACCCTCACCGGGTTCCATGCTGCCGGCCCACGCGAAGTGCAGACCGTCGAGGCCTGCATCGTCGGCGTACTTCGCGGCTTCGTCGTCGGCGAGCGCATCGGGAATGCGATGCACGTAGACATCGAGCAACGATCGCAGAATCTCGCGCTGGCTGGGCCCGAGATACGCCGCCGACAGGCCACGCGACTCGGCGCTGAGCCGCACCGCTTCGAGATGTTCAGGCAGCAGGCCCGCTGCGGCCTCAGCGTTCACCTGGATCTGGTGCACGCGATCGCCGAGTTCGCCATCGAACCGGCCGCGCCACACATCGCCCAACGGCAGTGGCAGGTCGCCGTCGCCGGCGCCGTACTCGGGTCGGTTCGCGCTGACGAGATCCACCGGTGCCACGGGTGCGAGCATCGCCTGCTGCAGCTGCGACTCGTCGAGCGAGCGCACCAACTCGCGGCCCAGATCTTCAGCGCCAGCCAACGGTCGCAACAGGTGCGGGCCGAGTAGCGGCGAGTTCGCCGGATCGGCGCCGAGGAAACTGGGGGTGGAGCCCACCACTTCGCCATCGACGACGACATGGTTCACCGACACGTGGTGGCCTCCGAAGCGCCACCCCCACGGGCCATCGCCGGCCGGGTCGCCGAAGATGCGCACGTAGTAGAGGCCCGGGTCGCGACCGCGCTCGCGTCCCCACGATGCCGTCCAGCCCTCGAGTTCGTCGAGCACATTGTCGAGTCCCATCACGGTGGCCACGGTGACGTAACCCGGACGCGACAGACCTGTCGCCACCAACTGGTGGGTCAACCGCTGCTGCGCCGCGCGCATGGCACCGATGGAGAGGCCGCCGTGATCGGTGGGCGTGTAGAACCAGCGCGTGCGTTCCTCGTGGTCGTCGAACGGCCACGACACCAACGAACGTTGATCGGGGTCGAGCGACTCCAGCAGCGCCACCGCAGCGGCGGCCATACGAGATGCGAGTTCGCGGCGCGGATTTGTCACGGGCCTTCCTCTCTCAACCGGAACAGTACGTCGGGGTCGGTGGGGTCCCAGGTGCCGAGGAACTGCGATCGGGCCCCGAGGCGCTGCGTGCGCTCGAGCAGTTGCCGACCCAGCGCCAGTTGCCCGGGCTCCCAGGCTGCCAATGCCTGCG
>CANHST010000282.1 GCA_947463235.1 Acidimicrobiaceae bacterium
AGGGAGTCGTCGTGCCACACCGACGACACCGGGTCGCCCCAGTACCAGCGGAACGACGGAGCCTGGAACGACGAGCGACTCTTGCCGCTGTTGAACGAGATGCGTACGGCCACGAGCACGGGCAGCAGCGACCACAGCACATACACCCACGTGATCATCGCCAGGCCGCGTGCGCTGCCGTGCTTTCGACGGAAGGGGTTCATCGCTCCGCCATCCGCTGCTGCCGGATGGTGACCACCAGGTAGTACGCCATCAGCACGAACAGGAATGCCATGAGCACGAGCACCAGTGCCGCACCGGTCTGCGGTTGGCTGGTGCCGAGCAGGTAGTTCTCGATCTGGTTGCCGATCATCTCGGTCTTCGGAGACCCACTGGTGAGATAGGTGTTCGTGTAGTAGTCGCCGAACATCGGGAGGATGGTGATGACGCTGGCCGCCATCAGGCCGGGCACCGACAGCGGCAGGGTGACTCGAACGAAGGTCTGCGCCGCCGACGCACCGAGGTCGCGGCCCGCCTCGATCAGTCGGCCATCGATGCGCTCGAGCGTGGAGTACAGCGGGAGGATGAAGAACGGCACGTAGCCGTACACCAGGCCCCAGATCACCGTCGAGGCACTGCCGTCGAGCCAGTTACGAGGCTCGTTCTGCAGGTGAAGGAAACCCAGGATGTCGTTCACCATGCCGTCGACCTGCAACAGGTTCGTCCAGGCCAGCATGCGCATGAGGTAACTGATCCAGAAGGGCAGCACCAGCAGGATGAGCAGCAGGCCGCGGTACTTGCTGGCCTTGCGGGCCACGAAGTACGCCACCGGGTAGCCGATGAGAATGCAGCCGGCGAGTGATGCGGCCACGAATCCGACCGTGCGGATGAACACCGTGCCGAGGTCGCCGCCGAAGATGCGATCGAGTACTGATCGCATGGCCGTGAAGTCCCACTGCATGGGGTTCCATGCCGGGACAGCGGTGCGCAGCACGGGGTCCACCGTGCCGAACGCAACCGCCATGACGGCGTAGACCGAGACGACGAAAAAGGCGACCAGCCACCCCACGCCGGGCAGGGCGAACATCGCCCAGAAGCGACTCTTCGGGCGAGGTTTCGGCGCCACGGCGGGCGGGGCGGACAGCGTGGCGGTCACCGAATCAGGCGCCCGAGGTGAACTTCGACCATGCGGCCTCGTACTTGGCATCGCCGTCGACCCCGAGCGGCTTCTCGAACAGCGCCTTGCTGATGTCTTCCTTGGTCGGAACGCACGCGCGCAGGTTCTCCGGCACGTAGCCCTTGCCGATGACGTAGTCGGCGTCGAGCACCGTGAGGGCGGGCAGGTAACCGACGTAGCTGAAGTTCTTCTCGGCCACGGCGTTGTCGAGCATGTAGTTGAGGTAAAGGTGGGCGAGCACCGGGTGCTCACAATCGCCGACCACGCCCATGCTGTCGTTCGACACGAGGTACTCGCCAGCGGGCGGATGCCAGAAGCCCAGCACCGATGCATCGGTTCCCTCGGGGAGATAGCCGGCGTAGGCGTTGATGAGGTCGGCGCTCCAGGTCTGGGCGATGGTGGTGGTGCCCTCGGGGATGTTCTTGTAGCCGTCGATGTTCACCTTCACGTTCACCAGATCGATGAGTTCGGTGAGGTCGGCCAGTGCCTGGTCGATGATCTTCTGATCCGTGGTGTTCACGTCGAACTGGCCCTTGCGCATCATGGCCATGATGAGCGCTTCGCGTTCGTCGTCGAGTACCGACACCTGGCCCTTGAAGTCGGTGGCGTTCCACAGCGTGTTCCAGCCGTCCTTCTCCACCTGGGCAGGGTCGATGCGGTCGGCGCGATAGCCGATGCCGGTACCGAAGTACACGTAGGGCACCGAGTACGCCGAACCCTTGTCGTACCAGGGGTCCTGAAGGGACTCGAGGACATTCGGGAAGTTGGTGAGGTACGTCTTGTTCAACGGCTGGATCACGCCGCCTGCGATGAGGCGATCGATCGTGGTGCTGGCCATCGAGTGGTACACGTCGGCCTGGATGGCCTTCGACGCAAGCTTGGTGACGGCCTCGGTGTCGGTGGTGAACGTGGTGATCTCCACCTTCACGCCGTACTGCGCCTCGAAGTCGGCGATCACGTCGGGGTTCACGTAGGAGTCGTAGTTGAAGATCCGGAGCGGGCCCTTCTCGGGCTGCAATCCGTCGGCGATCGTCTGCGTCTTCTTCCCGCTGGAACTGTCGCTGCCGCCGCATGCTTGCAGCAGCGGAATCCCGACGCCCAGCAAGGCGCCGAATTGGACGGACCGGGCGAGAAAATCGCGACGGGACGAGATCATGTTGTTCCCCCAAGAGTTGTTTGACTCACGGGTCAGAATAACAAAAACTGCATGGGGCCGAAGAGGGAGACCAGCAATGGACGTGACGGTAAGAGAAGTGCCGGGGCCGGAGGGCATCACCGCAGCGCGCACGTTGCCGGCCGCCTGGTACTCCAACCCTGCGCATTTCGAGGCGGAAATCCAGAACGTCTGGCGGCGGCAATGGCTGTGTATCGGCGATGAGTCCGACATGCCGGCCGCGGGAGCGTGGCGCGCCATCGTGGCGGGCGGTCTGCCGGTGCTGCTGGTGCGCGACAAGCAGGGTGCGCTGCGGGCGTTCCTGAACGTCTGCCGTCATCGCGCGGCTCCGCTGTGCGAACCGGGCGACGACGGCAGCGGCAGTCTCATCAGTTGCCCCTACCACGCGTGGCTGTATCGGCTCGATGGTTCGCTCGCAAGGGCACACGGCGTGGGCGAACCGGAGGGCTTCGACACCGCCGACTTCTCCTTGAAGCCATTGGGGCTGGCCACCTGGCGGCGGTGGGTGTTCCTCCACGCCGATGATGCAGCGAAGGCTCCGCACTTCGGGCCGATGGCCGCAGCGATCGCGGGGTATCCGGTGGAGGCCATGCATCTCGTGCTCAGCGAATCCCACGAACGGCCGTTCAACTGGAAGGTGCTGCTGGAGAACTACAGCGAGAACTACCACACACCCTTCGTGCATCCGGAGATCGATACCTCGAGTTCGCACGACTATCCCATGCTGGCGGATGGCCTCACGCTGTATGCCTGGGATCGACCGCTGCGGCCCACCACCGACGCCGGTGTGCGCATGGCCACGCTGCTACCCGGCGAGCCGGGATGGGAGGAGTTGGGCTCGGCTCCGACGGCGGTGCCGTACGACGTGGGCAGCTACCTCACCCTCTGGCCGAATCTCATGCTGAACGTGTTCCCTGATGCATCACTGGCGATGTGGATGGAGCCCCTGTCGGCCAACCGCACGGTCGTGCACCGCCGCCTCTATGCGCACCCGGGTGCGGATGCCGACGCAGTGGCGGCGCAGGTGTCGGCGCATCGCCTCGTCCACCTCCAAGACATCGACATCTGCGCCAGCGTGCAACGAACCCACGATGCCGGAGTGAATGCCGATGGTGTGTTGGCCACGGTGGAGGAGCGCGGCGTCTTCTTTGTGCATCAGCACATTCGCCGAGCCATGGGTGACGCCGCTCAATAACTGCGCGGCAAACCCAGTACGTGCTCGCTGACGTAGCTGAGCACCAGCTCCTGGCTGATCGGGGCGATGCGCATCAGGCGGGCCTCTCGGAAGTACCGC
>CANHST010000283.1 GCA_947463235.1 Acidimicrobiaceae bacterium
AGCGAGCATACGGGCGTCCTTCCAGTGGCCCGAGGCAATCTCCGGCGGCAGCAGGTGCCGGCAGGCTAACCGAATTTCTTGGCATGCGCCAATGAGATAACGCGCCGGCCTCCCCGACGGGAGTAGGGAACGCGGTCACCGAAATGGGCCGTTGCGGCCCAGTTCGGTGACCGCACAGGGAGTCAGATGCCGACGATCTCGGGCTTCATGCCCCAGAGGATCTTCAGCGCCTCAGCCTGCTCGAGTTCGCCGACGCCCTGGGCGGTCATCGCCTTCAGGATGTCGTCGATGACGGCGACGAACTCCTGGTCGCTGACGTTCATGCCGCGGTGGGCATCGACGAGCGACAGACCGGTGTAGGTGGGAACGCCCGAGAGACCGGTGCAGAAGAACTCGAAGGCACCCTCGACCAACTCCGCACGGCTGGCCTTGGCGTTCTCATAGCGGGTGCAGACGGTCGGGTTGGCGAAGTGGTTGGTGACGATCTTCTCCATCAACTCGTGCAGGCCTTCGCGGCCTCCAAGTCGGTCGAACAACGATGCTTGCTCCATGGCGATCTCCTGTGGTCGAGGAGTACCGGCCGGTACTCAAGGTGCGAGCATATTGGTCGCAATATGAGTAGTCAATGGATCAACGGCGGTGCCGTTGGAGGACCGCCTCGAGCCGCGCCCGGGTCGCCGGGGTGGCGGCCGGGTCGGTGGTGCTGGCCCAACCGCGCACTTCGCTGGCTGTCGAGCGGGCGAAGGTCTCCAGGCTGGCCAGAAGTGTCGTGGTCGACTCGATGACAAGGGCGATCACATGGAGCCGGCCCGGGAACATCGGTCGACCTGCGAACTCCATCGGCGACCCGGCCTCCGACGCAGTCGCTGTGTTGATGCCGTGTTCGAGCATCCACAGTGGTCCGCCATCGGCGAGGTATTCGTCGACGAAGCCGAGCATCTCGTCGAGCATTGCGCGGGCTGCATCGGCCGTTGCGTCCATCGCCGACGACAGATCGGCGACGCTGCCGTGGCTGCCGTGGAACAGCCGCACCAACCCTTCGATCTCGAAGTGCGGTTCCTGCGGGGCTGTGGTCAGCCACTCCTGGAGCGCTGCCTCGCCGGCTGCGGTGATGGTGTATCGCTTGCGCGTGCGGGCGCCCGCTTGCTCGTCCTCCACGACAGCCCAACCGAGTTCGACCAGGCCCTTTTGCTCCCGGTAGAGGTGCCCCTCCGACGACGACCACACGAATCGGAGCGACCGTCGCATCTGCTGGGTGAGCTCGTAGCCGGTCCACGAGCGCACCGCGAGCAGCCCGAGCAGTCCGTACGTCGTTGTTGAAACCTTCACGTTTCTAACCTACTCTCAATGGGAGTAATGGGCCGCTCACGTCGGCGAGGTCTGGAGGGACACGGTAATGAGTATCGGGACGATGCGATGTGTGGCGATCAACGTCACCGACCACGACGTTGCCTGCCGATTCTGGTCGGCCCTCACCGGCTACGAGGTGCTCGAGTATCGCTACTGGCAGCGCGACTGGATGGTCTACCTCGGCACGAACGAGCCGCGAAAGCACGAGATCATCCTCATCCACACCGATCACGCGCCCATCCAGACAACGGTGCCGACCCATCACGACACGAACTGTGTGCACATCGACATCACGCCGAACAATGGCGTCGATGCGGCGATCGTCGAGATCCTGGCGCTTGGTGGCACCCTGAAGAAGCCACCGAGCCTGTACCCGCGGCCGACGGCCACCTCCGACGAGCCACCGGTCATCGATTGGGCCGTGATGCAGGACCCGTTCGGCAACGAGTTCTGCCTCGTGTACACGCTCGAGTTCGAACAGATCATCGCGGCGTATGAGGCGGCCCGGCAGGGCATCACCGACGACCAGGAGTTGCGCGCCGCGGCCGGCCAAACCACCCTGCCCTGACCTCGGGCCCCTGACCACGTGGCGTGTCTGGGGCGCTTAGGCTCCGGCAAATGCCACAGGTGATCACGGTCTTCCGGAACCGACTTCGCGCCGACGCCGCGCCCGAGTACCGCGATGTGGCGGTCGAAATGTCGCGGCTGGCTCGCACGATGCCGGGCTATGTGGAGCACAAGGCGTTCACGGCCGACGACGGCGAGCGCGTCACGCTGGTCACGTTCGCCGATCGCGCCTCGCACGATGCCTGGCGCGACCACCCCGAGCACCGGGAGGCGCAGGCTGCCGGCATCGATCGCTTCTATGCGGAGTACGCCATCCAGGTGGCCGACGTAACGTACGCGCATCGTTTCGAGCGCGACGCCTGAGTCCAGCATGGCCTCATGGGGTGAGTTTCGAGCGCAGCAACCCGACATGGCGTCCACCGTCGAGCGCCTGTTCAACAGTCGCCGCCACAAAACCATGGCGACGTTGCGTGCCGATGGTTCACCGCGCATCTCAGGCATCGAGTGCGAGTTTGTGGCCGATCAATTGCAGTTCGGCTCGATGCCGGGTGCGCAGAAGTTGGCTGATGTGCAGCGCGATCCCCGTTGCGCGCTGCACAGCCCCACCGTCGACCCGGTGGAAGGCAACGAGGCGGACTGGCCCGGCGAGGCCAAGGTGGCTGGTCGTGCCGTATCGGCGGGCGCCATCGGTGGCGACGGGCAACCGTCAGGTGAGCAGTTCGTCATGGACCTGAACAACGTGGTGCTCACCCGCCTCAACGCCGATGGCACCAGGTTGGTCGTGCAATGGTGGACGCCGAAGGGCGGCCTGCAGCAGGTGGAGCGGGACTGACGCCCGGCTGCGCTGAGGCTCAGCTGATGGACCGGTAGATGCCCTTCACGACGGCGGCGATCTGGCCGTCGACATCGATGCCCGGCGGCACCGCGGCACCAGTGAGGATGTTGGCGAGGCCGTGCACGCCGGCCCACGCGATGATCGGAGCATCCTGGCGGCGAGCTGCCGGAATCGCCCCGGCCAACGTCATCTCATCGATGGCGGCAGTGAGCACCTCCCACGCTCGGGGGTCTTCCGTGCGTTCGAGTTGTACCGGGCAGGCGGTGAACGCCGCTTCGAACACGGTGGGGTGCGCGACCGCGAACTCGACGTAGGCGTGGCCGATCGCCTCGAACCTCGCAACCGACCGACGCTGCGCCGAACCTCTGGCGGGCACGGCGTCGCGAGCCGCAAGCATGTGGCGGGCGAGATCCTCTCGCGACAGCATGGCGACCGCAGCGATCACATGGTCACGGCTGGGGAAGTGGCGGTAGGCCGCCGAGGGCGTGACGCCGACGGCCTTCGTGAGGTCGCGCAGTGACAGCGCAGCGATGCCGTCGGAGCGGACGACGTCGATCGCTGCGTCGAGGAGTGCCCGTTCGAGATCGCCGTGGTGGTACGGCTTGGCTGCCATGCCAGAAGTCTCTCACACGATGTTGACAGCGTTCACATCACTGGATAATGTGAACACCGTACACATGCGCGGGACAGGGAACTCGAGGAGCGAGATGGCAACGATCAACAAGGGAAGGTATTCCGCCGACGTGGGTGCGGATGGAAAGGTGCTGTTCCTCATCGGGATGCGCTTCAACCAACTGTGGAAGCCGTGGAAGTGGCTGCCCGTGGTCACCGCCATGCCGCGCATGCTGGTCGAGCTGCAGAAGAAT
>CANHST010000284.1 GCA_947463235.1 Acidimicrobiaceae bacterium
AGGGCGCTCTACACCGTCCAGTCGAATGTGAGCAGCCACATCGCCCGCCTGGAGAAGGAACTCGGCGTGGTACTGGTGGATCGCCAGCGTGGCGGGCTCACCGACGACGGTGTCGTCGTGGTGGAGAAAGCCCGAAGAGTGCTCCACGAACTCGACGACATCACCGCGGAAATGGCATCCCGGGGCGACGAAGTGCGTGGCGACACTCGCCTCGGCGTGCTCGGCACCACGGCCCGCTGGCTACTGCCCACCCTGCTCACCCATCTCGGCCGCCAGCATCCCGGCGTGCACGTGACCGTGCACGAGGGCAACACCACCAACCTGATCCCCCGTCTGGTCGGCCAGCAGGTGGACGCCGCCATTGTCCACCTACCCGTCGACGACCCCGAACTCAGCGTCGAGCCACTGTTCGCCGAAGACCTGATGCTCCTGGTGCACACCAAGCACCACCTAGCCCGCTACGACTCGTTGCCGCTGGCCGAACTGTCGCACGAGCCCCTCATGCTTCCGCCTCTCGGCACCGCGCTGCGCCGGGTGATCGACCGAGCGGCGAACAACGTGGGTGCCGAATTGCTGCCGCAGGTGGAGATCGACGGCGTCCGGCTACTCACCTCGCTCGCGTTCGAGGGCTACGGCGCCGCCATCGTGCCCGCAACCTCGGTGCCGCGCTGGCTGCGCGGCGACTTCAAGCGCATCGCTGTGCCCGAGCTTCCCCGCCGAGTCGTGGGATGGGTGCAACGTCGCCGACCCACTCCTGGGCCGCCCACGCGGGCGGTACAGAGCGTGTTGCGCGAGGTGGTCGCCTCGCAGGGCGCAAAGCAACCGGGCGTGTACGTGGGTGCAGAGGCATTCCCGCTCGGCCGTTCTGTCTAGTCTCTGCTCGATGCCGAACGT
The DNA here is from genome assembly GCA_947463235.1 of Acidimicrobiaceae bacterium. GTDB lineage: Bacteria > Actinomycetota > Acidimicrobiia > Acidimicrobiales > Ilumatobacteraceae > UBA668. The sequence goes on from CANHST010000284.1 coordinate 895, forward strand.
CGTTCTCCGCAATCGGGTTCCTGGCTCCATCCGAGCCGACGTGCGGGAGTTCGACGGCCGCGATGTCGTGTGGGTCGAGGTGGATGCCAGCGACCGCAAGGGTGCGCTGTCGAGTGATTCGTCCTCGATGCTGGAGCACGCTGCCGTCACCGCACTGGATGCGTTGGTGCCGTTGGTGTGCGTGATGCGGTCGAGCGGCGCCGACATCGTGGAAGGCTTCTCGGCGCTGCACGGCTGGGGTCGGGCGGCAAAGGCCATCGCCGATTGTTCGGGGGTGGTGCCCACGGTGTTCATCGTCGATGGGCCGGCGGTCTCCGGACCCGCGCTCCTGCTGGGTCTCGCCGATCACGTGGTGATGACCGAAGCCGCCTACGCGTTCGTGAGCGGGCCCACCATGATCGCCGAGTTCACCGGCGTGCAGATCGACAACGACGAACTCGGTGGTGCCGCCAGCCATGCCCGCTACACCGGCGCCACCAGCCTGGTGGCCACCGATCTGCCGAGCGCCATCGACCTCGCTGCACAGCTGCTGGCCTACTTCCCGTCGAACAACGACGAGGAACCCCCCACGTGGCCAACCGACGACCCGATTGCCAGACTGACCCCTGAGGCCGGCGAACTGATCCCAGCGTCGTCAACCGGTAGCTACGACGTGCGAGCGGTCATCCGCTCCCTCGCCGACGACGGCGAACTGTTCGAGTTGCGACCCCGATGGGCGGCCAATGTCGTCACCGCGCTCACCACCATCGGCGGCATGCCCGTGGGCGTGGTGGCCAATCAACCGCTCGCCCTGGCCGGCACCCTCGACATCCCGGCGTCGCAGAAAGCGGCACGATTCGTGGCCTGCTGCGACGCATTCAACATCCCGATCGTCACGCTCGTCGACACCCCCGGCTTCTATCCCGGCAAAGATCTCGAGTGGCGCGGCATGATCCGTCACGGCGCCCAGTTGGTGTTCGCCTACGGCCGAGCCACCGTGCCGCGGATCTGCGTGATCCTGCGCAAGAGCTATGGCGGCGCCTACATCGTGATGGACTCGAAGAAGATGGGCAACGATCTCTGCATCGCATGGCCGTGGGCCGAACTCGCCGTGATGGGTGCAGGGCAGGCGGCCGCCATTCTGCAGCGGCGGGCCACCCCGGAGGAACGGGCAGCGTTCGAGGCGGACTACGCCGAGCGACTCCTGAATCCCTACATCGCCGCCGAACGCGGCTACGTGGACGCAGTAGTAGAGCCAGCAGACACCCGCCAAGTGATCGGCACCGCATTGATCGCACTGCTCGACAAACGCGAACAGCTTCAGGCGCGGGCGCACGACAACTCGCCGCTGTAACCACCGGAGATTGCACTCCCGGTTGGGTGACGGTTCTCCCCGCACCGCTAGTCTCGGGCGTGGGGACAACATCCCTGCTGAGCTTGTGTCGTCGAAGGGAACAACATGCCCGACACCATCACCATCACGGACGATCGCACTGGGAAGACCATCACGGTCCCCATCCAGGGCGGGGTCTTTCCCGCAGCAGCGGTGAGAGAACTCGACCCGGCACTGTTCATCTACGACCCGGCGTACATGCAGACCGCGGCGTGCAAGAGCTCGATCACGTACCTCGATGGTGATGCCGGCATCCTGCGCTACCGCGGCTACCCCATCGAGCAACTCGCCGAGAAGAGCACCTACCTCGAGGTCGCCTATCTGCTGCTCAACGGCGAACTGCCCACCGCCGAGCAGTTGGTGAAGTGGAAGCACGATGTCACCCACCACACGTTCATCCACGAGAACATGCGCAAGCGTTTCGTCGACGGATTCCACTACGACGCCCACCCGATGGGCATGCTCGTCAGCTCCATCGCCGCCCTCGGCACCTTCTACGACGACGCCAAGGACATCACGTCGAAGGAGAGCCGCGACAAGCAGATCCTGCGGCTGATTGCCAAGAGCCCCACGCTCGCCGCCATGTGCTACCGCTTCTCCGTCGGCCAGCCCTTCGTGTACCCCGACAACAATCTGTCGTTCCCGGCCAACTTCCTGAACATGATGTGGAAGGTCGGCGATTACGAGATCGACCCTCGCCTCGAGCGAGCGATGGACGTGCTGTTCATCCTGCACGCCGATCACGAGCAGAACTGCGGCACCACTGCGATGCGCGTCGTCGGCTCCAGCCATGCCGATCCCTACACCTCCGCCGCTGCGGCGGCGTCAGCCCTGTACGGCCCGCTGCACGGCGGCGCCAACGAGGCCGTGGTGCGCATGCTCGCCGACATCGGCAGCATCGAGAACGTGCCTGCCTTCATCGAAGAGGTGAAGAGCGGTAGCGGTAGCCGCCTGATGGGCTTCGGCCACCGCGTCTACAAGAACTTCGACCCGCGGGCGACGATCATCAAGAAGACGGCGTACGACGTGTTCGAGGTGACGGGCAAGAACCCGTTGCTCGACATCGCCCTCAAGCTCGAAGAAACGGCCCTCAGCGATCCCTACTTCGTGGATCGCAAGCTGTACCCGAACGTCGACTTCTATTCGGGCCTCATCTATCAGGCGCTCGGCTTCCCGGTTGCCATGTTCACCGTGCTGTTCGCCATCCCTCGCACCGTTGGCTGGTTGGCCCACTGGCAGGAACTGCTGGGCGACAAGGACCAGAAGATCAGCCGCCCGCGGCAGTGGTACACGGGCCCCGAGCCCCGCAACTACCTGGCGCTGGGCGACCGCTGAAACCCTCTGCTCG
>CANHST010000285.1 GCA_947463235.1 Acidimicrobiaceae bacterium
GCCCCGTCCCGTTTCTTTGTTCTTGTCGCGGCCGGATCGCCAGCAATGGTGGTCAAGCCGCGACAAGAACGAGAACCGTGGCTCGGGTGAAGCGCGTGGTGAGTGCCCGACTCACGCCGATTCCTGTCGCGGGCGGATCGCCAACGATGGCGGTCGAGCCGCGACAAGAACGGAAAAGTGAGCGCGCAAGGGCCGTGCGGCGGGGCGCGGTGGAAGCGGGGCGCGGTGGAAGGGGGCGCGCTGGGTGAAGCGGGGCGCGGTGGAAGGGGGCGCGCTGGGTGAAGCGTGGCCCGGCGGAAGGGGGCGCGGGGGAAGCGGGGCGCGGTGGAAGGGGGCGCGCTGGGTGAAGTTGGCGTGGGGCTGGGCGCCCGGCGCGGGTCAGGCGCGGTTGGCGGCCTTCATCTGTTGCTCGCGGCGGGCGCGGGCATCGGCCTGCTTCTTCTCCTTGGCAGCCTTGCGCTTCGCCTTCAGATCGGCGTCGGCCTGCGGAGCCGGCAGCAGGGTGGTGACCACGGCCTCGGCCGGGGGCAGCGCCAGGGTGTCGTCGTGCTTCAGCACGCGGGTGAGCATGGCCGAGGCGGCAGCCTCACCGGCCACCGAGCACGCCAGCATGAGGCGGGTGGCGCCGATGCCGAACTCCTCGATGAGGGTGGGGGTGACCTCGAGCAACTGCGGCTCGGTGGGGTTGTCGGAGTTGTCGCCGAGCAATTCGATGCACTTGGCCAGGCAGGGGTCGGTGACGACCGTGCTGAGCTGCTCGAGCTGACCCGTCATGCGACCGCGGCTGGCAGCGGCACGCATGGCCAGCGCCCGGGCGGCCGGGTCTTCGAACCCGCCTTCCTTCGCGCCGCAGATCTGGTCGACGGCCTCGCGGTGGTCGTCGGGGAGTGAGGCCACGAGGGCTTCGATCTCGGCGTCGGTGAGGGCGGCAAAAGCACGGTCGAGCAACGACAGTGCCTGCAGGCGATTCTTGAGCTGGCTCATCGGGCTACGAGGTTATCGGCCCACGGGGCCGGGGCGGCTCGAGGCGTGCATGCCGACTATGCGGGCGTACGATCCCACCATGTCGCTGGTGTACTCCGAAGCCGAACTGATGCTCGACCATCCCGACCTCTCGCCGCATCTGGTGGCGGGTGTGCCGATGCACGGAGGGTTCCGCACCGATGGCAGTTATCAGCCGCCGCGCGCGCTGGTGCGCGAGGCCGCCCTCGGTGCATGGGAGGCAGCGCTGATCGAACGTGGGGGATCCCCGCTCGCGGCGGATGCTTCGCTGCTCGGTGGGTTGCGACTTCCCTCGGTGGAGCAGTCGCGGGTGTTGCTCCGCCATGGCCTGGGTGAGACCTTCTGGAACACGCTCACGATCACCGGCAAGATCGAAGCCAAGGGCCGTCTGCTGGCAGAGATGGAGTTCCCCTCGCTGCAGCCGCACATCGTCGACGACATTTCCGAGATGGCCATCGGTCATCTCAACAAAGGTCTGCTGAAGGCGCATGGTCTCGATGAGGGCGGCGAGGCCGGTGTTGGCGCACACGACGCAATGTGGTTCGCTGCGCGTGATCTGGCGTTCGGCGCAGGGGCCTATCCCGATGTGGAGCCGCCGGAGAACATTGCCCGCCCGGAGGCTGGCCATCGCTTCATGTCCGAACTGCCTATCGGGATCGAGGGCATGCTCAGCTTGTTGATGAACCTGCTCGTCATCGAGTTCCGCGCAGAGATCGGCTTCGAGGCCACTCAAGCCATCCTGCGGACACCGGATCTATTCGTCGACCGCCGGGCTGAGGCTGAGGAAGCCGCCGAGATCGTCGACCGCATTCGTGTCGATGAAGACATCCACGTGAGTTCGCTCCGCCTGTACCTCGGCGAATGCGCTGCGGTCACGTTCCGTACCGTCGATGGCGGCACGGTGCCGGGCAGCGAACTGATCGATCGCTTCTGGGGTGGTCTCGTCCGCTGGGCCACGGTGGATCAGCCGGTGCTGGCCGCAGCACAGCAACGCGAGGTGTTGCATCAACGGGTGATGGCTCATCCCGATGGTGCAGCCATCTGGGCAGAGTTCGAAGCCGCCGCCTGACGGCACGACCGAGGCCGACGAAGGCCTCAGCGTGCGGGTGGCGTTCCGGTGCTGCCGCGATCGATGAGTGTGAGGGGCATGTGTTGCTGATGGGCGCGTGTGCCGCCTCGGAGTAGCCCGAGCAGTACGTGGGCACCCGTGCGCCCGATGGCCCTCACCGGTTGCGCCACGGTGGTGAGGCCCACGGCATCGCTCACCGGGTGATCGTCGAACCCGATCAGGCTCATGTCGCGGCCCACGACCATCCCGCGTTCGCGGAGTGCCTTCAACACTCCGAAGCCCATCTCGTCGCTCATGGCGAAGATGGCGGTGGGCGGGTCGGCGAGGTCGAGCAGCGAATGGGCAGCCTTGCAGCCGCCTTCGATGGTGAACAGGCCGTCGGCGACGTACTCGGGACGCAATGCCACTCCCGCGTCGTGAAGGGCCGAGCTGAAACCGGCCGAGCGCGAGTTCGGTACGTCGTGCACATCGAGGGCGTCGGAAACCCCGCCGACCACGGCGATACGTCGGTGGCCCAACTGCAGCAAATGCTGCGCAGCGAGTGCAGCGCCGGCGATGTTGTCGATGGCGACGGAGTCGACGGCGTGCAACGCCTCGCCGAGCACCACGACGGGCACATCGAGCTGCGCCAGTCGCTCGGCGCCGGCCTCCCGGCACATCACGTCGACCAGGATCACGCCATCGACTCGTTGCTTGAATCGGGTCTCGCCGTTCAGCATGCGTTCGCGGGCTTCGGGGTCGGCGGTTCCGATGAGGAGGTCGTAACGCTCTTCGGCGCACACCTCTTCCACTCCGGCAACCACCTCGCTGGTGTACCAACTCGTGAGCACCGGAGCGAGCAGGCCGACCGTGCTGGTGGCCCCCGATGCCAGCCGTGACGCATTGGGGTTCGCCACATAGCGAAGACGGCCGGCGGCTTCGATCACCTTGGCCTTGGTGGCGTCGGCCACGTAGGGGTGTGCGCGCAGTGCTCGACTGACCGTGGCGGTGGAGACGCCGGCTTCACGGGCCACATCTTCGATGGTGGCCGGCGCGGTCGGTTGGTCGCTCATGACGGAACGAGTTCCCTCAGGAAGTTCACGAGGAACGCCGCCGCCTCCGTACCGCGCCGCATGGGGATGACGAGTTGCTGTTGCTCGCTCTTGTACAGCGCCTCCCGTGCGAGGCGACGCAGGCGAAGTTCCTCGCTGGTCTTCAGCTCGATGGGTGCGAGCCGTGCCTGTTGACCGATGATCTGCACATCGGTGAGCTGCAGACGATGGCATTCGGCACGCAACGCGCCCACCATCAGCAGCGACTCGGCGGCAGCCGGAACCGGGCCGTAACGGTCTTCCCACTCGGCGCGGATGTCGTCGACCTCGGCCGGCGTGGTGACCGCCGCCAGTCGCCGGTAGGCCTCGAGTCGCAATGCTTCCTTGGGTACGTACTCGGGCGGCAGGAAGGCATCCGTCGGCACGTCGAGCTTCAACTCGGACGGCGCCTTCACGGGCTCGCCCTTCATCTCTGCCACGGCTTCGTTCACCA
>CANHST010000286.1 GCA_947463235.1 Acidimicrobiaceae bacterium
CATCGCGGCCAACGCATTCGACGGCACGATCCGCCCGTTCGCCGCCTACCTGCTCGGCTTCATGGCCCTCGCCGCCACGTGCATCTGGTGGGGCACCTCCGGCACCCGCCGCACCCACTAACCCACCCGACCCGACTCGACCCGGCCCAACGTCATCCGAGTCGGACGCCACCATCCGAGTCCCACGACACCATGCGAGTCGGGACTCGCACCCGGGGTGGGAGTCCCGACTCGGACGGGGACCAGCGACTCGGACGGGGGGCTGGGACTCGGATGGGGCGGGGGCGAGGGGTTAGGGGTGGAAGGAGGCGGCGAGGCGGGCGAGGCCTTCGTCGAGGCTGACCTGCGGGGTCCAGTGCAGGTCGTCGCGTGCGGGGCGCGGGTCGAACCAGTGGGCGGTGCCCAACTGCTCGGCGATGAACCGGGTGATGGGCGGCTCGTCGTCGCGGAACCGCGGCCACACTCGCTCCACCACCGCTCCGGCGCGCAACGCCAGACCCACCGGCACTCGACGGGGCTGGAACGGCACCCCGGCCGCACGGCAGATGCCCTCCATCAACTCGCGCACGGTGCGCGGTTCGCCGTTGGCCACCACGTAGGCCCGACCGGCGCACGCCGCACCCGGGCGCACGGCATCGAGTGCCGCCACGTGCGCGCTGATCGCATTGTCGATGTACGTGCTGTCGATGAGCGCCGATCCATCGCCCACCATCGCCAAGCGACCGGCACGCGCCCGTTCGACGATGCGGCCCACCAACTGCGTGTCGCCCGGGCCCCACACGAGGTGCGGGCGAATGGCCACGACGCCCAGCGAGTTGCTGTTCGCGGCCAGCACTGCCTGTTCGGCGATCGCTTTGGACTCGGCGTAGAACGCTCCCCTACGGCCCGTCACCGCCGGCGCCGCACCTTCACCGACGATGGAGTGGCCGCTGTGGGCCACCGACGGCGTGGATACGTACACCAGCCTCGACACACCTGCCGCCTGCGCCGCCGACATCACGTTCGCTGCACCATCCACGTTCACCGAGCGGAAGTCGTCCCAGGCGCCAACCACGCCCACGAGCGCCGCACCATGCACGATGGCATCGCAGCCCTGCGCGGCAGCCAACACCGCAGCCGCGTCGCGCACATCGCCGCTGACCTTCGAGACACCATCCAGCGCCAAGGGCCGCCGTTGCAGGCACACCACTTCGTCGCCACGAGCGACCAACGCCGTCGCCACACCGCCGAGCAGCAGACTGCCGGCACCCGTGACGAGCACCTTCACGAGCGGCCGCCCGACAGCACGCCCGACATCTGCGCGGCCAGCGCAGTGCGATCGATCTTCGCGTTGTGGCGCATGTCGACCGGCAGCGCACGCACGGCCCACACCGCTGCGACGCGCTGCGGTGCGCACGCAGCACGCACCGCAGCGGTGAGCGACGGCGAGGCAGGCCCGCCACGCGACGCACCGTCCTCCACCACGATGACCACCTGTTGCACGCCAACGGGGCCGATGCCGACTGCCGCAGCACGCTGCACACCGGCCACGGCCTCGGCCGCCACCTCCAACGGCACCGGCGCCACTGCGCCGTCGACGGTGCGGATGAGGTGCACCACGCGGCCTTCGATCCAGAGGTTGCCGTCGGGGTCGAGATGCCCGATGTCGCCGGTGCGATGCCACACGCCATCGCCGTCGACGGAACGCGCCAACTGCTGCGTGGCCCACAAGCGGTCGTAGCCGGAGGACATCCACGGCGATCGAACCGTCACCTCGCCGGTCTCACCCACCGACAGCGGAGCCGCATCACCCAACGGCGACACCACTACCTCACAACCGGGCACCGGCTTGCCGACGCATACGCCGCGCCCGTCGCCGACGGCCGAACGCTCGACCAACGAGATGTCGGCGACGGGCAACACCTCGGTCATGCCATACGGCGTGTGCAGCGCAGCGCTCGGGCACAACCGACTCATCGCGCGCAGCGTCTCGATGGGCACCGGCGCACCCGCCGACATCACCAGCCGCACCGCGGCCAGCGACGGCAACGACGGCAACGCCCCGGCGGCCGTGCGCACCACGTTGGCCAACGCTGCGGGCGAGGCGAACACCAACGTGGCACCGACGCGCCGACAGGCATCATCGAGCGCCGCCGCCGTGAGCGTGCCCGGCGATGTGACGTCGTTGTCGGCCAGACCCGTGGCGATGCCCAGCGCCGGCCCGAACACCGCGAACGGGGCGAAGGCTGCCACGAACCGATCGGCCGACGTGATGCCGTACATGGCCAGCAGCGCATCGCGCTGCGCACACAACTGACCGAACGTGTAGCGCACGCCCTTCGACGGCCCTGTGGCACCGGACGTGAACACCACCGCAGCCGGGTCGGCCGCTGATGGCACCGGCAGCGAGACGTCGTCGAGGTGCGCCACGATCTGGGCCGAGCGCAGCGTGGACAGCGAGATGTGGTGGGAGTGCGGCGCCCATCGCAACGACCGCGTGGCCGCCATCGCCTTCGTTGCTCCGACCACATGCCGCACGCGAGCCGAGCGCACTGCGGCACCCAGGCCACGCAGACCCAAGCCGCGATCAGCCACCACCGTGACGGCTCCGATGCGCCAGCAGGCGTAGACCACGGCGATGAGATCGACCCCCGGCTCCACCAGCACGGCCACTCGGTCGCCGAGGCGCACGCCGTTGGCATGCAACGCCACTGCGTACGACGCCACCTTCGCCTCGAACTCTTGGCGCGTCGTCACCTCGTTGGTAGCGGCATTGCTGACCGCCACCGCATGTGGGTCGCCACCGGCGATGCGATCCCAGATGGCCGCGACACCCTCGGCGCCCATCGGTTCGCCGAAGACCGGCGCGGCACCTTCAGCGATGGCCGCCTCCACGAACGGCGCGACCGACGTCTCGAGCACGGTGAGGTGACCGGTGCGCGCGATCCGATGCAGCGCCACATCGGCGAAGCGACCGCGCAAGTCTTCGGCGAAGTCGTCGTTGAACACGGGGTCGCGAGAGCCCCACACCAGGCGCACCGGCATGTGCAGCGACGGCAATGCGTCGGCCACGGCAGCGATGTCGGCGGCCGACGGGTGCGACGTGCTGAACGGCACATCGGCGACGAACCCGGCGATGGCATCGCGCTGCGCCGCACCGCGATACGGAGCCGCCAATGCGCGACGCATCGAACGCGACACCCGCTGACCGGGCAACCACGGCGTGCCACGCACGAATGCCGGTGTGGCGCGCGTGGCGAGTCGATGCACGCCGTGCGACGCAGCAAGCCGAATGAGCCACGGAGCCGAACGCCCGGAGGGCACGGCGATGCCCGTGTTCGACAGCACCATGCCGGCCACCAGCTCGGGCTGCGCCACCGCCACACCCATGGCGATGGCACCGCCCCAGTCCTGCGCCACCAACCACACCGGGCCCTGCACATCCATCGCGTGTAGCAGATCCTGCACGTCGCGCACCCGCTGCGCGTATGGTCGCGGGCCGACGCGTTCGGAGTAGCCCATGCCCAGATGGTCGGGTGCGATCACCCGCATCGCCGGGTGGAGTTCGCGCAACACCCGCGACCACAGCACCGACCAGGTGGGGTTGCCGTGCAG
>CANHST010000287.1 GCA_947463235.1 Acidimicrobiaceae bacterium
ATCGACGCGCAGCGACTGTCGGCTGCGTGGACGGTGAACCCGTCGGCCCCAACCGCCAACGAGTACGGCCCTCATCGGGTGATCGTGGGAAATGGCAACTGGCCCATCCACTTCTCGGTCGCCGCAGTGCAGTTGGGTACGGCCCGCCGAGCCCTCGACCTGGTGCGCCCGATGTTGGAATCGAAGTCGGGGCAGGTGTCGGAGATTCGCCACATCGAACGCGGTTGGGTGCAGCAACGGCTCGCTTCGTTGGAAGGTCTGTGGATGGCCGCCGTGGCGTCGGTTGAGCGCGAACTGGAATCGATGTGGGAGGAAGCTGCGGCGACCGGCGAATTGAGCTCCAACCAACGAGTCCGCAACGCCACCGCTGCCTCGACGGCGAACACGCTCGCAGTGCAGGTGGTGGATGGCGTCTGCGAGTTGGCAGGTGCATCCATCAGCAGCGCGGCCTCACCGATCGGCCGCTGCCTGCGCGACGTGCAGACGCTTCGCGGCCATGTGTCCACGTGCATTGAGGTGATGGAGCTGTGCACCGCGAAGGCGCACGGCTTGGCGGAGTACGCATGGCTGGTGTGACCGTGGTGGCCGTGGTGCGGGGCCCCAAGGCGACGTGTCGCAGGTCGACACTTCGCGAGAGGTGTTCGGTGGCCGGTCGAGCCTGCCGTTCGGTATTGCACACACCGGCTTCACGGGCATCATGTCGGGCGCCGACATCGTCGCGGCCATCGCGCTCGGTGCTCGCTTCACGCTGGTGGGGCGTGCCTACCTGTACGGGCTGATGGCCGGCGGTCGTGCCGGTGTGGACCGAACGATCCAGATCCTGCGCGACGAGATCGTGCGCACGATGAAGTTGCTGGGTGTGTCGAGCCTCGACGAACTCGAACCCCGCCATGTCACCCAACTCATCCGCATGGTGCCCATCGCGCGCTGAAACGGCTCGACGTGAGCGCGATGGGTCAGGACGAAGAGGCGGTGGTTGGACCGTTGAATCTCCACGCCTTCTTCTCAAGAGTCTTGCTGAGTGGTCGCATGCGATCGAGGAACTTCTCGCGGTAGTCGTCGGTGGCCGCTGCGGCCAGAGCGGTGAAGAGGCCATGCCGGGCGGCAGTCAGCAGGCCCGCATCGTCGAGTCGGCCCGAGCTCCACAGCATGGCGGCTCCCGTGTACGAGAGGAAGATCTGGCGGGCCAACCCCGATGCGTCGATGTCGTTGCGGATGATGCCCATGGACTGTGCCTGGCGCATGGCAGCGACCTGGAAGCTGGATGGCTCGACCGGAGTGGGGTGTGCGGCCGCAGCGCGTTGAGTAACAGCAACAACTTGTCGGTACGCGTTGGGGTTGCTGACGAATGCGCTCACGGTGTGATCGATGACCAGCTGTGCCGCGGCGATCGGGTCGCTGGGGTCGAGTGATTGCAACACTTCCGCGAGGTCGGTCAGGATTCGGCCGACGAGTTGGTACATCAGCTCGTTGCGTGTGCCGACCAGGTTGTACACGGTGGCCGCTGAGACGCCGGCGAGCGCAGCGATCTCTTCGGTGGTGATGTCATTTGAGTCGCGTGTGCCGAGCAGGGTGACCGCAGCGTCCAGGATGGCGTCACGCCGCTTCGCCTTGTTGAGATCCCGCAGTCCTCCCACGGCAAGAGTCTGGCGCACCTTGGCTGGGTTCCTTTCGATCCGAGCATCCGTGTGCCGGGGTGGCCTTGCCGTCTTGCTGGATTGCGTCTTGCCGGTTTGACCCTCGACCATATTTAGAGTTCACTCTAAGTATGCGTCACGATGAGCAAGTCCGTCTGATCAAACAACTTTGTGCTCACCTTGATGCGGGCACGAACGAAGACGCCGGTGGGCTCCGTCGCCTTTCGACTGCGACCTACACCGATGCGGCGCGGTCGGAGCGCGAGTGGAACGAGTTCTTCATGGCGACACCGCAGTGCATTGGGCTGTCGGGCGATCTTCCTGAACCGGGCTCGTTTCTGACGAACAACGACCTCGGGATTCCCATCTTGGCAACGCGCGATGTAGACGGGTCCTTCAAGGCATTCGTGAACTCGTGTCGTCATCGGGGAGTCATCGTTGAAACCGAAGAGCGCGGCACGGCGCGACGCTTCAGCTGCCCGTTTCATGCGTGGACCTACGACACCGGTGGTGCATTGGTAGGCCTGCCGAAGTCCGAAGACTTTGGCGACGTCGACAAGAGCTGCCTCGGGCTGCGCCCTCTTGCGGCTGAGGAGCGGCATGGCTTGTTGTTCGTTCACCCCGACCCTGAAGCAGCGATCGATCTCGACGGACTGTTGGGGGAATGGTTCAACTATGAGTTCCCCACGTGGAACTTCGCCGATCTCGTTCCGCTGACACGCCAGGTGTTCGACACGGGATGCAACTGGAAGCTGGCGATGGATACCTTCGGCGAGACGTATCACTTCTCCGTGCTGCACAGGGACACGCTGTTCAACGGTTTCCACGGCAACGTGCAGTGCTACGACGAGTCTGGTCATCTGCACCGGATGATCCTGTGCAAGCGCGACATCGACGCGATGCGCCTGTTGCCCGAGGAGCAGTGGGACATCACTGTTGCCGGTCTGCCCGTGTACTGGATCTTCCCGAACGTGATTCTGTTGCCGTTCGATGCCGGGTGCTTTCTTGTGCGTGCCTATCCCGATCGCAAGGACCCGAGCCGGCATGTGAGCCATGTGAGCTTCTATCTCAAGCCAGCCCTTGCCGCGATGGGCGATGAGGTCGCTGCATTCGCTGCTGACATCGCCGAAAAGTTCGCGTATGTGATCCGCGACGAGGACTATGCAATGGCCACCTCTCAGCAGACTGCAGCGAACTCGGGAGCGCTGAGGGATGTGATCTTCGGCCGCAACGAGCCCGCCCTGCACCACTACCACAACACGTACCTCGCCGTGCTGGGCCTCGAGCAGTTGCCGCTGTTGGATGAAGCAGCCGTCACCAGCGGGTTGTAGCGCGTCGCCAGAGTCAGGGATGCCGCGTGTTCTCGACACGACGGGCGAGACCGAGCAGCTGTTTGCGCACCATGATTCCGTCGCCGGGTTCGAGGATCAGCCGCTCGAGCAACGCTCCACCGGGCAGGTCGATTCGTGCGCGGGCGCGAGTGACCAGTCGTGTTCCCGTTCCCGCTGGGCGGAGGTCATAGGCGAGCGTGAAGTTGATCCGGCGGCCGATCCGGCCACGGGCCGCGAGGCGGAGCACGAGCGAGTGGGGCGGATCGACGATCGTGGCTTCGAACTCCACGGGGCCGCCGGGTATCGAGTCGCCCGCCGACACGTCCTGCCATTCGTCAACGACGGACCGAGCACTACGCCGGCCGAGATTGTCCAGCAGGTCGTAGCTGTACCAACCGGCACGACCGAAGCCCATCTGGCGAAGCCAGGGGAAGACGTGTTCCGGCGGCGACGCAAGGTCGATGGACCGCGTCGCCGAGATGCGGGCGGCCGGGCACAACTCATCGCCGGGAAGGGCACTGGCAATCTCGTCGGGTGTCGCGCCCCAGTTCCGCAGCATCACCACACGACGGTACCGCAGAAGGTTTCCGTGCAGCGCGGGCTGCC
>CANHST010000288.1 GCA_947463235.1 Acidimicrobiaceae bacterium
AGTTCGGCGACATGATCCGTAACCAGGTGAACGAATGCGATCGCCTCGGCGTGAAGTTCGAATACGGCGTCGGCGTGTGGCCCGGCCTGGTGGAAGAGCGCAAGCCCGACCACGTGATCGTGGCGATGGGTGCCGAGCCCGCTCGACCGTGGTGGGTGCCCGGCGAAGCCAGCAACGTGGCGGATGTGCGCGAAGTGATCGATGGCACTGCCACCAACGGCGGGCCGCAGCCCGGCGAGTCGGTGGTGGTGATCGACGAGATCGGTTTCCACCATGCCACCTCGGCAGCCGAACTGCTGGCCGACCGCGGCTGCACGGTGGAGATCGTCACCAACGGCATGGTGGTGGGGCAAGACCTCGGCATCACGCTCGACATGGAGAACTGGTGGATGCGTGCCCACACCAAGGGCATCGTCCAGAGCACTGACCTGGTGCCCATGGGCCTGGCCGATGGCGAACTCACGCTGCTGCACCACCCCACTGGGGTCAACCAGACCCGCCGCCCCGACTGGGTGGTATTGGCCGTGCCGCCGAACCCGGTGGAGTGGCTGTACCACGACCTGAAAGCGGCCGGCGTGAGCGTGGAACGCATCGGCGACTGCCTCGCTCCGCGTCGCGCTCATGCGGCAGTGGTCGACGGCGAACGCGCCGGCGCATCGCTCTGAGCGCCTCCACGCGGCAGACTGTTGGCATGAGCGCACCTGTCGTCGCTGTCGTGATGGGGTCGGCCAGCGACTGGCCCACCATGAGCAAGGCGGTCGACATTCTCGACCGGTTCGGCGTGCCGCACGAGGCCCATGTGCTGTCGGCGCATCGCATGCCCGACGAGATGTTCGCCTTCGCCGAAGCGGCCAGCGAGCGAGGCTTGCGCGCCATCATCGCCGGAGCCGGTGGCGCCGCACACCTGCCCGGCATGTTGGCTGCGAAGACCGTCGTGCCGGTGCTGGGCGTGCCGGTGCCGAGCAAGCACCTTGCGGGCCAGGACAGCCTGTACAGCATCGTGCAGATGCCTGCCGGTGTGCCGGTGGCCACGTTCGCCATCGGCGAGGCCGGCGCCACCAACGCCGCACTGTTCGCCGTAGCCCTCCTGGCTGCCGGCGACGAGCACTTGGCTGCAGCCCTTGCCGAGTATCGATCGCAGCGTCATCACGATGCCGCCACCAGTACCCTGCCACCCGCATGAGTACGCACCCCGTCGTCACCCCGCCCGCCATGATCGGCCTTCTGGGTGGGGGCCAACTCGGCCGTTACTTCGTGATGGCTGCGAAGTCGATGGGCTTCAGGGTCACGGTTGTCGAGCCCGACCCCACGTCGCCGGCAGGTGCCATGGCCGACGTGCACATCGTGGCCCCCTACGACGACCCTGATGCCCTCGAGCAACTGGCTGCTACGTGCGCCGTTGTGACGGTGGAGTTCGAGAACGCTCCGGCGTCGGCGCTGGCCACCATCGCCGACCGCACCCTGGTGCACCCCACCCCGGCCGCTCTCGCCATCTGCCAGGACCGCATCGCCGAGAAGGACTTCCTGCTCGACATCGGTGCTCCCGTAGGTCCGTACGTGATCATCCAGACCGACGCCGACATCGAAGCCGCAGCCGACTTCCCCCTCCCCGCCGTCTTGAAGACCGCACGCAACGGATACGACGGCAAGGGCCAGATGGAAGTCTGGTATCCCAGCGACCTGGCCCCCACCTGGGAGCAACTCGGCAAGGTGCCGTGCGTGCTGGAGCAACGCCTCCAACTCGACCGCGAGTTGTCGATGGTGTTGGCCCGCACCGCCGACGGCCGCACCAGCACCTACGCAGTGGCCCAGAACAGCCACATCTCGGGCATCCTCGATGTGAGCTACGTCCCCGCCTACATGCCGGCCGACAGCGCCGAGGGCGCCGCCACTCTGTGCAAGTACATCGCCAACGAGTTGCAGTTCGTGGGTGTGATGGCGGTCGAGATGTTCGTGGTGGGCAACGACGTGTACGTGAATGAGATCGCACCGCGGCCGCACAACACGGGGCACTACACGCTCGATGTGTGCACGACGAGCCAGTTCGAGATGCAGGTTCGAGCCATCTGCGGCCTCGCCCTCACCGAAACTCGACTGCTGGTGCCCGGTGTCTCGATGCTGAACCTGCTCGGCGACCTGTGGGAGAACGGCGAACCGAACTGGCAGCGCGTCCTCGACAACCCGGCGGTGCACCTGCACCTCTACGGCAAGCAGGAAGCACGGCCGGGCCGCAAGATGGGCCACATGACCGTGGCCACCGGCACGGCCATGGGCGCCACCGCGCTCGGCCGTCGCCTGCGCAAACAGCTCACCGAGGAGTGATCGTGAGCGAGTTGCAGATCCTGCGCCGAACGCTCGATCACCCGCACGTGCGACCCATCCTCGATCGGCTCGACCACGAGCTCATCACCACCGAGCCCGAGGGCGGTGTGTGCCACATCCATATCGACCCCACCGATGTGGAAGATGGCAATGGGGCGTTCTTCATCGCCTACGTCGACGACGAGCCCAGCGCGTGCGGTGCCTACCGCCGCATCGGGCCGACCACGGCCGAGGTGAAGCGAATGTGGGTGGACCCCGAACGTCGGGGCCTCAAGCTCGGTGCCGCCATTCTGCGCACCATCGAGGACGTCACCCGGGCCGAGGGCTACACCGAACTGAAGCTGGAGACCGGCGAGCACCTCGAGGCCGCCGTGGGGCTGTACCGCAGCTTCGGGTTCGAGCAGTGCGACCGATGGGGCGACTACATCGACTCGCCACACTCGTACTGCATGTCCAAGACCCTCTGATCCACCGCAAGCCTGCGTTCGGGATGAGGGGGTCAGTCGAGCGACATGCTCGTGCCGGTGACGGGACGGAGACGCTGCGCCGCCGCACTGCCGACGTACGACACCCCGGCAACCAGGAGCGGGAGTACCACCACGAGCATCGCTACCGTGAACCACGGAAACGGCGAGGTGCGGTCGATGGCGTGCAGCACCACGCGCAGAGTGATCATCCCGAGCGGCACGGCCATCAGCCCACCGGTGACTGCGAGCACCCAGGCGCGCACCCCGGCCATGCCCGCCAACGAGCGAGGCTTCGCACCGACGGCCACCAGTAGGTCGCGCTCCACCTTGCCTTCGGCGGCCCACAGCCCCAGGCCGATGCCGACGATGAGCGACACGAGCAACAGCAGGAAGGCGATCACCAGCCACCGCTGAGCCGCTTTCGAGATGCCCGACGGCGCGTACCTCACCTCCCACCCGAGCGACACCGATGGCTGGGTGAACGGCGGCGTGCCGACCGCTCCGAAGAAGTAGTCGTAGGAGGTGCTCGACGCGAGCACGGTGAGTGCGTTCTGCTCTGTCTCACTGAGCGGCGCAGGCGTCGTGGCGATGAGCATTGTGCTGGCGCCCACCCACTCCGTGGCCTTCGCGGCCTCGGGCGTCACCAGGCTTGCGGTCACGAGCTTGAGGCCCGGCACCTCGATCGCTGGGTCGATGATCATGAGCCCTGCGCGTTGCAGCATCACCGTGTCGGTGGCACGGATGGCCGGCCACATCGACCTCGGCACAC
>CANHST010000289.1 GCA_947463235.1 Acidimicrobiaceae bacterium
GCGGAGCTGTAGGCCGTATGTGCTGAGTGTCCATTGCGAACCGCCGCCGAGGTGCGCGATCGCGATGGCGAACGCCGCCAGGTAGATCACCGGGGCCCACGCCCCCGCCAGATAGAAGATGCTGAAACCCAGCCCGGCATAGCCGCAGACGCGCAGCACCCTCGACACCTGACCGCGTACCAGTCGCGACGCCACGATAGGCCCGAGCCCGGCGCCCAGCCCGCGGGCACCCAGCAGGAGGCCGGTGCCTCCGTCGCCCCAGTGGAACACCTCGGTGGCCAGCACAGGTAACTGGCTCACGGTGCCCGCCCCGATGGCGAAGGTTGCCTTGCTGGCCAGGAGTGCCAGCACCACGTGGTCCTTCTTCGCGTAACGGCCCGCTTCCTTCATGTCGTCGATCACCCGCACGGCCTTGCGGTGCGCGTGCTGCGGCTCTTGCATCGGCCGCTTGATGAGCGCGAACAAGCCGAGTGCGATGACGAACGAGATGGCGTCGGCGACGAACGCAGCTTGCCGACCGAAGGCTTGGCTGAACACTCCGCCGATGGCAGCGCCGAGCGCCAGCATCACACCCCACGTGCTGCCGAACAGCGCGTTGGCTTTGCGGAGTTCCTCAGGGTTACGTGCCAGGTTCGGAACACCGGCGTCGATGGCCGGTTTCACGAACGCGGCGAGTGCGCTGATGGTGCCCTGAAAGACGAACAGCGGCCACACGTGGCTCGATGATGCGGTGAGCAACCCCATCGCCGCCACGGCCTGCGCACCGGAGACGACGATCAGCAGGTTGCGCCGGTCGTAGCGATCCACCACTGGACCGGCGATGGGCGATGCGAGGAATGCGGGCAGCGAGAACGACACGTAGGCCAGCGACACCAGGAAGGCGCTACCGGTGGCGTCCTTGATCATGCCCGCCAGGGCGACGAACGTGAACCAATCGCCCATGAAGCTCACCACCTGAGCGATGAACAGCGATCGAAGGTCGCGGTTGGTCTTCAGCAGTTGCAGCATCAGCGGGTGGCGTGCGCGTGCAACAGATGTGCCACGCAGAGCGTGATCTTCCGTGCGGTCGGCACGTCGAGATACTCGTTCGGGCCGTGGGCGTTGGAGTCGGGCCCGAGGGCGCCAGTCACCACGAACTGTGCCTCAGGAAATCGGTGGCCGAGCATGCCCATGAACGGAATGGAGCCGCCCTCACCGAAGGCCCGGTGCGGCTGGCCGAAGGCGATCAAGGATGCCTCGGTGAGCGCCGCGTCGAGCCACGGTGCGAAGGCCGGTGCATTCCAGCCGGGCCCGGACTGGCCGTCGAGGAACTGCACCTTGGCGTTGTACGGCGGGTCGGAGGTGAGCGCGTTGGTGAGTTCCTCCAAGGCAACATCAGGGTCGCATGTGGGTGGCAGCCGCACGCTCACCTGCAGCGTGGTTTGCGGGCGCAGCACGTTGCCGGCCATCGGCACGTCGGGCATTCCTTCTGCGCCGATGTAGCTCACCGTGGGGCGCCACGTGGTGGACAGCAGTTGCTCCACCGGGTCGGTCTCCATCGGCTTGACGTGCTCGTGCACCCAGGGGAAGTCGTCGCCGATGGTGAAGTCGGAGGCGGTCTCCTCGATCTGGGCACGACGGTCGGCCGGGATGTCGACGTGCAGACGGGGCAGCAGCACCCGACCGGTCTCGGCGTCTTCGATGCGGTCGAGCAACTGCCGGATGATGCGGAAGGTGGACGGCACCACACCACTGGCGGAGCCGGAGTGCACGCCTTCGCGGAGCACATCCACCCGCAGAGTTCCGGCGGCCAGACCGCGCAGCGACGTGGTGACCCACAGGCGTTGATCGTCGAGGCAGCCAGAGTCGAGGCACACCACCAGCGACGGCGTGCCGATGCGATCGGCGAAGGCCTCCATGTACACGGGCAGGTCGGGGCTGCCGCTTTCTTCGGCGGCTTCGATCAGCACCACGCATCGGGCGTGCGGCACACCACCGAGTTGCGCGGCTTCGATTGCCAGCAATGCGGCGTACGCGGCATAGCCATCATCGGCTCCACCGCGTCCGAAAAGTTTGTGGCCCTCCAGCACCGGTTTCCACGGGCCGAGGTCCTCGCGCCAGCCCACCATCTCGGGTTGCTTGTCGCAGTGGCCGTAGAGCAACACGGTGTCGTTGCTGGGGGCGGTGTGTTGTTCAGGAAGGAACGCAGGCACTTCGATGAGGATGAGCGGTGTGCGCCCTTCCAACTCCAGCACCTCGACGCTCAGCCCGGCGATGGTGCGGGCCGCGCACCACGAGCGAATGTGCTCGACGGCCTGATCGAGGTGGCCGTGTTCGCGCCACTTCGGGTCGAAGTGCACCGACACACACGGGATGGCGATGTAGTCCATCAACGACGGCAGTACTTCGGTCTCCCACACGTGCTCGACGTGCTGCTGCATGACCTGCGCCTGGGTGTTCTCCGCAGTGCTCATCGACGAACCGCCGCGATGCGCTCGAGCGTGCGCTCAGCTTCCGCCACCATGCTGCGCACGATGTCGGCTGCCGGAACCAGGCTGTCGAAGCCGCCCACGCCCTGACCCGCTGGCATGAACTCACGCGACACGTCGACGATCGTTCCGTCCTCTGCGCCGAGGTGGTTCACGCCGGCGCGGGTGGATGCCACCGCCTGTCCGGGGAAGGGGAGCAGGTCGGCGGGATTGGACTCGTAGTGCTTCGTCCATTCGTTGCGCACCACGCGGCAGGTCTTGCCGGTGTAGGCGCGGCTGATGACGGTGTCGTCTTCGCGCATGCCCAGCAGGGTGTCCTTGTAGCCAGCCACGGCCCGGGCCTCCGGGGTGGCGATGAACCGCGTGCCCACCCACACGCCATCGGCGCCGAGGGCAAGGCTGGCTGCGAGGCCGCGACCGTCGTACAGGCCACCTGCTGCCACCACCGGAACCTTGTCGCCGACGGCATCCACCACCTGCGGCACCAGCGCCATGGTGGCCACCACGCCCGTGTGGCCGCCGCCCTCGGTGCCCTGGGCGACCACGAAGTCCACGCCGCTCGCAACGGCGCCCACAGCGTGGCGCACCTTGCCGCACATGCTGCCGACGAGCACGTTGTGGTCGTGCAGCAGGTCGATCACTTCGCGCGGCACGCCGAGGCCAGCCACGAAAATGCGAGCACCGCCATCGATGACGGCCTGAATGCCGGCTTCCACCTGGCCGGGCATCGCGGTGAGGAGATCCACACCGAACGGCTTCGACGTTGCTTGGCGCACCAGGGCCATCTCGCGGGGGAGTTCGTCGACACTCATCGTGCTGGCACCGAACGTGCCGATGCCGCCGGCCTCGCTGACCGCCGCCACGAGCCGGTGGTAACTCACTCCGCCCATGCCCGCCAACATCACGGGGTGTTCGATCTCCAACATGTCGGTGAGCCGGGTGTGCAGTGCCATACCCCGCACCGTACTCCCACCCTCACCACCCCCACCGCCCCGCGCCCCCCCCCCCCCCGAGTCCCCCCCCCACACCCCCGTCCGAGCCCCACACCACCATGCGAGTCCCACACCACCATGCGAGTCCCACACC
>CANHST010000290.1 GCA_947463235.1 Acidimicrobiaceae bacterium
GTGCGTCATGGCCGCGTTGCTCGACGAACGCGACGTATTCCGCGGCCGACCCGACGACTTGCCTGCGGACCTTTCGCTGCGCGTCGCCGTCGTGTGCGGGCAGCACCACCACGAGGGCGCCGACCGCCGCGACGTGGCACGCGTTCGCGACAGGGCCGTCGACCTTGCCCGCCGCGCCGGCATCAGCCTCGACCTCGATGCAGTCAACGCCGACCATTGCGGGTCCGTGTTGGCCCACGCGTATCCCGACCGCATCGCAGTGCGACGCAGCCAGCCGGGCCAGTTCCAGATGCGAAGCGGCTCCAGCGCCTGGACGCCACCCACCGACCCACTCGCCAACGAACGGTTCGTGGTGGCCGCCGATCTCGATGGCAAACGCGACAACGCGCGCATCCGTATCGGCGCAGCACTCGACACGAATGAACTCATCGAAGCGCTCGCCGATCAGATCGAGCAGCGCATCTCGCTGGTCTGGGACAAGCAGCGCGACGACCTCGTGGAGCGGGTGGAAACCCGGCTCGGTGGCATGTTGCTGGAGGAACGCACCTACACACCACCGCCCGGCGAGGCCACCGTTGCCGCGCTGCTCGATCGAGTGCGCACCTCCCGACTCGCTGCGCTGCAGTGGCCCGACCGCACCACCGCGCTCCGCCACCGTGTGGCCTTCCTCCGTCGCGAGCTCGGCGAAGCGTGGCCTGACTGGAGCGACACAGCGCTGCTCGCAACGCTCGACGATTGGCTCGCACCGTTTCTGCAGCACGCCACCGGCGCTGCCGACCTTGCCCGACTCGACACCGAGATGTTGCTCACCGCCACGTTCGATTGGGACACCAGCAGTCGGCTTGCGGCGCTGGCTCCCACGTCGTTCGACACTCCATCCGGCCGCACCGCCCGCATCGACTACGAGCGCGACGTTCCCACGGCCAGCGTGCGCGTGCAGGACCTATTCGGCATGAAGACGCACCCATCGGTCGGGGATGGCCGGGTAGCCATCGCCCTGGAGTTGCTGTCGCCCGCCGATCGGCCGGTGCAGATCACCCGCGACCTGCCGGGCTTCTGGGCCGGAACCTGGGCCGACGTCCGCAAGGACATGGCCGGTCGCTATCCCAAGCACCAATGGCCCGCCGACCCCGCCAACGCCACCCCCAAACGCCTCAAGTAACCCCCCGCTCCCACCCCCGCCCCACCCCGCAGCCGTCCCCAGCCGCCCCCCAGCCGCCCCACAAAACTTCGTTCTTGTCGCGGGCCGACCACCACCGCTGGAGAAAAACCCGCGACAAGTCCGAGGTTTTCTTGCCGAATGGAGCGGGTCGTTGTGCCCAGTGGGGGTGGTGATTGGCGAACTGGACTTGATCGAACGGGCGATGGCGAACCATCACCTCCTGACGTCGACGGCACTGCACGAACTCGGCATGAACCCCGGCCGTTGGGAGCGACTGGTGGACAAGGGACTGTGGATTCAGGTGGCTCCCGGGCACTTCCGCCACGCCGCCACGCCGCTCACCTTTCCGATGATGGTGCGGGCCGGCGCCGGATGGCTCGGCCGACGCGGGGCGCTCTTCGGCACGACCGCGTTGTGGTGGCTCGGCGTCGATGTGCCAGAGCCAACCCACGCCGACTTCCTCGTTCCGCGCAGCAGTCGATCCATTCCGAATTGGATGACCATCCACACGTCGAAGATGTGGAGCGCCAGGAACTTCGTCTGGCACGAGGGTGTCCGCACGACCACTGCCGGGCGGGCCATCATCGATCACGCCTCCACGATGCCCAGTGCCCGAAGTCTCGAGAATGCCATCGACAGCGCCATCAGCATTCGACGCACCGCCATGCCGCGGCTGTCGGCAGAACTGGCGCGCGTGAGCCGGCGGGGCCGGCCTGGCGTACGGCTCATGCGCGAACTCCTCATCGACTCGGGCGGCGAGTCGCCACTCGAGCGGCGCTTCCTCCAACTGTTGCGACAGCACGGACTCCCGAGGCCCTCGTGCCAGGTGGTGTTCCACTCCTCCGGCAAGTTCGTCGCCCGCGTCGACTTCGCCTTCGGCCGATTGGTCGTGGAGGTGATGGGGCGCCTCGGCCACGTGAGCGATCGCGACCGCCAACGCGACACTCGCCGCCGCAATGCGCTCACCCGGGAGGGACTCGAGGTGGTGGAGTTCACCACCGCCGACGTGATCGACGACCCCGCCTACATCGTGCGCACCCTCGCCGAGCGCGGACTTGTCGCGGGTTCTTCCCCATCGTTGGCGGTCGGGCCGCGACAAGAACGAAGTTGTTGAGGGATCTGGGGTGGGAGGGGGCTCCTGGGGTGGGGCTTGGATGGGTGGGGCTTGGGAGCGGGGGGCGAGGTGGGCGTAGGCTTTTGGGATGGCTGCAACCCCCGAGTTCGAGTTCACCGAACTGTTCCCGCTGACCCACGACGACACCCCGTTTCGACTGGTCACCACCGAGGGCGTGCGCACCGTCGATACACCGCTCGGCCCCGTCGTGCAGGTGGACCCGTCAGCCATCACGCGTCTCACGCAGGAGGCCATGCGCGACATCGCCCACTTCCTGCGCCCCGGCCATCTGCAGCAACTGCGCAACATCCTCGACGACCCCGAGGCCTCCGACAACGACCGCTTCGTGGCGCTCGACCTGCTGAAGAACGCAGCCATTTCAGCGGGCGGAGTGTTGCCCATGTGCCAGGACACCGGCACCGCCATCGTGAAGGGCAAGAAGGGCCAACAGATCTGGACCGGCGGCGGCGACGAGGAAGCCATCGCCCGAGGCGTGTTCAACACCTACCAGACCAGCAACCTGCGCTACAGCCAGATGGCTGCGTTGAACATGTACGACGAGGTGAACACCGGCAACAACCTGCCGGCGGAGATCAAGATCAGCGCGATCGACGGCGACGAATACAAGTTCCTGTTCATGGCCAAGGGCGGCGGTAGCGCCAACAAGAGCTACCTGTTCCAGGAAACCAAGGCACTGCTGAATGAGAAGACGCTGCTGCCCTGGCTGTTCGAGAAGATGAAGACGCTCGGTACCGCAGCCTGCCCGCCCTATCACCTCGCCGTGGTCATCGGCGGCACGAGTGCCGAACTGGCCGTGGAGACCGCGAAGCTCGCCAGTGCCCGCTATCTCGACGGGCTGCCCACGGAGGGCAGCAAGCTCGGCCACGCGTTCCGCGACATCGCGCTGGAGCAGAAGGTGCTCAAGCTGAGCCAGGAGACCGGTATCGGCGCGCAGTTCGGCGGCAAGTACTTCTGCCACGACGTCCGGGTCATCCGCCTGCCTCGCCACGGTGCAAGCTGCCCGGTGGGTATGGCAGTCAGCTGCAGCGCCGACCGACAGGCGGTCGGCAAGATCACCAAGGATGGCGTGTTCTTGGAGCAGCTCGAGACCGACCCGGCTCGCTTCCTGCCCGACGTCACGCACGACGACCTCGCCGACTCGCAGGTGGTGCACATCGACCTGAACCGCCCGATGGCCGACATCCGCGCCGAGTTGAGCAAGTACCCGGTGAAGACCCGAGTGATGCTCACCGGGCCCATGGTGGTGGCGCGCGACA
>CANHST010000291.1 GCA_947463235.1 Acidimicrobiaceae bacterium
ACCTGGTCGAGCTCGGCACGTTCGCCGACCTCGCCCGCATCGCCGACTTCGACTGGATCTGCGAGGCCATCGTGGAAGACCTGGCCACCAAGCAGCGGCTGTTCGCCGAGCTCGAGCCATTGCGCGCCGAGGGTTCGGTAGTCAGCTCCAACACCTCGGGCATTCCGCTGCGCGACATCGCTGCCGGCATGCCACCGCGGTTCCAGGCCGACGTCGCCATCACCCACTTCTTCAACCCCGTCCGCGTGATGCGCCTGTTCGAACTGGTGCCGGGTCAGCAGACCAGCCCCGAGGTGATCCAGGCGTTCGCCGAGTTCGGCGCCGCCCAACTCGACAAGGGAGTGGTGCATGCCAAGGACACCGTGAACTTCATCGGCAACCGAATCGGCTGCTTCTTCATGCTCAGCGGCCTGCACCTCGCCAAGCCATTCCTCGCATCCGGCATGAGCCAGGAAACGGTGAATGCAGCGCTCGGCAAGCCGGTGGGCTTGCCCCCCACCGGCCTCTACGGCCTCATCGACCTCATCGGTCTCGACGTGATGGATTTGGTGGGCAAGAACCTGGAGATCAACCTCCCGGTCGGCGACACGGGCCGCTCCTACACCGCCTTCCCCGACGCCGAGCACCGCATGCTCGAGCGTGGCCAGTTGGGTCGTAAAGCACGCGACCTCGGCGGTTTTGGCCGCGTTACCAAGACCGCCGACGGCGAGAAGCGCTCCGAGACGTTCGATCTCACCGTTGAGCAGTGGCGCGACGCTGTCGACGCCGATCTGTCGATGGTGCCCGCTGACGTGCTCGCCTCACCCGGCGAGTTGATGTTCCACGACTCCGACGCAGGCCGTCTGGCTTGGCAGGTGTTCGGCGGCACGCTGCGCTACGCAGCCGCACTGGTGCCCGAGATCGCCGACGACATCGTCAACATCGACAACGCCATCCGCTGGGGCTTCAACTGGGTGCATGGCCCGTTCGAGATGCTCGACGCCGTGGGCCCGACGCGGGTGATCGAACGCATTCGCGCCGAGGGCGGCGAACTGCCTGCCATGCTGCAGGTACTCGCCGATAGCGGCAGCGCCACGTTCTATCGCGCTGCCGGCGACGGCCGCGAGTACCTCGGCCGCGACGGTGGCTGGCACTCGGTGCCAGCCTGACGCCTCAGCGCGTCGCAGTCTCCACGATCGCCTTCTTCACCGAGCGCGGGTCTTCGGTCATCATCGAATGACCCGTGTCGGCGAGCTCCACCACGTACACGCCGGGGATGGCGGCGGCCAGCGCGCGGCCACCCTTCGGCGGGGTCATCTTGTCGCCGAGACCGATCACCACGGTGGCCGGGCAGGTGACCGCGGCAGCAGCCTCCAGCGCATGCTCGTAGGCCATGCAGGCACGGAAGTCGCTGGCCAGCACGCCGGGCTCGCTCATCTCCACCAAGGCGCGAGCGCCACCCATCATCCAGAGACCAGGGGTCGGGTTGCGACCCACATGCGCGGGGCGGGCATGGCCCCACGCCGCCATCAATGCCGCTGCTGCCGGTAGATCGCTGTCCGCGTCGGCCAGCAGATCCGGGTGCACCGGCATGGCGGTGGCGGTACCGCACAATGTGAGCGACGACACCAGACCAGCGCGACGGCGGGCCACTTCCAACGCGATGAACGTGCCCATCGAGTGGCCCACGAGGTGTGCCGCGCCGAAGCCTGCTGCGTCGATGAAGCGGCCCACCCAGTCGGCCATGTCGTTGATGGTGGTGAGCGCTGGGCCCTCGCTGCGTCCATGGCCCGGCAGGTCGACCGCCACCGCACGGAACCCGCGGTAGGCGAGATAGCGGGTCTGCAGTTGCCACACGGTGGAGTCCATGCCTGCGCCGTGCACGAGCACGATGGCGGGCTGATCGTCGGTGCCCTCGTGGCCGCCGGTGGCGGCGTGGGCGATGCGGTCGTCGACGGTGAGGATCATCGCTGGCTCGCCTTCAGTGCACGCTCCAGGTCGTCCACGATGTCGTCGGGGTCTTCGAGGCCCACCGACAGACGGATGAGGTCTTCGGAGATGCCCGAGGCCTCCAACTGCGCCGGTGTGAGCTGACCGTGTGTGGTGGAACCGGGGTGGATCACCAGAGTCTTCGCATCGCCCACGTTGGCGAGGTGGGTGGCTAGTTGCACCGCCTCGATGAACTTGCGGCCCGCTTCGCGGCCGCCCTTCACGCCGAAGCTCAAGATGGCACCGGCACCCTTCGGGTAGAGGCGCTTGGCCAGCTCGTGGTCGGGATGCGACGGCACGTTGGGGTGCTTCACCCAGCTGACCGCATCGTTGGCCAACAGCATCTGCACCACCCGCTCGGTGTTCGACACGTGGCGGGCCATGCGCAGTGGCAGCGTCTCGATGCCCTGCAACAGCGCGAACGCATTGTGCGGGCTCATGCAGGCGCCGAAGTCGCGAAGGCCCTCCGCGCGGGCACGCATACCCAATGCCGACGGCCCGAACTCTTCGGCGAACACGATGCCGTGATAGCCGGCGTAGGGCTCGGTGAGAGTGGGGAACTTGTCGCTGGCCGCCCAATCGAAGCGACCGCCATCGACGATCACGCCACCGAGGGCTGTGCCGTGTCCGCCGAGGAACTTGGTGACGGAGTGCATCACGATGTCGGCGCCATGCTCGATGGGGCGGAACAGGTACGGGGTGGAGAACGTGGAGTCCACCATCAGCGGTAGCCCGTGCGCGTGCGCTGCATCGGCGACGGCGGCGACATCCATTACCTCGATGCCCGGATTGCCCAATGTCTCGCCGAAGAACAGCTTGGTGTTCGGCTGAATAGCCGCCACGAACGCTGCCGGATCTCGAGGATCCACGAACGTAGTGGTGATGCCGAAGCGCGGCATGGTGAGGTTCAACATGTTGTACGAACCGCCGTAGAGGTTCTTCGATGCCACGATGTGATCGCCGGCGTTCAACAGCGTTGCCACCGCGAGGTGCAGCGCTGCCGTGCCACTTGCGGCGCACACGGCGCCAACACCACCTTCGAGGGCGGCGATGCGCTCTTCGAGCACCGCCACCGTGGGGTTGGAGATGCGGCTGTAGATGTGGCCGGGTGCCTCCAGGTTGAACAGCGCCGCGGCCTCGTCGGTGTCGGGGAACGCATACGAGGTGGTGAAGTAGATCGGCACCGCACGAGCCCCCGTGGTGGGGTCGGGTCGCTGGCCGGCGTGGAGGCTGAGCGTGTCGAACCTCAAGAAGTCGGGGGTCACCATGGCTGCGACGTTACCGGCGCGTCAGTTCGCGGCGAACACGGCGTAGAGCGCATCGCGCATGCGCTCGGAAGCCGCCCGCACTTCCTCCACGGTCGCGACACGCCGCGACTCGGGCTTGGGCACGTGCGCCGCTTCGTCGGCAGCCGTAGCGGGAAACTCGACCAAGACCGACTGAGCGCCCGGCAGCACACGCTCCTGCCCCTCCCACAGGAACGCCTGTGTGCCCTTGCGCACACGGCCGGCGTTGTAGCTGCCGGGCCAACCGGCGGCCT
>CANHST010000292.1 GCA_947463235.1 Acidimicrobiaceae bacterium
GAAGGTGTTCAAGCAGCGCTTTGCCTATGTCACGGAGTTGTTCCCGCGGTTGCTGCAGCGAAAGGACTCGCGTGCGGGCTCGTTGTCGGGTGGTGAGCGCCAGATGGTGGCAATGAGTCGGGCACTGATGCTCGAGCCCTCGCTGCTGCTGCTCGACGAGCCGTCCGCCGGTCTGTCGCCGCATCTTCAGGACGAGGTGTTCCTGAACTGCCGTGCGATCAACAACACCGGTGTGGCCATCCTGATGGTGGAGCAGAACGCTCGTCGTTGTCTGCAGGTGGTCGACCGCGGCTACGTGCTCGACCAGGGCAAGAACGCCTACACGGGTTCGGGCCGCGAACTGCTCGCCGACCCTGCCGTGATCGAGTTGTACCTCGGCACGCTGGCGAAGGCCACCGGCGGCTGAGTCCGTTCTCGTCGAGGCCCGCCCTCCGCCACGTGGTGGGGAGGCGGGCCTTTTCGCGCTCGGCGCTCGGGGTGAAAATGACGAAGGCCCCGGGCCGAAGCCCGGGGCCTTCTCAGTTCACCGGATCAGAAGATCCGAGGAGCAATCACTTGCCGGCGTTGAAGTTGTCGCCGAGAGCGTTACCGATGTTGCCATCGCAGCCGTACACGGCCTTGGCGCTCGGGCCGACGCCCTTCTCCACCATCGTCTTGAGGATTCGCGAACCCTCGTCGAAGGTGATGAGGATGATGGCATCCGGGTCGGCTGCAGCAATCTCGTCCACCTCGGCGTCGAAGCTCGTCGCCTTGGGGTCGTAGATCTTCTTGCCGAGCACGTCGACGCCAGCAGCCTTCAGGCCGGCTTCGATCACGTCGGCCAGGCTGGTGCCATAGGCGTCGTCGAGGGCCAGGATGTAGGCCGACTGGTTACCGTCGTCGACCACGAGCTGAGCGATGACGTTGCCCTGGAGGTCGTCCGGCGGAGCGTCACGGAAGTAGAGGCTGTGGTCCGGGTAGTCGACGAGCTTCAGCGACGTGTTGGCGGGCGAGTACATCACCACGCCAGCGGCCGTGATCTTGTCGATGACGGTGAGGGTGACCGAGGAGGAAGCGGCGCCGATGATGGCGTCCACGCCCTCGCCGAGCAGACGATCGGACGTCTGGCTGGCGATGTCGGTGCTGGTGTCGCCGGAGTCGCCGGGCGACCACTCGACCGGATTGCCGAGCACGCCGCCGGCGGCGTTGATCTCCGCCACTGCCAGCTCAGCGCCAGCGAATTCGGGAGCGCCGAGGAAGGCCAGCGAACCGGTCTGGGGCAGGAGGCCGCCGAGCTTGAGCACGCCGTCGCCGTCGCGCTTCACATCGGTGGTCGTGAGTTCCTTCACAGCCGACTCGGGGGCCGAGGCGGTCACGTAGGTGGTGAGCGAGTCGTCGAGCTGGTTGCCAGCACCGAAGGTGAGGATGCCGTAGCTGGCCTCGAGGGGCTCGCCGTTGCCGTTCATCGTGATGGGGCCGGACTGACCGTCATAGTCGGGGTCGCCGCCAGCCTTGATGATGTCGAGGCAGCTCTGGAAGTCGGTGCACTTCTCGCCGTCCTTGGTGACGCCGACGATCTGGTCGGCCATGGCCGAGCCATCCGTCTTGGCGATCTCCGCAGCCAGAGCGATGGTGACGATGGCGTCGTAGGTCTCGCCAGCGTAGTTGTAGTCGGTGAGACCTTCGCCGGACGGCGTGCCCTGCAGGGCGGTCTTGAAGTCGTCGCTCAGCTTCACGAGGGGCGTGGTGCCCTTCATGCCCTTGAGCTCGTCGCCGCCAGCGGCGACGGTGGTGTCGGTGCCACCAGCGGTGGTTTCCACGGCAGCGGCCGTGGTCTCCGTAGCAGCGGCAGTGGTCTCGGGAGCGGCGGTGGTTGCGCCGCCCGAGCTGCTGTCAGAGCCGCAGGCCGCGACGACGAGCGTCAGGCCCACGAGCAGTGCGCTTGCGCGGCGCACCTGGGATTTCTGCATGGGTTTCTCCCCCTTGGAGCAGTGCCGCGGGATACGGCACTGTTGATGTGCAAGGAGGGCATGTTAGGCCACTTTTCCGTTGACCGACAAGCACTGGACCCGATTCTTCTGTGTCGGCACGGCTACGGTTCGGTGCATGACGAGTGCCGATTCGCAGCCCGCCGACGAGGTTCTGTACGAGGTGAGCGACCATGTCGCCACGATCACACTGAACGCCCCTGGTCGGTTGAACACCATCTCCGGGCTGATGCTCGACCAGCTCACCGAGCGACTACTGCAAGCCGACCGCGATCGCGAAGTGCGCTGCATCGTGCTCACGGGCGCTGGCAAGGTGTTCTGCGCCGGCCTCGATATGGCTGCGCAGATGGGAGCGTCGAAGGGCTCGCTCGGTGGCATGGACAACGGCGGGGAAGGGATTCCCGGCGAACTGGATCTCCGGGCCACACCACCCACCGTGTTGCACAACCTCGATACGCCCACCATCTGCGCGCTCAACGGTGGGGCGGCCGGCTATGGCCTCGATGTTGCGTTGGGTTGCGACATCCGGGTTGCCAGCAGCAACGCAAAGCTCAACCCTGGCTTCGCGAAACGGGGCATCCTGCCCGAAAGCGGCGGAACCTGGCTGCTGCCTCGGATGGTGGGATACGCCAAGGCTGCGGAGATTGCCTTCACCGGTCGAACCCTCACTGCGGCTGAGTCGCTCGAACTCGGTCTGGTGAACCACGTGGTGGAACCCGAACACTTTCAGGACGCCGTGCGTGAACTTGCGGGCGAGATTGCAGCAAATGCTCCGCTGGCGGTGCGCGCCATCAAGCGAATGATGCGTGCCGCTGAGACCGAGACATTCGATCAGAACGTTCATCACGTGTTTCTGCAATTGCTCCCGCTGCTGCGCACCGATGATTTCCGCGAGGGCGTCGCCGCATACATGGAGAAGCGCACCCCCAAGTTCACCGGTCGATGAACCTGCTCGAGGGGCTCTCCACCACTCGCACCATCCGGCGCTACGCGGCTGAGCCGATCCCCGACAGCGACCTGGCGTCGATCCTGTGGCACGCCACCCGAGCGCCGAGTGGAAGCAACCGCCAACCGGTGCGCTATCTCGTGCTGCGCGACGGCCCCAAAGCCGTGGCGGCCAAGCGACTGTTGGGTGAGTCCTTCAGAGCAGGGTGGGCGGCGAAGCGGGCAACTGATGGCTACGACGCCGGAAGTGGCAGCGAGCCCGACAGTCCGAAGTCGCGTATGGCAGCAACGATGCAGCACTACGTGGATCACTTCGAGGAGATCCCGGTGGTGGTGCTGGTGTGCCTGGTTCGTTACCGCAAGGCGACTCCCTCCGAGGGAGCTTCGGTCTACCCGGCGTGCCAGAACCTGTTGCTGGCAGCGCGAGCACTCGGCTACGGGGGCGCACTCACCATGTGGCACGCCGCCGTGGAGGATCAGTTGCGGTCGCTGTTCGATGTCCCCGACGAAGTAGCGCTCTCGGCGTGCATCACGCTCGGGGTGCCAGCAGGCCGACACGGACCCGTGCGGCGCAAGCCATTGCCTGA
>CANHST010000293.1 GCA_947463235.1 Acidimicrobiaceae bacterium
GGTGCACATGTTGTCCTTCAACGCCACGGTGACACCGGCGAGCGGGCCGGGGTCGTCGCCGCGGGCGACGGCTGCGTCGACTGCAGCGGCCGAGGCGCGGGCTTCGTCGGCCATCACGTGGTTGAACGCATGAATGTCGCCTTCACGGGCTGCGATGGCGGCGAGGCGAGCCTCGGTGAGATCGGCGGCTTTCACAGCGCCGGACTTCACCGAAGCAACGATGTCGGCGAGGCCCATCAGAGATCCATTCCGATGATCGGCGGCACGCGGAAGCGACCGTCTTCAGCGGACGGTGCCGCAGCCAACACTTCGTCGCGATCGAGACAGGGCTGCACCACATCGGGCCGCAGCACATTCACGAGCGGGTAGGGCTGGGTCATTGGTTCCACGGCGGCAAGGTCGAGCGCGTCGATGTCGGCGAAGTGCTCGAGCATGCCGTCAAGTTGCACGGTCATCCGTTCGAGTTCCTCGGTCGTCACATCGAGACGCGCCAACCGAGCCACCTTGGCAACATCGGCGGCAGAAATGCGGTCGGACACGCCGAGCATCCTACGGGGCGGCCCTCCAACGGCGAACTCGATTGTCGATCTGGAGACCGCCCACCAACAACGCGATGGCAACCAACCCGTCGAGCCACCAGTGGTTGCCGGTGGCCGACACGGCCAGCATGGTGAACACGAGGTGCAGCAGAAACACCCACCGCCACCTGCTGGTGGAAACGGACACGATGCCCAACGACACGACCGCGGCCCACGCCACATGGATGGACGGCATGGCGGCGAACTGATCGGACACGCCCGTACCCACAGGGCCGTAGATCGACATACCGAACCGCTCCGCCAGGTCAATGTAGCCGAGATCGGTGAGAAAGCGGGGCGGGGCCACGCGCACGAACCGGATCACCAGACAGGCCCCCGTCACGATGGCCAGACCGTTGCGCCAATGTGGGTAGGCATCGCGATGCCGCACGAACATCCACACCAGGAATGCCACCGTGACCGGTACGTGGAGGATGGCGTAGTAGTAGTTCAGGAAGCGACCCAGCCACTCGTGGTCGAGCGACAGGTGCTGCAGCGAGAGTTCCGTCGGGAAGTGCAGCCACTTCTGGAGGTCATCGATCTGCCGGGCGCGCTCGATGGCCCCATCATCGGTGGCGAGCGGCAGGGTGCGCGCCAGTCGCCACAGCGTGTACAGCCCGGCCATGAGCGACAATTCCTTGGCTGCTGGTCGCACGCGACCGACGGTGAGCGCCACGATGCCGCACACCAACGCGGTGATGGCGCCC
Source organism: Acidimicrobiaceae bacterium (assembly GCA_947463235.1). GTDB lineage: Bacteria > Actinomycetota > Acidimicrobiia > Acidimicrobiales > Ilumatobacteraceae > UBA668. Next base: position 1,286 of record CANHST010000293.1, read on the forward strand.
TGCTGCCAGGTGGGCCAGGCCATCAGATCGCAGTGAGGTGCAACAGCAGCCCGGACTCGGGATGCAGGCGCGGCAACTGGAGGCCGTGGTGCGCCAACTGGGTGCCGGTGAGTTCGATGCCGCTGTGCTGCCACACCACCTGCGCCCCCGGAAGCGGCACCTGATCGATGCGATAGCTCGCAGCAGGATCCAACCCAGGTAGCCGCAGCGGAGGTGGCAGCAGGCTCATGCCGCTGGCCAGTTGCACGTGGGCCACCAGAGCCTCGCGTCGGTCGCGTGAGTACACACCGTGCGCATGGCTGGCGGCTTCCTGCCCGTTGAGTACCGGGTCGAAACGCACCGTGTCGCCGGAGTGCAGCAGGTCGCGGAACCGGAGGTGCAACGCGATGGCCTCGGCCAATTGGGCACGCTCGCTCTCGCCGAGGTCGAGCACGTTCCACTCCACGCCGAGATGACCGAACAACGCGGTCAAGGCGCGGAACGCCAGCGAATGCACGCGACCGGTGGTGTGCGATCGAGTCGGCCCGATGTGCGCACCCATCAACTCCGGTGGAATCAGCAAGGAGGCACCGCGCTGGATGGTCTGCCGTTCCAGCGCATCGTTGCAGTCGCTGGTCCACACCCGTTCGACGCGACGCAGCACTTCCAGATCGATGCGTCCGCCACCGCTGCTGCAGCTTTCGAACTCCACAGTCGGGTGCGCCTCACGGAGCGCGTCGAGCAATCGGTAGAACGCCAGCGTCTGAAAATGACTGCCGGCCACACCGCTACTGCCGCTGCCCTGGGTGTGGGCGCGGTTCATGTCCCACTTCACGTACTGCACATCGTGATTGCGCAGCAGCGCATCCAGTTGGCCGAAGACGTGCTGGAAGGCACCCTCATTGGCGAGGTCGAGCACCAGTTGGTTGCGCGCCAGAACCGGCTCGTAGCCGTCGGTGGTGAGCGCCCACTCGGGATGCGCTCGGTAGAGGTCGCTGTCGGGGTTCACCATCTCGGGCTCCACCCAGATGCCGAACTCCATGCCCAGGCCGCGCACGTGCTCGATCAGCGGGGCCAGACCGTCCGGGTACACCGTCGTCGAGACCTCCCAGTCGCCGAGGCCACTGGTGTCGTCGCGACGCGAACCGAACCAGCCGTCGTCGAGCACGAAGCGCTCCACCCCCAACGCCGCTGCGGTGCTGGCCAAACCCTTCAAGCGGTCCATGTCGTGGTGGAAGTACACGGCCTCCCACGTGTTCAACAGCACCGGACGCGGCGATCGCTGCCGGGTCTGCTGATGCCGGGCGTGCCGGTGGAACCCCCATGATGCGGGCGTGAGGCCACGCCCATAGGTGCCGAGCACCGCGGGCGCCGTGTACGACTGACCGGGTTCCAGACACAACTCGCCGGGATGCAACAACTCGCCGGCCTGCACGTATCGACGGCCGTCAGGCATGGCTTCGGCGTGCATGGCGTGGTTCCCGCTCCAGGCGAGGTGCACACCCCATACCTCGCCGTGCCATTCTCCGAAGCCGTTCGAGCCCGCATACAGCAGCGGCACATGCTCGTGGCTGGTGCGGCCCGAACGATTCTCCGACAGGAACACACCGCTGCCCCAGTCGCGGCGAACGGGATGGAACTCGCGGGTCCAACGCCCGTCGAAGGTGAGCAACTGCGTCGCCTGCGCCGGAAGCGGCAGGGTGGGGTGCAGCGCGTGGAGGAGGTACCGCGTGGTGCCTTCATTGGTGAGCGTGCACCGTACGGAGAGCAGATCGCCCAGCGTGATCACACACTCGAGACGAAGTTGGGCGATCGGGTCGATGGCTTCCACTCGCACGCCGGAAATCAGCTGCGTTGCGCTCGCCAACTCGAACCGGGGCGACCAGTGGCGACCCCCCTGCCGATTGCCCTGGAGACCGGGACGACCTTGGAAGCCGGCTCCGTGCTCGGGCAGCACACTCAGCGGAGCCACGGTGTCGAGCGAGCCCGGCTGCACCGACCGGGCAAGCGCCTGCAGGATCGACGACGGGTCGATATCGCCCAAGGGCGCGCCCCAGTACACGACGGTCGGCACACCCGTGGATTCGTCGATCACGACATCGGTGTCGACGCCGCGCAGATGGAACATGTGGCTACCCCTCGTGGTCCCCGGCACGGGCCAACAGACCCCTGCAGGCAGGAACGGTAGACCACGGCTACCATCCGAGCGCGTCGAACACGCCCTCGAC
>CANHST010000294.1 GCA_947463235.1 Acidimicrobiaceae bacterium
ACGTTTGCCGCCCATACGGGTGCCGACCCGCAGGTAACGCCCAACATCCGGGCGGTGAACTTCGACGGTGCGTTGAACTTCATCAAATCCCTGGCGGCGAAGCTACTGCCCGAAGGCGGCCTTCTCGGTGGGGGCGGTGGCGGCGGCGGCGGCGGCAGCGGGCTCGACTTCAGCCCCATCTTCGATGTCGACACGACGCACGTGGCCGCCGGGTTCGAGCTGGGCATTCCCACGCTGTCGGTGGGCGTATTCTCGTTGGGCAACCTGCGCGTGGGCATGTTGCTCACGGTGCCGTTCGACGACCAACCGCTCACGGCTGCGTTCCATGTGAGCCGTGCCGAGAGCCCGTTCCTCATCACGGTCGGGTTCCTCGGCGGCGGTGGCTTCTTCGAACTCGAAGTGGGCGTGAATGGTGTACGCCGCCTCGAGATCTCGCTGGAGTTTGGCGCCGCAGTGCAACTCGATCTGGGTATCGCCAGCGGCAACGTGAGCGTGATGGCTGGGATCCACTTCATGATGAAGTCGGAACCCGACCTGGTGGAGCTACAGGGCTACTTCCGCCTCAACGGACGGTTGGAGGTGCTGGGCATCATCACCTTGTCGGCCGAGGTGTTGCTGTCGCTCACCTACGTCAGCCCGCCGGGTGTGGCAAAAGGTCGGGCGATGGTGAGCTTCACCATCGAGATCGCGTTCTTCTCCACCACCGTCAGTACCGAGGTCGAGAAGACCTTCGCCGGTGGCGATGGTGGCGCGGCACCGGCGGCGCTCCGGGCTGCCTCGGCGGCGATGCCCGTGGGGCCGATGCTGGCCGCTGCTCAGCCCACCATTGCCGACTTCATGACGGTCACCGACTGGGGCGCCTACGTGGGCGCATTCGGAATCTGAGGAATCCCCATGGCCACACAGCAGATCGTTGCCACCACACTTCCTGCCGGTACCGGTGTCGGTGCGACAGCTCCCACGTTGCGGTTCTCGGTGCACATTTCCCCTCGACTGGTGCCCGCCTCGACCTTGGAGAACGCGCTTGCCTCGTTCCCGTTGTTCGAGATCTGGCCCGCCATCATGCCGAACTCGATGATCATCGAGCAGTTTGATGCCTCGTTGGTGCCCACGGGGAGCGGCTTCGCCACAGCGATCTCAGCGGCCCCGGACCTGAGCCTGTGGCAGGCGTTGTTCCTCGGTTCGATGCCGGTGGAGCCATTCGACCCCACCGCCTTCGTCGGCAAGTACGGCAGCGCCACGTTTCGTAGCTTCCCCGCAAAGGCGTTGCACGAGTATCAGACGAAGTTTCTCACCGATCTTCTGGTGAGCCATGAGACCGACGCTCCCACTCCAACGCAACTCTTGGGTCTGTTGGGCAGTGCGTCGAAGGTGGGCGACCCGAACACTGCTAAGGACGTGTCGGCGGCCATCGAGACGGCGCTCGGCAGTGGCCGTCAGACGCCTCCGTGGGGACGAGTCGCGGCCAGCGGATCCACTCGGCCACTTGCGGGCACTGCGAACGAAGCGCTTGCCGACCACGTGCAGCTGCTGACGTTCCTCGAGCCGCGCACAGCGGCCACCTATCTCGCCGCGAACCCGACGGTGAACGTGCCAAAGATCGACTTCCATCGCGCCATCGCACTGTTGCAGGACCACCCCCAGTTGTTGAGGCAACTTGGCCTCGTGGCCGACTACGAAGTGGAGATGTCACTCGCGAAATCCACGCGCTGGGTGCGGGTGTCGATTGAGATGTTCGGCAATGCAGCCGGCGACGTGGTGACGCCGTTGACGGCGGTGAACCCCACCACCTTCCTCGCTGCCCCGAAGCCGCTGTCGTTCCTGACCGCCGACCGAATGGTGGACCTCACCGCCGGTGCGGATTCGCAGAAGGTGGATGGCTGGGGCGTGGTGTCGCTGGATGTGGAGGGCACGGCGCTGAAGACTGCCAACCTTGCCCACACCTATCGAAAGGTCGCTGCACTGCCCCCGGGTGGCGGCAGTACTCCGGCGACGGTGGAGACTCCGGCCCCCCGACACGGCGGTCTTCGCTTGCTGCGAGCCGACCGGGCAAAGGACGTGGTGCAGTCGCTTCAGCGCAGCGCCAGTCTGTTGGCTGCATCGCCGGGCGATGCGAAGTTGTACCTCGACGATCTGGTGCGTGGTTATCGCGTGGATGTGTGGGACGAAGAGCGAGGCAAGTGGTATGCCCTCACCCGCCGCGACCTCAGCTATCTCGCGTCGCGCGCATCGATCTCCATCGGCGCCCCGGACGACACGACCGGCCTCGGCTATCCCGCCCTTTTCCTCAACGAGGGGGTCATCACCACGGCGATGACCTCCACCGCCGACCCCTCGGTGGTGAACCCCGACATGCACATCAGCGAATCGTTGGTGGAGTGGTCGGGCTGGAGTCTCGTGGCACCAAAGCCCGGCAAAGCACTTACGTCCGACGGCAGTAATGCCACTACCGCCGACCCCGACCCGACGCATCCGGATCTTGCCCTCACCATCGGCGTCACGCCGACGAGGGGTTCGCTGCCGGCCCTGCGGTTCGGACATCACTATCGGTTCCGCTTGCGCACTGCCGACTTGGCCGGCAACGGCCCCTCGCTCGGTACTGCGGGCGCGCTCGGCACGAACGGGCACCCGACGGCGCTCACCCCGTATCTGCGGTTCGACCCGTTGCCCCCGCCGGCGTTGGCGCAGCAGGCGCCGCTCTCGATGGGCGAGGCAATGGCCGAACTCGTGACGCGCAGCGTCGACGAGGCCGACACGCTCGACGCATCGGTGCGTTCCACGCGCCACGCCGTGCCTCCCGCAGCGAGCGCGCACACGGTGGAGTTGCATGGTGCACTCGATGGCTTTGCCAACGCAGCCAACAGTTATGCATTGCTGCAGCAGCGTGACGGGCAGACGTTGGGGGTCGGTCCCTCGCCGGTCTGGATGTCGTCGTCGTATGTCGGCGTGGCCGACCCATCGTCCACCGATGCAGTGAACCCGACGCCGTTCTTCACCGACCCTGTGGTGCAGCCGCCATGGCTGGTGGACCCTGCGATCTCGGGCATGCGACTCAGAGCGTCTGGCATCGCAGAACACGCCGTGAACTTCGACCCGGTGCGTGTGGCGGAGTGGTACAACGCTCGCGGCTGGCAAATCAGCTTGGTGCCCAAGCCGATGGGAACTGCATTCGGTTTCCACGAGGATCTGGTGGCGCGCACGGTGGAGGTGTGGGTGCCGCAGGGCGAACAGTTCGACGTGTCGCTCTCCTCGGTGCCGACGTCGTCGATGGTCGATCATCTCGCTGGCGTGAGCCTGCTCAAGACGAAGAACCCAGCCGGGCTCGCAGCCCGCCTGGATCGGGTGGCGAAGGGAACCAACCGCCAGGTGACTCCGTCCACTGCGATGCGTTTCGTGCACGCCGTGCAGATTCCGTTGCGGTCGCCGAAGGTGTTGGCCGGCGGCTTGGTGGCAACGCGGGCCGCCAAGAGCACTGCCGCCAGCCTTGC
>CANHST010000295.1 GCA_947463235.1 Acidimicrobiaceae bacterium
ACCGATGGACACGTGGTGAACATCACCTCCATTGCCGGCATCCGTCCCGTTGGCTCGTCCATTGCCTACTCGATGACCAAGGCAGCCCTGAACCAGATGACTCGCCTACTAGCCAAGAGCCACGGCCCCGTGCGCGTGAACGCAGTGGCCCCCGGTCTCGTGGCCACTCCCTGGACTGCCGACTGGGATCAGTTGCACGCCGGAGTGGCGATCATGGCGCCGATGAAGCGCTCGGCAACACCCGATGACTGTGCCGAAGCGGTGCTCGCGCTGGTACGCAACAAGTACGTCACGGGCGAGGTGTTCGTGGTCGACGGCGGCCTCACCCAGGTGTCCTGATGGCCACCACCGGGTTTGAGATACCGGCCGATCTCTCACCACTGCTCGACGTGGCCCGGGTGCATGCGTGGGCCGATGATGCCGACGAATCAACCCGCCGATGGCTCGGCATCTATCTCGCGGAGGCGGCATTCTTCCACCGAGTGCTTGCTCCCGACCTCGATCGCCTCAGACCGGGCTCGAACGTGTTGGAAATCGGCTCCGGGATCGGACTGCTATCGCGTCTCATCGCCCAGCGCGGGCATCGAGTCGTCGCATTCGAGCCGGCCGCCGCTGGCTTCGGCGACATGCACACCTACTCGCAACTGCTCGACGAGTGCTGGCTGCCCGCCCCAGTCGGCGACATCGCCCTTCATGCAGCGCCATTTCATGCATCGAGCATTCCCGATGCCCGTTTCGACGTGTGCTTCGCCATCAACGTCATCGAGCACGTTCCCGAGCCGTCGGCAATGGTCGCCGAAGCGACGTCGTTGCTGCAACCAGGTGGACACGGTCGCTTCATCTGTCCGAATTACCTCATTCCGTACGAACCTCACTTCGGCTTCCCCACCCTCGTGTCCAAGCGCTTGACCGGCAAGGTGCTGCGACGTCGCATCGAGCAGTCGTCGCTTCCCGACTCGGTGCAGTTCTGGGACGATCTGGCTTGGCCCACGCATCACTCGATGCACCGCGGCCTCCGCAGCAGCGGTGTGGATCACTCGTTCTCACGCACGACGCTGCTGGCCTACGCGGACCGCCTCCGCGACCCGGTGTTTCTCGAGCGCAAAGGAAGCTTCTTCAAGCTGCTCGCCGGGAGCGCTCGACCGCTGTTCGATCTGACGGCACGACACATTCCCGCCACCATCGGACCAGTCCTCGACATCACCACCCGACCGAGCGGTGCGAGCGGTCTCTGATGGCGAATCCCGAACTCGACGCGCTGCTCGGCACGATGGAGTCGCAGCGGCGTCATGTACTGGGCATTCTCGATGGCCTCGATGACGCCGCGCTGTCTGCCCCGGTGCTGCCGTCGGGCTGGACGTGCGCAGGTCTGGTGCGCCACCTCACTCTCGATGTGGAGCGCTTCTGGTTCCGCAACGTGGTGGCCGGTGTGCCGTTCGTACTCGACCCTTCCACCGACGATGCGTGGCAGGTGCCCGAGGGCGAAAGCCCCACGATCGTGTTGGCCAACTACCGCGCCGAGATCGAGATGGCGAACGATGTGATCCGCGCCACCCCGCTGGGGGCGGCGCCGAAATGGTGGCCAGATTTCTTCGGCGACTTTCGCCTGAAGGATCTACGCGCCGTGCTCTTGCACTCCATCGCCGAGACCGCATGCCATGCCGGACACCTCGATGCGGCCCGCGAGTTACTCGACGGACGCCAGTGGTTCACGCACTGATCCGCGTCATCGACCTCGTCGCGGCGCCAGCACGAACGACACGTCGATGACATCGTCGAGTTCGATGCCCTCAGCGTGGCGAACTGCGTCCTTCAGCGGCAGCACGTAGCTCCCGTTCTTCGGCCACAGCGAGGTGGTGAACGACGTCGCTCCGATGGTGGCCGACACCGGAATCATCCCCCACCCGTACGACACTCTGGATGCAGCGTCCTTGATCTCCTCGGCATCCTCGGCCGGGACGGAGACGAAGTGAAACGGCGCCGGCCCTCGCCACTCCCAGACCACCCCGCTGAACCCGAACTGCACGCCCCCGAGCCTATTGGCTTCACCGATCGAGCAAGCTCGGGAGTGGACCACGGTTCACTACGCTGACCTCCATGCCGAGCGACGACGGTGACCGCACGAAGTTCTTCCCTGCGATCGAGAAGAAACATGGAGGGCCGATCGCCATCTGGATCGAACGACTCAAGGACCTCGGCGATGCCAAGTATCCGGAGCAGATCGCATACCTGCGCGAGAACCACGCGTTCAGCCAAGCCCACGCCAACGCGCTGGTGATGTACGTGCGCAACTCGCCGACGTCGAAGCGGTTCGCCACGCCCGATGCGTACTTCGCGGCGCTCGACCCCGTGGCGGCCTCCACGGCGCGGGCCATCTTCGCCGCGGTGATGAAGGCCCACCCTCGGCTCGAACTGATCGTCGCCTGGAATCAGCCGATGCTCCGCGTCGACGGCCAGTACGTGATGGGCCTCTCCGCCGCCAAACACCATCTGCTCATCGCTCCGTTCAGCCGCGACGTGCTGTCGGCATTCACCGACCGACTCGCCGAGTACGAGGTGAACAAGAAGACGTTCCGCGTGCCCATCGATTGGAAGGTCGATGCGAAGTTGCTGCGCGATCTCGCCAAGGCTCGCCTCGCCGAGATGGGCTGACCCAGCTACGCGACGGCCCGCGGCTCACGCCGACGGGTGCGGTGCACACGCCACCACGACAAAGGCATTGATCCTGGCGTCGAGATCGATGGAACCGAAGGCGCGCGCCACCGCAGTTTCCGCAGCCGCAGCGGCGGCAGCCAGTTGATCTGCACCTCGGGCCTCGAGGAAGTTGCGCATCGGCGTGCCGTAGCAATAGGCGGTGGCAACCGCTTCGCTCGTAGCCGCACGGCTCCGCGCCTCCACCTCATGGACGTCGATCACGCTGTCGTAGCCCGCCGCCCGCAGGTCGGCACGAATGACCTCGGAGGCGTAATAGCCGTGCGGAATCCGCTCCATGAACATGGGCGGGTCCGCCGGAGAGAGATCGGCCACCGCAGACGACACCACATGCGCGAATTCGTTGTGCTCGATTCGATCCCAGACGTTGAACACGAACCACCCTCCCGGGCGGTTCCCACCGAAGACGCATGGTCGATCATCGCTGGGCTGAGGTCGGTAGCAACCAGCGAGACCGACTCGGGCAGCGAGGCAGCCATTGCTCGCGTCACAGCACCCGTGCCCGCCGCCACCTCGAGTACACGGGCAGCGCCTAGCAACTGCACCCGAGACGCGATGTCTGCCGCGTAGACGTCGAAGATCATCGGAACGAGATAACGGTCGTACATCTCCGGCATTCCGCCAGCGAAGGACACCTCATGAGCACGCTCGTTCATCGTGACGCTCCTCGGTTGTAGAACGCAAGGCTCCCACATCCGACGTTGCCCCTCGACCAG
>CANHST010000296.1 GCA_947463235.1 Acidimicrobiaceae bacterium
CTTCGGCGTGGCCCCCCGCAAACCCGCCAACGCCGCCACCCACTGGAACACCTGGGGCACCAAGCGCCCCTAACCCCGCCGCGCCGCCGCCATCCGAGTCGGGACTCGCACCCGGGGTGCGAGTCCCGACTCGCATGGCGTTGTGGGACTCGGTTGGGGTTGTGGGACTCGGATGGCGGGGGCGTACGACACGAAGCGGGCGGCGGGGCTGTGGTTCGATGACGGGATGAGCGCCGCCACCGACCGCCAGGTCTTCGACCTGCTCGACCCGCACCTGTACCAGGACAAGGCCCGTATGCACGAGGCCTTCACCTGGATGCGAGCCAACGAGCCCGTGTACCGCGACCAGCGCAACGGCCTGTGGGGCATCACCCGCCACGCCGACCTGAAGGACGTGGAGCGCCGCAGCACGGTGTTCGCCAGCAGCCAGGGTTACCGGGCCATCTGGAACCCCGACGAGATCAACATGATCGCCCAGGACGACCCGCGTCACCACCAGCAGCGCCTGTTGGTGCAGGGCGACCTCACCGCCGCTGCGGTGGCGAAGCGCCGGCCCGACATCGAGGCGATGGTCGCCGAGCTCATCGACGCCGCTGCCAACGGCAAGAACGAGATGGAGCTGGTGGAGGAGTTCAGCGGCCAGTTGCCGGCACGCCTCACCTGCCAGCTGCTCGGCTATCCCGAGAGCATGTGGCGCGAGGTGAAGAGCTGGAGTGAGCGGCTGATGCGCATCGACATGCGCGAACGCGACGGCCACACGTTCACGGAGTTCATCGACGCCAACATGGAGTTCGTGCAGGCCCTCATGCCGCTGGCTGCGGAGCGCCACGGTTGCCCGGCACACGACTTCATCGGCACCTGGGTGAACGCCAAGATCGATGGCGAACCGTTGTCGCCTGCTGCGATCGTGCATGAGGTGGGCCTGTTCATCAGCGGCGGCGCCGAGACCACGCGCACCGCCATCTCGCACGGCATGCGGGCGTTCGTCGACCATCCCGAGCAGTGGGAGGCCATGGCGGCCGACCCATCACTGGTGCCGGGTGCGGTGGAGGAAGTGCTGCGCTGGGTGACGCCGCTGAACAACATGTTCCGCCGCGCCGTCGCCGACGACGAGGTGGGTGGCCAGCCGATTCGACGCGGCGATCGCATCATCATGCTGTACCCGTCGGCGAACCGCGACGAGACCGTCTTCGCGGATCCGTTCACGTTCGACATCCGCCGCAGCCCGAACCCGCAGATCGCGTTCGGCTACGGCACGCACCTGTGTGTCGGCACGAACGTGGCTCGCACCACGCTGGCCGAAACGTTCTCGCAGTTGTCGCAGCGCATCACCAACCTGCGCGTGGTGAGCGAACCCGACGTGGAGCCGAACATCTTCGCTCGCGCCGTCCGCAGCTTCGGGCTCGGCTTCGACGTCCGGTCGTAGGCGTTCACGGCCCGATGGGGCTGGCACTACGATCCCGCGTTCATGGGGAACATCAATAGCGTCGTCGACATCATCCGCGTCCATGGATCGGAGTTGGCCGGCAGCGTCGCCTACATCGCCGGCGACCGCCGGGTGAGCTGGGCCGAGGCCTACGAGCGCTCGTGCCGCATGGCGAACCTGTTGGCGTCGCACGGTGTCGGCTCGGAAGACCGTGTGGCCTTCCTGGAGAAGAACAGCCTCGAACACTTCGACGTGTTCTACGGCTGTGCGCTCCTGAACGCGGTTGCCGTCGATGTGAACTGGCGTCTGGCCGCACCCGAGGTGGAGTACATCGTGAACGACGCCGACGCGAAGGTGCTCGTGGTGGGCGCAGATTTCGTGCCGGTACTCGACGCCATCGTGGGCAACCTGCCCTCGGTGCGTCAGGTCCTGGTCATCGGCGGCGACGGCCGTTACGCCGATTACGACACCGAACTCGTCGCACAGCCCGCCACCGACCCCGGCGTGCAGCAGGGCCCCGACGACGTGGCATTCCAGCTGTATTCCAGCGGCACCACCGGCCGCCCCAAGGGCGTCATGCTCACCAACAGCAACTTCTTCGGCCTGCTGCCGCTGGCCCGCGAGATGTGGGAACTCGACGAGTCGGCGGTGAACCTCGCTGCGATGCCGCTGTTCCACATCGGTGGCGGCGGTTGGGCGACGGCCGGCCAGTACGTGGGTGCTTCCACCGTCATCCTGCGCGATCTCGACCCTGCCGCGCTGGTGCGTCTGATTCCCGAGTTGGGAATCACCCACGGTTTCGTGGTGCCGGCCGTGCTGCAGTTCATGCTGATGGTGCCGGGCATCGACACTGCCGACTTCACCAGCCTGCGCGTGCTCGTCTACGGCGCATCGCCGATCAGCGAAGAGGTGCTGGCCAAGAGCGTCACCACGTTCGGCTGCAAGTTCTGGCAGGCCTATGGCCTCACCGAGACCACCGGTGCCGTGGTGAACCTGGCCCCTGCCGATCACGACGTGAGTGGACCCAACCGTCATCGCTTGCGCAGTTGCGGGCTTCCCGGCCCGGGCGTGGGCCTGAAGATCGTGAACCCCGACAACGGTGACGAGTGCCCGCAGGGCGAAGTGGGCGAGATCTGGCTGAGCGGTCAGCAGATCATGAAGGGCTACTGGAAGATGCCCGAAGAGACCGCCAAGAGCATCGACGCCGATGGCTGGTTCCGCAGCGGCGACGCCGGCTACGTGGATGCCGACGGCTACGTGTACATCCACGACCGGGTGAAGGACATGATCGTCAGCGGCGGCGAGAACGTGTACCCGGCCGAGGTGGAGAACGTGCTGATGGGCCACCCGGCCATCGCCGACTGCGCCGTCATCGGAGTGCCGCACGAACGGTGGGGCGAGACCGCCAAGGCGATGGTCGTGAAGAAGGCCGATGCCGAGGTGACCGAGCAGGACATCATCGACTACGCCCGAGAGCGTCTGGCGAAGTTCAAGTGCCCGACGAGCGTCGACTGGCTGGATGCGCTGCCCCGTAACCCCAGCGGCAAGATCCTGAAGAAGGACTTGCGTGCGCCCTACTGGGAAGGCCGCAGCCGCAACGTGAACTGAGCGCGCTGCTCAGCCTTTGCCAGGGATGAGGGTGGCGTGGCAGGCGTCGCACACCCACCATCCGGCGGCGAGACCCTTGGGTCGCACCGGTTCGTCGGGGTCGAGTGGAAACTGCTGCAGGCATCGCCAGCAGCGGCGCGTTGCACTAGCGGCATCCACCGCTTCGGTGGAGCCGTCGTCGGGGTTGCTCATGTTCACAGCCCCTTCGGGCGGTTGTCCTTCTTCTCCTGCTTGGCGACCCGCTTCTCTTTCAGGGTCTTGCCTTGCTTCTTGGCCGAAGGCTTCTGGGGTGACTTCTCGGGCACAGTGGCTCCTCGTTCGTCGAAAGGCGACCCTATCCCCGTTTGTCGTCGCAACGTTCGCAGCGTGGTCACCGAA
>CANHST010000297.1 GCA_947463235.1 Acidimicrobiaceae bacterium
GCGGTATCCCGTACACTGTCCATCTACGGGAATGCTATCTCAGAAAGTGAGACAGGATGTCTACCCCTTCCACCCTGGCGCAAAAAGTGTGGGACCGTCATGTGGTCCACTCCGGCACCGATGAACCCGACCTGCTGTACATCGACCTGCACCTCGTGCACGAGGTCACCAGCCCGCAGGCCTTCGACGGATTGCGTCTTACCGGTCGCACCGTGCGCCGCCCCGACCTGACGGTGGCCACCGAAGACCACAACGTGCCCACGGCCGACATCGATCAACCGATCGCCGACCCCATCTCTGCTCGTCAGGTGGAGGTGCTGCGGGAGAACACCGCCGAGTTCGGCATCGTCAACTTCCCGATGGGCAACCCCCTGCAGGGCATCGTGCACGTCATCGCCCCCGAGCAGGGCCGCACCCTTCCGGGTATGACGGTGGTGTGTGGCGACAGCCACACCGCCACGCACGGCGCCTTCGGTGCGCTGGCATTCGGCATCGGCACCAGCGAGGTCGAGCATGTGCTGGCCACGCAGACCCTGCCCCAGTCGCGACCGAAGTGGATGGCCGTCACGGTGGAGGGCGACGCCCCCGCCGACGTCACCGCCAAGGACATCGTCCTCGCCATCATCGGCCGCATCGGCACGGGTGGCGGCATCGGCCATGTCATCGAGTACCGCGGCTCGGCCATCCGAGCGCTCTCGATGGAGGGCCGCATGACGCTCTGCAACATGAGCATCGAAGCTGGCGCAAAGGCCGGCCTGGTGGCACCCGACGACACCACGTTCGAGTACCTGAAGGGCCGGGCCAACGCACCGAAGGCAGACCAGTGGGACGCCGCCGTTGCCGACTGGCGGAGCCTCGTCACCGACGAGGGCGCCGTCTTCGACAAGGAAGTCGTGATCGACGCCACCACCCTGCGCCCGCAGGTCAGTTGGGGCACCAACCCCGGTCAGGTCATCAGCATCGACGACGTGGTCCCTTCGCCGGATCAGTTCGACGATCCCACCGCGAAAGACACCGTCGCTCGCGCGCTGGAGTACATGGGCATCGCCGGCGGAACCCCCATCCGCGACATCACGGTCGACACGGTGTTCATCGGGTCGTGCACGAACAGTCGCATCGAAGACCTCCGTGCCGCCGCAGCGGTGATGAAGGGCCGCACCGTCACCGTGCCGCGAGTGATGGTGGTACCCGGTAGCCACGCCGTGAAGGCGCAGGCCGAGGCCGAAGGCCTCCCGGAAGTGTTTCGGGCTGCCGGTGCCGATTGGCGCGAGCCGGGCTGCAGCATGTGCCTCGCCATGAACCCCGACAAGCTCGCTCCCGGCGAGCGTGCCGCCAGCACGAGCAACCGCAACTTCGAAGGTCGCCAAGGTCGCGGTGGCCGCACCCACCTGGTCTCCCCTGCCGTCGCCGCCGCCACCGCGGTGGCCGGCCACTTCGCCACCCCGGAGGATTTGTGACATGAAGGCCGTACAGATCATCCAAGGTCGCGGCGTGCCGCTGAAGCGCAGCGACGTCGATACCGACCAGATCATCCCCGCCGAATGGCTCAAGCGCGTCGAGCGCACGGGCTTCGAGAAGGGCCTGTTCTCCACGTGGCGCGACGACCGCAACTTCGTGCTCAACGACGAGCGCTATGCCGGTGCCAGCGTGCTGGTGGCAGGTCCGTCGTTCGGGGTTGGCTCCTCTCGCGAGCACGCCGTCTGGGCCATCCAGCAAGGCGGCTTCGATGCCGTCATCGCACCCAGCTTCAGCGACATCTTCCGCAACAACTGCACCAAGAACGGCCTCGTACCGGTCGTGGTGCCCGAGGACGTGGTCGCGAAGATCTGGGCCGCCATCGAGGCCGACCACAACGTGGAGATCACCATCGACGTCGAGCGCCTCACGGTCGAGGTGCCCGCCGCAGGTATCAGTGCGGCGTTCCCCATGGATCCCCAGACGCAGCACCGCTTCATCAACGGCCTCGACGACATCGGCATCACGATGTCGCACGCCGCCGACATCGACAGCTACGAAGAGGGCCGCCCCGTCTGGCTCCGCTGAGCGCGAGACTGCGCTCATGATCATCGACCGTGGGCTCGTGGTGCGCGTGGAGCACACCGCTGCACGGTTGACCTCCTTGGAAGTGGAGTCGCTCGCTGCGACCACACCTTCGTCGCCAGCCCGCTGGATGGCGGCCGACGGCGGTGTGGCCGCTGCGATGGGACCGGGGCGGTACGTGAACCGAGCCGTCGGCGCCGTGTTCGGCGATGCCGCGCCGGCCGCACTGCTCGACGAGCTCGAGGCCTTCTACGAGGAAGCCGGGCTACCGGCGTCGCTGGAAGTCAGCCCGTGGGTCGGCGAGCCACTGCTCGAAGAGCTCGGTGTACGCGGCTATGCGGTCAACTGGTTTCGCAACGTCTACGCACATTCGCTGCAGTCGCTTCCATCCATCGGCCGATTGCAGATCGACGAAGTCGACGATGATCTCGAAGCCGACTGGACGGCCATCCTGGGCTCGGGCCACGAGCACGGCACACCCGAACGACGCACATCGGATGAGTTCTGCGCCGCGATGCACCGCGTGCCCGGGGCGCTGAACCTCATTGCGACAATCGACGGGCGGCCTGTCGGTACCGGCTCGCTGACGCCGGTGCGCACCGTTGCGTGGCTCGGCGGAGCTGCCACGTTGCCCGAGGCACGCGGCCGGGGCGCGCAGCATGCGCTGCTGGCCGACCGCTTGCACCGGGCCCGACGCCTGGGTTGTTCGCTCGCCGCAGCCACGGCGGTTCCAGGCGGCGTCTCCGCCCGCAACCTCACCCGAGTGGGCTTCCAGTTGCTCTACACCCAGGCCGTAATGACCCGCCCGCGGCGTGAGGATTCAGGCGCACAGGAGCCAGTGACGCCCCAACCTTCGGAACTGGGCAGGGTGAAACGACGCTGAGTGTCGTTGTTGCCCACCCAGTTCGGCGTGCGGCAGCGGGGTCGTCCCGCAGCCAGACAAGGTGACGGCTACAGGAACCGCACACATCGCGATTCCACCAACCAGTAATCGCTTCATCGAGCGTGAACTGCCTCCCTGGGCTGGCCCGTCACCTCGCGCTGCTCAACATGCCGCGAATCGTGCCCGAGGTGGCGCTGGGGGTCGAGTGCCTTGGGTCGGCATCGGGCTTCGATGTCACTGCCGTCGGGTTCGGTTGGCGGAAACCCTGTCACACCCCTCTCTCATGATGTGGCCCATGGATCTCGGGCGCCTGCGGGCCATCATCAACGACACGGCGTTGATCGATCTCGCCGCGTGCCGCACCGAACTGGATCACCTTCGCATCGCTCGAGCCGCGCTCGACACGCGTGAGCTCGAGGTGATGAGACGGTTGGACGAGATCGCCGATGTCCAGCCATCGGTGTTTCCCGACGACGAGCTGGCCAAAGC
>CANHST010000298.1 GCA_947463235.1 Acidimicrobiaceae bacterium
CGTCCGCGGCACCGAACTGGAGGGCCGCATCCGCAACGCCCTCGAAGCCCTGTTCCACGGCTCAGCCGGCAGCGTCCCCGACGACTGTCCCACCGATCCACACGAACGGCACGACCACCTTGCCGCCTTGGCCCTGCTCGCCCTGTCCGAAGGGAAGGGCACCTCAGGACTGCCCGACGTCACCGTGTTGATCGACGAGAAGACGCTGGTCGATGGGTGCCGCCACGAGCACAGCGTCGTGCGCTCCGCGTGCTCTACCGCACCTGCGCACTGTGTGACGTGCCGTTCGAACACACCCAGGCACACCACGTGTCGTGGTACGGGTTCCAACAGGGCCTCACCGACATCGACAATCTGCTGCCGCTCTGCAACCGGCATCACCACTTGGCGAACGAAGGCGGCTGGCAGCTCATTCTCGAACCCGGCCGCGCGCTCACGGTCATCCGACCAGGCGGGCACATCACCACGCACGGCCCTCCCACTGCTCGCGCCGCCTGAGACGGCGGCGGCAACCGACAGTGGGGTCAGTCGTCTTCGAACTGCGAGAGCTGCTTCAGCTTCGGGTTGTTGCTGAACACCTCGACGGGCGGCGTGGGCTCCAACCGCATGGCGCGCTGCAAGATGCGCACCTGGGTGTGCTGGTTGTACTCGGCCAAGGTGATGGCCCAGCCATCGCGACCAGCGCGTGCGGTACGTCCGCTGCGGTGCAGGTAATCCTTCACATCGCCAGCAGGCTCGTAGTGGATCACTGCGCCGATGTCGTCGATGTCGATACCGCGGGCAGCCACATCGGTGGCCACCAGCACGCTCAGCTGGCCATCGGTGAACCGCTTCAGTGCACGCTCGCGAGCCGCCTGCGCAAGATCGCCATGAATGGCTGCAGCGCGCACACCGATCTCCTGAAGGTTGCGCTCCACGCGATCGCAGGTGCGCTTCGTTTGGCAGAACACGATGGTCTTGTCCATCGAGGACGCAATCGAGGCAACCACGCGGTCCTTATCCATGTGGTGCACCGCCAGCCACAGGTGATGCATGGTGCCCACGGTGTCGGTGGCCGCATCGATGGCCACCTCCTCAGGGTCCTTCATGTATCGGGCAACCAGGTGACCCACATCGCCGTCGAGGGTGGCGCTGAACAGCATGGTCTGATGCGGCGCAGTGATCTTGCGCATGATCCACTCGACCTGCGGCGTGAAGCCGTCGTCGGCCATGCGGTCGGCCTCGTCGAGCACGAGGATCTCGACGGCATCGAGTTGCAGTTCGTCTTCCTTCAGCAGGTCGATGAGGCGCAACGGCGTGGCGACCACGACATCGACGCCGAGTTCGAGCGCATCGATCTGCTGCTGACGCGATGCACCGCCGTACACGGCCAGCACAGTGCGGCCGCAGGCAATGGCCACCGGGGCCAACACCTCGGCCACCTGCAGGGCGAGCTCACGAGTGGGCACCAGCACCAGCGCAGCGGGTCGACGCGGCTCGCCGACCTTGGTGAGACGAGCGAGCAGTGGCACACCGAACGCAAGCGTCTTGCCGGAACCGGTCTTGGCGCGACCGCACACGTCGCGGCCGGTGAGCGCCACCGGAATGGCCTTGGTCTGGATGGCAAAGGGAGCAGAGAAGCCGGCCGCTGCCAACCCCATGTCGACCTCGGTGGGCACGCCCAACTCGATGAAGCCGGTGGGCACGTAATCCTCGGGATTGAACGTGAAGGCGGGTTGGGCGGGGGTGCGATGTTCGGCGGGCTTCGACGAACGCTGCCGAGGGCCGCGGCCGCGCGGCGGGCGAGAATGATCAGACATGTCGCGCCCCAGGGTACCGCCGGTCCCCTTGTGAATCCGCGATGCGGAATCGGCAATGATGGGGCCATGAAGGTCGCTCTCACCGTCAACGATTTCCTGCGCCGCGCCGAGGAGGTGTATCCGCACCGCATTGCGGTCACCGATGAGCCCGAGCAGCCTGCCGAGAGCTGGGGCGAGTTCACCTACGGCGAAATGGCGGCACGGGCCCGAGCATGGGCCGCGTGGCTGGACCGCAAGGGCATTCGTACGGGTGAACGCGTCGCCATCGTGAGCCACAACTCGGCCCGTTTGCTCACTGCGCTGTTCGGCGTCAGCGGCTCCGGACGCGTGCTCGTGCCCATCAACTTCCGCCTGGTGGCCGAAGAAGTGAAGTACATCGTCAGCCACTGCGGCGCGCGCGCATTGTTCATCGACCCCGAGCTCGAAGAGGCCATGGCCGACGTGGAGTGCGAGCACAAGTTCATCATCGGCAACGACACCGACCCCGGCAGCGAGCACCTACCGCCCACACCGTGGGTGTACGACGAGGACGCCACGGCCACCATCAACTACACCAGCGGCACCACCGCTCGGCCGAAGGGCGTGCAGCTCACGCATCGCAACATCTGGCTGAACGCCACGACGTTCGGCTGGCAGTTGGGCATCAACGACCGCGACGTGTACCTGCACACACTGCCGCAGTTCCATTGCAACGGGTGGGGCGTGCTGTACGCCGTCACCGGCATGGGCGCCCAGCACATCATCCTCCGGAAGGTGGACGGCGCCGAGATCCTGCGCCGCGTCGAGCGACACGGCGTCACCGTCATGTGCGCAGCGCCGGCGGTGGCCAATGCCATCCTCGACGCCGCCGCCACCTGGGACGGCCCCATCCCCGGACGCGACCGTGTGCGCATCGTGTGTGCCGGCGCACCGCCGCCCACCAAGACCATCGAGCGCATCGAGACCGAACTCGGCTGGGAGTTCATCCAGATCTACGGGCTCACCGAGACCACCCCGCTGCTCACCATGAACCGCAACCGCGCCGAGTACGACCATCTGTCGGCCGCCGACAGGGCGGTGAAGCTCAGTCGAGCCGGCGCACCTGCGCTCGGCGTGCAGATGCGCATCAGCCCCGATGGCGAAGTGTTGGCCCGCGGCAACCACATCATGGCCGGCTACTGGGAGCAGCCCGAGGCCACTGCCGACGCCATCCGGTCCGCACGCGACGACCAGGGCGGCCCCGAGTGGTTCCACACCGGCGATGGGGGCGGCATCGACGATGAGTGGTACGTCACCATCAGCGACCGCAAGAAGGACGTCATCATCACCGGCGGCGAAAACGTGAGCTCGATCGAAGTCGAGGATGCGCTCTTCAGCCACCCCGAGGTGTCGGAGGTCGCGGTGATCGGCGTGCCCGACGAGAAGTGGGGCGAGTTGGTGCTGGCCCTCGTGGTGGTCACTCCGGGCTCGGCGCTCAGCGAGGCCGACCTCATCGCCTACACCAAGACCAAGCTCGCCGGGTACAAGTGCCCGAAGCGGATCGAGTTCCGCGACGCACTGGCCCGCACCGCCACCGGCAAGCTGCAGAAGTTCAA
>CANHST010000299.1 GCA_947463235.1 Acidimicrobiaceae bacterium
ATCTGGTCGCCGCGGTTGGTGCTGATGATCCAGCGACGGTCGGCGTCGTCCCAGGTGAGATCGGTGACCTCGGTGCTGAGGCAGGCGTTCTCGTAGAGGCGGAAGTGGTTGGCGATGTTGCGGCTGTGCTGCAGGATCTCGGGCGCCGTGGCGTACTTCCGCGACGGCATGAAGCCCACTTCCTCCAGCAGCGGCAGGTACACGTAGCTCTCGATATCGCAGGCGGCGCCCGGGTAGCGGTTCCAGTACCAGGTGCCGCCGAAGTCGCCGCCCTTCTCGATGACGCGCAGGTCTTCGATACCGGCCTCACGTAGGCGAGCGCCGGCCAGCAAGCCACCGAACCCGCCACCGATGATGGCCACCTGCACCTCGTCGAACAACGGGGCGCGTTCCTGCGCCTCCACATACGGGTCGTCGAGGTAGTGGGCGAACTGCCCAGCGATCTCGATGTACTGCTCGTTGGCATCGGCGCGTAGGCGCTTGTCGCGCTCGGAGCGATAGCGATCTCGCAGCAGGTCTGGGTCGAACGTGTCGGTCATGGCGTGTACCCCCAAAGCGATTGTGGCAGCAGCCGCCCCGGCCGGGCGTACGCTGCGCGCATGTCCTCACTCAGCACTGGCACCGCCACCGTCGTGATCGCCCGCCCGCCACACGAGGTGTGGGCCGCGATCAGCGACGTCACCCGCATGGGCGACTGGAGCCCCGAGTGCATTGCTGCCCGCTGGTCGGGTGGGGCCACCGGCCCCGTGGTTGGCGCCACATTCGAAGGCGACAACGTGGCGAAGGTCGCTGGCCGCACGATGAAGAAGTGGACCACCTCCTCGCAGGTCAGCGTCAGCGAGCCCGGTGCCGTGTTCGAGTTCGTGGCCGAGGGCTACACCACATGGCGGTACGAGTTCGCTGCCGAGGGCGACGGCACTCGAGTGACCGAGACGTTCAGTTACTCCGCGAGCGGATTCCAGGGGTTCATGTACGACAAGGTGCTGCGCCGCGGTTCGATGATGACCAAGGGCATGCAGGCCACCCTCGATCGTGTGAAGTCGGCACTCGAAGCCCGATGAACGCTGCCAGACTGGCGGCGTGACGCACCCTCTGAAGTTCGGCTGGCTCTCCCCCGTTATCGGCAACCGGTGGAGTGACCACCAGCCGATCGTGGTGTACCAAGACCAGCACATCCTGCCCACGGCGCTGCCCCACTTCGACTCGGTATGGATCGCCGATCACTTCTATGGGTTCGATGCCAAGACCGACCCGTTTCTCGAAGCGTGGACCACACTCACCTGGCTGGCCGCCCGCCACCCGAACGTGGAGCTCTGCCATCACGTGCTGGGCCACGGCTACCGTCCTCCGGCGTTGACGGCGAAGATGGCCGCGACGTTGCAGGTGCTCTCGGGTGGTCGCTTCATCCTCGGCATCGGCGCGGGATGGCGCGAGGACGAGTACCTGGCCTACGGCTACGACTTCCCGAAGCCATCGGTGCGGTTCGCTCAGCTCGAAGAGGTCATCACCATCTGCCGTTTGATGTGGACGGAGAACGAGCCGTCATTCGAAGGCAAGCACTTCAGCATCGACGGCGCGTCGGCCCCGCCGCTGCCCGACCCGGTGCCGCGAGTGTGCATCGGCGCATCGGGCGAGCAGATCGGCCTGCCGATGGTGGGTCGCCTCGCCGACATGTGGAACAGCTTCTACCGCGGCGACGACGACTGGGCCCGCAAGGTCGGCATCGTGCACGCAGCCGCCGAGCGCGCTGGCCGCGACCCGGGCAGCATCGAGATCAGCAACACCATCGAGAAGGCGCTGCCCGAAAATGACGCCGACTCCGAAGCGTTGGTCGAACTGCTCCGCCACCGCCAGTCGTTGGGCATCACCCACTTCGTGATGGACTTCGGCAACCCGAAGAGCACCGAGCCCGTGATGCGTTTCGTCGAACAGGTGATGCAGCCGCTGCGCGGCAGCTAACGGAGTTCACGCACCGCACGGGCTACTGTGCCTGCCATGTCCGACCTCGTTCGCACACTGATCCTGTGCGGCATCCTCAGTGGTACGCAGCCCGTCACCGTCATGGGTCTGCTGCTGGTGATGGCAGGGGGCACGGATTCGAGGCGAAAGGGTCTGGCGTACCTCGCTGGCGCGTTCCTCGTGGAGTCCGGCATCTTGCTGTTCTCCAGCCTCGTGCTCGGCGGCACGGTGAGCAATGTCTCCGTGCCTGGTCGGCTGTTCCTCATCATTCGCATGGCGCTCGGTCTGGCCTTGATCGTCGTGGGTTTGCTGATGCGCAAGCCACCCAAGAAGCCGCAGCCCGAGGTTCCCAAGTCGCTGGAGCGCCTGCAGGGAATGGGGCCGGGCAAGTCGTTCCTGGCCGGCATGGCGCTGGCCGACTACCAGGGCCCGGTGGTGGGCTCGCTGGCCATCTCGGCATCCACCGTCGGCACCTCGGGCCGCGTTGCGGCATGGGGGCTCTACACGCTGCTCGCCAGCGGCATTCCGCTGATGATGTTCGTGGTCGTCCTTCGTTCACAGAAGGCGATGGACAAGATGAACAACGCAACCGGCTGGGTGATGCAACACCGTCGCCAACTGGTGTCGTGGTTCGGCCTCATCCTCGGCGTGCTGTTGATCGGCGACGCCATCGTGGGCCTGCTCGCCAACTGACCCGACTTCGGAGGTGTCGCGATGACCCAACCCAACGGCGTTCACCATCTGGCCATCAGCACGGCCGACATCAAGACGCAGGTCGCGTTCTTCAGCGATGTGCTTGGCTGCGAACTCGTGGCGCTGTATTGGATGCACGGCGTACAGGGTGCGTGGCACGGCTTCATGAAGCTCAACGATTCGTGCTCCATCGCCTTCGTGCAACTGGATGCCATCAAGGACATCGAGCCCATTCCCGCTGTCACCCACGCCGGCAACGCGGGCGGCACGAGTGCTCCGGGCACCATGCAGCATGTGGCCTTCAACGTCGACACCTACGACGATCTGCTGGCCATGCGCGACCGCATCCGTTCGCGTGGGGTGAACGTGATGGGGCCGTTGCATCACGGCATGTGCGACTCGATCTACTTCGGCGGGCCGGAGGGACTCACGCTGGAGGTGGCCACCTCGTCGGTCGCCATCGACGGCAACCACTGGATCGATCCGGAGGTGGTGGCGTTGGCGGGCATCTCGACCGAGGAACTCGCCACCTATCGTCAGCCCGCCGCATTCGACCGACCGGCTGATGCGTTGCCGAACCCGCCGATCGACTGGTCGAAGCCGCACATGGTGTACCCGAAGCCCGTCTACGAAGCGCTGATGAGCATGCCCGACGACGATGTCGCCGATCGCTTCAGCGTCACCGA
>CANHST010000300.1 GCA_947463235.1 Acidimicrobiaceae bacterium
CGCATCATGGCTGCTGAGCTCGACGATGCGCAGCAGCGCTCGGCGCTTGAATCGTTCCAGGCTGCGCTGGGGTCGTTCGACGACCCGAACCGCGACCCGCGCGTGGCCATCGCCAACGCAGCTCGCTAATCCGGGTCGCCGCGTACCCGATCAGATGTAGGTGACGCGCACCTTCTGTGCGGCGTTGCCGCCCGGGCCCGAAGGCTCCACCTGGATGTCGAAGTCGGCGCTGCCCGCAGCCCAGACAACGTTGCGCGGCGGTACCCCGAAGCATTTCTCCATGTCCCAGACCAATGTGAGGGCCGGTGGCGTGGCAGACAGGGGGTCGACTGTGGCGGTATCGCTGAACGCGCTGTCGGTCTTCGACATCGCATCGCACTTCCCGGGGCCCTGGCTCGGACCGGGGCCCACGCCATTGGGGATGTCGGGCGTATAGCGGAAGCCCCCAAGGTCGACGAAGCCGCTGGCCGATGCCTCGCCTTCGATGGCGAGGCGCTGCGGGCGGTAGATCTTCAGCCACAGGTTCTGCTGCTGGCTGACACTGAGTGCTGGCTCGGTGACGAGTCGGGTGCCGTCGGGGCTCGATTCAGTTGCGGAGTAATCGACCGCGTTGAAGTCGCCGGCAGCGGGGGTGAGAGGTTGGCCGGTGGTCGGGTCGTCGCCGGAGACCGCGAAAGCGACGAGCATCGGATGGGTGACGAACACGAAGCCCGGCGATGCCGTGAACTCGTACACGCCGCCGGCCGTGGTGACTCGCATGGAGAAGGTGTCCTGGCCTGACGGCAGGTCGGTGGCGGTGAAGGCGTAGGTGGGGCCGAAGCTGTAACCCCCGGGACTGCCGCACATCGTGCCCTGGCCGATCTGCCACTGGTAGTCGCCGGTGTTGCAGGTGGTCGGCAGCTCGGTGTACACGGCGGGCGCGTAGGGCACGCCAACGCCCTTCAGTTCGGTCTTGGTGACCGCCTGCCCGCACACATTGGTGATGCGCGAGAACACCATGCTCATCGTGCGGTCGATGGTGCTGGCGATGTTGGTGGTGGAGGCCTTGAAGCCGCCGGTGCCGTAGTAGTTGATGGTGCCGGCGAACTTGGCCTGGGTGGCCTTGAAGTTCGTGAAAATGCGGAACTCGACGGGCGCGCACACTGCGCCGGTGGTGGGATTCTGCGCGGCCACCGTGGGGGAGGGGGTGGTGGAGTCGGAGGCGTCGGTCTTGGTGTCGCCGTCGTCGTTCACGTCGAAGGCATTGGGAATGCCGTCGTCGTCGAGGTCGCCGCCGACCGTGTTGTCGGGGTCGGTGGTGGGTGCTCCTGCTCGCCACATGCCGCCGGTGAGCAGGCTCTTGGTGCCCGGGCCGGTGGCGAGGCGACCGTAGTTGCCCACGCCCTTCGGCTTGCCCCGGGTGGCCTTGGTGCCTTTGCCGATTCCGTTGTCCACTTTGGTGCCGCGAAGGGTGTTGACGACCTTGTAGGCGTAGCCCTGCTTGGCGGTGGCACTGTTGCGCAACACGGTGATGGCGCCCAGCGGTACTGCTGCTGTGGCGGATGCCAGCAACTTGGTGTACACGGTGGTGGCAGCGGTGCGTGTGGTGCCAGCCCAAGCCAGTACCACCGGCCCGAAGTAGTCGCCGCTGCGGGCGAGTGGCCGACCGTTCGCACCCAGTGCCTTGCTGTTCACCAGTTGGATGGTGCTACCGGCGATGCTGGGAATCAGCGGGGTGGTGAGGGTGACCGCCTTCGGCGACGTGGTGATGGCCACCGACGCCAGCGAACGCCCGGTGGGCGACATCAGTACTGCGGTGAGACCGGTCCCGCCCGTGAAGGTGGCGCTGACCGCGTAGTGCTTCTTGGCGACCACCTGCGGTCGCACCGGCGCTGCGTCGACCAGGCCGATGCTCGTGGTGCCGACCACCAGCGTTGCCGCCATGGCGGCCGCGGCCCATCTGAACCCTGCTGTGCTCATCGCGTGCTCCCATCGCACTGTGGTGTGACTACCACTTTGCGTAGCAATGTAGTTGATTGGGTGCAGAAAGTGAAGGACTTTCCGACTTCTTGGCAACAGCGGCCGCCTTGCCTTTGCACCCGCACTTGTGCAGACTGCCGTGATGGATACAGCCACCGTGCGCCTCTGGGCCACTGAGCAGCTGTGGTGGTGGCCGAACCGCTTGCACGTGTTCGCCATCGTCCTCTACGGCGCGCTGATGGTGCTTGGCTGGCAGTGGCAGCACGTGGTCGTCGAGGTTGCCCTCATCGGCTGGCTGGCGTGGCGCATCCATCAGTGGGACCAGCAGCGCCGCCGTCGCCGCCCACTTCGCGTGCGCGTGCGCTGAACGGCGTCAGGTCCAGAGACGCAAGGCGGTGAAGACCGCCATGCCCACGCAGATCATCGCGGTCATGTTGCGAAACTTGGCGAACACCAAGCCGGCCGCCAGTAGCGCCCACATCTGATGGTTGTTCCAGCTGATGTAGGGCTCGTGCTCTTTGGTGAACACCGCTGGCGCCACGATTGCCGTCAGTGCGCAGACCGGTGCGTACTTCAACGCTCGCTCCCACGACTTCGGCAGTTTCACCGAGGGCGGGAGCATGAAGAAACTGCCGCGTGTCGCGAAGGTGACCACCGTGAGCCCCACGGTGGCGAACGCCATGTAGGCCCAATCGTGAAACGGGCTCATGCTGCGCTCGGTTCAGGCTCAGGTTGCACTTCGCTGCGGCTGCGCCAGATGTCGGCAGCCACCGCCACGCTGCCGCCGATGAGCACCGACACCACCAGGCCGAGCCGCATCGGCATCGATGCCGTGTAGACCGCCAACACGCCGGTGACCAGGATGCCGACCACTGCTGGGAACTTGTTGGCCATCGGGATGAGTACCGCCACCAGTGCCAGCGCCGCGGCGAGTTCGAAACCCCATTCGGTGGGGAACAGTCCGCCGATGATGATGCCCACGTAGGAGCTGAGCTGCCATGCCACCCAGTTCACAGTGGCGCCGCCATAGAAGTAGCCGAATTGCTCTGGGGTGCCGCGCTCGGTGGCGTCGCCGAACTTGCGGGAGAACAAGGCGAAACCGAGGTCGCCGTTCAGATAACCGGCCAGCAGGCGTTGCTGCCATGGGAGCTTCACGAAGTAACTGCGCGACGCTGCGGCGAAGATGACGAACCGCAGGTTCACCAGCAGGGCGGTCACCCACACGACGGGCAGCGGTGCGCCCACGGCCAACAGCGGCAGCGTCGCCAATTGGGCAGAGCCGGCGAACACGAAGAACGTCACGATGAGGGCTCCGGGCACCGTCATGCCGCCGTTCACCATCGCCACA
>CANHST010000301.1 GCA_947463235.1 Acidimicrobiaceae bacterium
AGCAGCACCGCCGGTGCCAGCAGGTGTCGGGCCATGATCTCGCCGCGCTCCACGGGAAGCGCATCAGCGCGGTCGGCCTGGTCGACCTCCTGCGACAGCGGCTCCATCGCTTCGAGGCCGAGCACGAAGCCGAGGATGGCGGTGCCCAGAAAGGCGGGCGTGGTGCCGCGCACCACCATGGCTTGCAACACACCCATCGCTGCGGCGAGCGAGGCCATACGCACGAAGCGAGGCAGCGGGAAGCGCAGCAAGCCGTGCCAGCCGCGACGCCAGATGCTGGCCGTCAGCCCCAGCGGCCCAGCATGCCGGCGAAGACGAACATGAGGCCGTTGGCGCGGCACCTCCTGGTTCAACTGGCGGCGCAGCAGGATGACCGTGCGGAGGTCTTGCATGGTGACGGCGAAACGCAGTTGCGCCACGAGGGCGCTGCGACGGGCGAGCGCGTCGAGCGAGATACGACGGAGCAGGGCCAGACCGGCCACGAGCAGCAGCACCGTGCATCCAACCGCGAGAAGATCGATGGTGTGCATCCGCCAACCCCACAGCGCCAGGCTGCCGTCGAGGTTGAACGGGCCGGGCACACTCCACGCCACGGCGGCCGCCTGCCAGCCCACGCCAGCAAGACCGACGAGCGTGGCGAGCCAACGCGGCAGGCGCAGCGTGTGCGCCAGCAACGCGGCTGCCACCCACAGACCTGCCGCGTTCGCCCCGTACAGAGCGCCGGCGCAGAACCAGGGGAACAGATCGCCGGGTAGGCGACGGCCGGCAAGTTGGCCCACGATGGCACCCGCCATCGCTCCGGCGAACAGGGCGCTGCGAAGGCGCTGATACGCCGGCCGCAACAAGGCTCGCAACCGATCCACCGGCGCCAGCATCACGTGGGCCACATCGGCGGCTTCCAGCGCGATGGGCCCACCCTGGGCGCCACCGCGGATGCCGGCCATGAAGGCCAGCGCCACGACGAGTCCGAGCACGGCCGGGCCGCGGCTGAGCACGTCGGCCGCGACGTTGTCGTCCAACGGGGCGTCCTTCACCGAGCTGCTGATCCAGAGGATGGCGCCGCCGCCAAATCCACCGAACAGGTACACGCGGTAGGCGGCGTCGAACCAGTCGAGGTTGCCGAGGCGATGGAGTTGGCGGGTGCGGCGCAGGTCGCGCAGCGCACCGAGGCCTGTGGACTTGGGTGCGGTGTCGGCAGGTGGGCCGCTCACGGCCGCGTCGGTCACGGCTGCACCGGCGCCGCAGGACCCTGTTCGGTGGGTCGATCGGGGTCGGCCGACCAGCCGCTCCAACTGGCCACGTACAGACGAGGCGGTGTGAGCCCGGCCACCTCCATGGCCATCACGTTCATGCAGGCGCTCACGCCGGAGCCGCAGTAGGCGATGACGTCGCCGTTGATGGCGCCGAGCGATGCGTAGTGAGCGCGCAGTGCCTCAGGCGACTTCATGCGTCCGTCGGGGCCGAGCACCGAAGCCCACGGGGAGTTACGCGCGCCGGGCAGGTGGCCGGGGCGAGGGTCGATGGCGGCCACTTCGCCGGTGAACCGTTCGGCGGCGCGGGCGTCGAGCACGGCGCCGCCCGAGGCAGCCAGGGCGGCCGCTTCGTCGGCGCTGGCGAGACGGTGCGCGGGCCACGGCGTCGGGGTGAAGGTGGCAGGCGTGGGTGCGTCGGCCGGGCCGGTGGCCACCGGGCGTCCGTCGGTCGCCCACACTGCAAGCCCGCCGTCG
Organism: Acidimicrobiaceae bacterium; assembly: GCA_947463235.1. Taxonomy (GTDB): domain Bacteria; phylum Actinomycetota; class Acidimicrobiia; order Acidimicrobiales; family Ilumatobacteraceae; genus UBA668. Next base: position 1,728 of record CANHST010000301.1, read on the forward strand.
AGCATCGCGGCATCGCGGCCGAGCATGCGCAGCATGGTGACCAGGCGGCCTGCGGTGAGCCCACCGGTGTCGTCGTACGCCACCACCACGGTGTGGTTGCCGATGCCCAACGCGCCCATGGCTGCGGCGAAGTCGGCCGGCTCAGGCAGCGGATGGCGGCCCTCGCTGGCGGGCCGACCGTGGGCCGCAAGTGCGCCCTCGAGGTCCACCCAGATCGCCCCCGGGAGATGACCTGCTTCGAAGGCGGCCAGGCCGTCGCGGCCGTCGAGGTACCAGCGCACATCGGCCAGTACGGCCTCGGGATGGGAGTCCAGGTACGACGCGTCGACAACCGGCGGGATCACGCCGAGCATCCTGCCATCCGTTTTCGCGCGTTCCGCGTCAGAATGGGGGAATGTCCGTCACGGCGTTGCACGACTTCTTCGCAGTCCTGGCCATCGTCGCCGCCGCTGGCGTGGTGCTGCTGGTGCTGGCTCGGTTCATTCCTGCGGTTCCGGCGGTGCGCTTCAGCGATGCCATCTGGAAGCTGCAGCTGCCCCTTGCCGCGCTGGTTGCCACCACCGCATCGCTGGGCAGTCTGTACATGAGCGAGTACGGCAACTACTGGCAGCCGTGCCGGTTCTGCTGGTTCCAGCGCATCTTCATGTACTCGTGCGCCGTCATTCTTATCGTCGCTTCCATTCGGCGCGATCGCGGCGTGAAGTGGTATGCCGTCCCCCTGGCCACCATCGGTCTGCTGGTGAGCCTGTGGCACAACCTGCTCGAGCGCGGTTTCGTGGAGGAATCCAAGGAGTGCATTGCCGCCGTGCCGTGCGCAAACCCGTACTACGTGTCGTTCGGTCACATCGACCCGAACACGCTGCGGCCCGCAGGTTTCCCCTCGATCACGCTGGCGGTGATGGCGTTCTGCGCTTTCGCTGCCATCCTGGCCCTGTTACTTCTTCCTGAACCCCTGGAGGCTGGAGAAAATGGCGAATCGTCAGCGAGCTGAGGCCCGTCGCAAGGCTGCACAGAAGGCCGCCGGTGGCGGCGGTAGCAGCGGCAAGACTTGGATTTGGGTCACCATCGCGATCGTGGTGGTGGCGGCCATCATCGGCATCGTGGTGGCCACCACGGGTAGCGACGACGCGCCGGCTGCCAGCGAGACCACCGCAGGCGGCGGGCTCTCCAGCCTGCCCACCAGCCAGAAGGTCACCGTCACCGGTGATCCGCTGCCGGCCTACAGCAGTGAGACCACCCCCGACACCGCCATTGGCATGTCCGCCCCCGTCCTCGACGGGCTGAACTTCAACAGCCAGCCAGTGAAGGTGGACGCCGCCGACGGCGCGTACATGCTGGTGTTCCTGGCCCACTGGTGCCCGCACTGCAACGCCGAAGTGCCCCGCCTGCTCGACTGGAAGAACAGTGGAGCAGTTCCGGCCGATCTTCGCGTCTTCGGTGTGGCTACCGCTGTGTCGGAAACCAGCGTGAACTTCCCGCCGGCCGAATGGTTCTCCAACAAGGGTTGGGCGTGGCCGGTGATCGTCGACGAGAGCAAGGGCGACGGTGCCGCCGGTAC
>CANHST010000302.1 GCA_947463235.1 Acidimicrobiaceae bacterium
AGATCGCCGGGGTGTCGGCGAACCGGCGGGTGGTTCGGGCGCTCGCGCAGAGCCTGTTGGTCGGGCCAGAGGGTGGCCCGGTCACCTTGGCTCCACTCGGCTTGGCAGTTGCGGGCCGAGGGTTCGTGTCGGCCGACGTGTTGGCCAACATCTTGGAGGTGCCGGTGGATGGCGGCGCCCATACGTGGCCCGATGTCGACGATGTGCGCGTCATTCGCCAGGCGCTGCCGTGGTTCCCCGAGGAACGGCGCGGCGCTCTGCTGCTCGACGCGGCCAACCATCACGACGCACGCGCCCTGTCGCAGGTGCTCACACAGTGGTGGTGGATTCGCGAGAAGGTCACCACGCCGCTGCCGCAACGGCTCGAAGGGCTCCGCGAGCTCTGCGTGCAGTACGTGCCGGTGCTCGCTCCCACACGCAGCGAAGTGCTGGCGGCCGATCCGTCACCGGCCGCTGCGACACGGCCTCAGCCTCGCCGGGCCGCACCGGCCGCGGCCGTCGAACCGCCTCCCGCGCCGCCACCGCTCCTCGCACCACGCCGCTACGTGGCGCCGCCCCCTCCGGCTCAGCATCAGACGCCGATGATGGCGCCGCGGCTCTCGGCCAGCACGCCGGCGCCGCAGCGTTGGAGTGTGCCGCGAGCGTTGCAGGTGGTGGATCGTCAGTTGTTCCGTGGCCTGCGGTTCCTGGTGCCCACCTCCACCACCGAGCTCAGCCTCTGGGGCGCCCGGCTGCACAACTGCCTCGACACTTACGCGAGGGCCGCTGCAGCCAACACGTCATGGCTGGTCGGCATCGAACGCGACGACCTGCTCATCGGCTGCGTGGAGATCGTGCCCACCACCCGCCGGGTGCGGCAGGCCTTGGGGCCGCGCAACCGACCGCTCGCCTCAGCAGTGCAGCAGTCCACGTTGGAGTTCCTGCACCACCATCGGGTGATCTTCAGCACTGCCTGAGCGCCGACGGTTTCAGTCGGCGTCCAGGATCTGCCGCGCCGAATCCTCCAGCGCGATGCGCAGGTAGTAGTCCACGTCGAGCACCTTCAGATCCTCGATCAACAGCGCCGCTTCCACGGCCGCCTCTTCCAACCGCTCCACCCAGGTGAGCTCCGCCATGTAGTAGCCGCGGGCTTCCAGAGTGTCGATAGCGGTGGGCCCGTGGACCGCCATCAGCACACGGCGCAGGCCGTCGAAACGCTGCAGCGACTCCTCATAGCGGTCTAACCAGTGCAGGCACCGCGCAACGTTCAGGTTGGAGCGCATCGCCATCGGTGACAGCTCGCCGAGCTCGCGCACTTCGTCGGCCAGCAATCGTTCGTAGGCCGCGAGGGCGTCGTCGATACGGCCCAGTGACACGAGCTGTTGAGCCACGAATGCTCGGGCTGCAAACACCGATGGATGGTCGTCACCGAACCAGTCGCGCTGGAAACGAACGTTGTCCTCCAGCGTGGTGAGCGCCTCGGCCGGCAGTTGGGTGGCGGCCAGCATCGTGGCGAGGTTGTGGTGGGTCTGTGCCTGCACGGGGTCCTCGGGTTCGAGCACTCGCTTGCGAGCATCGTGAAGTTCGCGTTGCAGTTCGAGCGCGAGTTCCTTGTCGCCGGCGGTGGAATGAAACCGCGACAGATGGCCGATGGTGTCGAGCGTGGCTGGGTCGTCGGGGCCCAGAACGCGGCGGCGGTCGGCGAGCAGGCGCTCAGCGACGACGATCGCCTCCTGCAGTCGACCACCGCGCCCGATCGCCTTGGCCAGGTTCCCTCGAGTGATCAAGGTGGAGGGATGGTCGGGTCCAAGAATGCGTTCGCGGTCGAGCAGCAGATCGCTCAGCAGCACTTCAGCATCGGCATAGAGGTGGGCCTCCACCATCGCCCGGCCAAGAATGCTGCGCATCTCGAGCGTGCGAAAGGCATCGGGACCGTCGGCGTCGGTGCAGAGGTCAACCAATCGGCGGTAGTGAGCGATGGAGCGACTGGGTTCCCCATCATGCTCGTGGTAGTCGCCCGCAGCCAGTCGCAAGTTCCGTTCCAACAACCGATCGCCGCCACGCATGGCGGCGGCGATCTGCCGTTCCACTTCGTCGATGGTGAGGTCGTCGACGTCGAGATCGGTGAGTTCGTCGAACTCCTCGGGGCCGGTCGCGTCACTCATCAGGCAGCGAGGGCGAACGCTGAGGCGTGCACGACAACACCTTCGTGCACCAGTGCCTGCGCCACCATCTTGGAGGTGCGCACGTGCACTTCGCTACCCAGGCCCACACCGGGGTTCACGGTGGCCTTGGTGGTGTTGATGCGGCGCACGAACTTCAGTGCTCGGGTGAGCGACGGACGACTGGTGGGCTCGTGCAGTGGCGCATCGAGCATGATGCCGCCGACGAGCGCAGCCCAGTGGGCGGCCAGCATGGCCGGCGTGGCGAACAACTCCAGGCTCACGATGCGCGAGCCGTGGGCCACGATGATGCCGCACTGGCCGGGCAGTGGGCCGAGGCGACGCAGTTCATCGGTTGCAGTGGCGATGCGATCATCATCGCGCAGACGTGCTTCCGCTGCGGCGAGCGTGCTGCTGCTGTTGTGGGCCTCGAGCCGGCCGAGCTCGTGGTGCACTGCGGCCCACACGGCGCCCTGGTCGCTGGTGCGCGACCCGTAGGCCATGAGGTTGTCGGTCTGGGTGACGTTCTTGGCCCGGCGCACGCGGCGAGTGGCGAACGTCTGCGAGTAACTGAAGTTGCGACCACCGCGCCAGCGACCCTGCTCCACGCACGACACGGGGATCGGCAGGCTGCTGTGGGCGCCCACCAGCACGCTCACGTTCAGCACCCGGGTTTGCAGGCCGCCTTCCACCACCTGGCCGTCCACCAGCAGGGCCGGGCGGTCGCCGTGGTTGGCGGCCTGGATGGTGGGCACCTCGGCGTCAGGGCGCTCGCCGATCTGCACGCCGGCGTCGGCGCCGGTGGCGATGTCGAGGCCCGCAGTGTGCAGGTAGACGGGGATGAGGCTGACGCCGCCTCGGGTGATGGGTGCACCGACGGAAGCGTGTTCGAGTGTGGGGAGGGGTGCGAGTGAAGCTGTCATGCACCTCAGAACGCACGCCGAGCTCGGAAGTGTGACCAACGGTTCTCGCGGTGTCGCGAAGCGTTGAGCGACAGTCACGATTCTTCACGGCGGCTCCGTTCGGCAGGTATGACCGACGAACCGAACGACACTCCCCCGGCGCCGCGCAGCAAGAGCGGCTTCATCCGAGCCAAGCGCGACCCGAACAAGCCCCGCACCCCACCGCGTCCGCAA
>CANHST010000303.1 GCA_947463235.1 Acidimicrobiaceae bacterium
ATTGCCGCAGTGTGCCGTTCCATGTGTTCGCCCACCGGGGCGGTCAGCCCCTGCTGCACGAGTGACTTGATGAGACCCAGGCTGTGCGGCGAGCCCGCTGCGATGGTGGCGGCCAACTCCATGGCACGCGGCAACAACTCGTCGCTGGGCACCACGTCAAGCACGTAGCCCAACCGCTGCGCTTCGGCGGCGTCGATCATCGCACCGGTGTAGAGCAGGCGCAGTGCGGGCTGCAGACCCACGATGCGCGGCAGCAACCATGTGCCGGCACCGGTGTCGGGTACCAGGCCACGGTGCACGAAGTTCCAGGCGAAACGAGCGTTCGGCGACGCCAGCCGAAGGTCGCACTGCGATGTGAACTCTGCGCCCATGCCCACAGCCGGACCGTCGATCGCGCACACCGTTGGCTTGCGAGACTGGGCGATGGGCCACCACTTGTGACGCTCTTCAGCCGTACCGCGCAGGCCGCGCTGCTCGCCCGGAATGGTGGCCAGGTCGGCGAGGTCGGTGCCGGCACAGAATGCACCCGGCACACCGGTGATCACCAAAGCCACGGTGGACGGGTCGGCGTCGGCGCGGCCCACCGTCTCGATGAACTCGCCGAGCATTGCGTAGGTCATCGCGTTGCGTTTCTCAGGCCGGTCGATGGTGATCACCCCGACCTTGCCTTCCACGTGGTGACGGATGAACGACGACGCCTGCTCGGACATGCCGGCACGGTAGCGAATGCACACCGGTGTCATCGGGCCGGCGTGCGAGCATGGCGCCATGCCGCTGTTGCGCGACGACCTCGAACGAAAGATCGTGCGGCTCGCCATTCCCGCGCTGGGCACGCTGGCCGTGGAGCCCGTCTATGTGCTGGTCGATACCGCCATCGTCGGCCGCCTGGGCACGCCGCAACTGGCCGGCATGGCCATCGCCAGCATCATCCTGCTGAACGTGGTGAGCGTGCTGTCGGTGCTGGAGTACGTCACCCCCGACATCGCGTTCGCCATCGGTGCCGGCCGCCCTGACGATGCGAAACGCACCGCCGCGCACGGCTTGTGGCTCTCGATGTTCATCGGCGTTCCTGCCGCGGCGCTACTGGCGCTGATGTCGCGGCCGCTGTGCTGGCTGATCGGCGGTCGAGGTGACGTGTTGGAGCACGCCACCACCTACCTCAGCATCTCGGCCATCGGCCTGCCGTTCGTGCTGATTGCATTTCTCGGTCACGGCGTGCTGCGTGGCTACAACGACCTGCGCACACCTCTGAAGATCGTGGTGGTGGCCAACATTGCGAACCTGGTGCTCGAGATCGTGGCCGTGTACGGCCTGCACCTCGGTGTGGCGGGCTCGGCCGGTAGCACGGTGCTGGTGCAGGCAGTGGCTGCAGTCGTCTTCCTGGTCGCCATGCGCCAGCACCTCACCTCGGTACGACCGGCGTGGCTGCACTACCGACCATTGCTGACCAACGGGGCCCACATGGCCGTGAGGTCGGTGGCGATGTACACGGTGTGGAACGTATCCACCATCATCGCTGCGCACCTCGATGCACCCACGCTGGCGGCGAACCAGGTGGTCACCCAGATCTTCATGTTCCTGGCACTCATGCTCGACGCGCTCGCCGTGCCCCTGCATTCGTTGGTAGCGGGCGAACTGGGACAGGGCAACGCAGATGGGGCCGAGCGCATCGGCCGCATCAGCGTGCGCCTGTCACTGTTGGCCGCAGGGTTGCTGGCGATGATCTTGCTGGCCCTCACGCCGGTGATCCCGTTGGTGTTCACCACCGATCCAGCAGTTCGCTCACGGCTGATCGGCGCACTGTTGGTATTGGCCATCATGCAGTTTCCCGGGGCTATTGCATTCGCGCTGGACGGTGCACTCATCGGCGCCCACGACATGGCGTGGCTGGGTCGGCAGGCCATCCGCAACCTGGTGTCGTTCGCGCCGCTCGCCATCGCCACGTTGGTGTGGCCGCGCCTCGGCCTGGCCGGCATCTGGGGTGCCCAGATGTGTTGGATGACGATGCGCGCCACCGTGAACTGGCGACGGTGGTTGCACCTGGCATCGCAACGCTTCGGGTTGGCGCGCGCTGCGGCGATCGCCTGACGTCGTTCAGTCGAGCAGTGGCACCGACGCGAGCAGTTTCGGGTTCAGTCGCACGGTGCCCACACCCAAGCCACTCCCCGCCGCGTGGTGATGGATCCAGTCGTTCGTCGCATCGGAGGCCAACGCGTCGAGCACCCGTTGCGGCTGGTCGGTGATGCAGGTGATCACCGGCACGCCCGGCAGCCATTCGCCGCGCTCGTCGTGCACGGCTTCGACGCGCGCCGTCTGGTTGGCGATGAGAATCTTCGGTACCAACCGCTGAGCAGCCCACCGCTGCAGCGCCGGTGAGAGTCGCTCCAACGCAACACGCGGGGCGGCGTACCGTTGCTTCGCGAACCGCACCGGCTTCGAACCCCAGTGGCACACGCCTGGGTCGATGAGGCCACACGTCACCAACGGCGGGCCATCCACATCGTCGCCCACCGCACCGACGAGCCCGTAGTACTGGTCGCGGAAGTCGGCGGTGAACGTGGCGATGTCGCCCAACACAGGGCCGTCGTGTGGAGGCAGCACACCACCAGCAATGAGGCCCGACCACTTCGATGGTGTCGGCAACGGCTCGCGCGTTTCGAACGACGGCCCATACGACCGTCGCACCATGCCCGGCTCACCGCCCACTTCCCAGACCCCCGCCCACACGCGAACGTTCGCGTCGAACATCAACGTGTCGGTCCACCACATCCAACGCAATGCCGCCACACGATCCACCTCGGCGCGGATGGCCTGCGCATCGCGCGCCGACAGCAGCGACTGCGGCAGGACCAGACCCACTCGCCCACCTGGTCGCACCAGTCGCATCGCAAGTGCCAGAAACTCGGCGGCGGCATCCGCATACGGCCCACCACCGAACTTCGAGCGACCGCCTCGAGACGTGAGGGTCGACAGTTGGTTCAGGTACGGCGGGTTGCCCACCAACACGTCGAACCGCTGCTCGCCCCACTCGCGCTGCAGCGCATCGCCGTGCACGAACGCCGTGTTCGGGTCGATGTCGATGCCGGTCTGCTGCGGCAAGCCGGTAGCACGAAGGAACCGTCCATCGCCACACGCTGGGTCCAGCACGCTGATCGCGCCGGGAAAGACGGCCTCGTGAACCACGGCATCCACCAACGCCAACGGCGTGTACCACTCACCCAACTGTTTGCGCCGACGCGGCTCACGTTGGGGTTC
>CANHST010000304.1 GCA_947463235.1 Acidimicrobiaceae bacterium
GGGTGAGAAGGATGGGTTGATCACTCACTCGCATCACCCTACGGGGTTATGGTCGGGCCATGTTCGCTCTGTCCCTCGATTCAGCCAAGAACGTCGCCATTGTCGTTGCGGTGGTCTTCGTCGTGTTGTCGCTGCTGAGTGCCTGGATCGTGAAGAACATCGTGATGAAGATGATCCTCGTGGTCGTGCTGGCTGGCCTAGCTCTCGGTGCGTGGACGCAGCGGCAAAGCCTCGCGGATTGCGCCGATCAGGCTGTCGCCGGCTTTCACGATGCAGTGGAGAGCGGAATTTCAACCCCCGACTCGGTCACCTGCAACCTCTTCGGCACCGACGTCGACGTACCTGCCCCCTGAGGCCCTGCCCCCTCAGGCCCTCAGGCCCAGGGTGCTCCCACACGAGCCATCAGTGGCTCCACCAGCAGATGAAAGAACTCAGTTGGGTGGCTCGTGGGCGCATCGTGTCGGCAGCCCTCCAGAGTGACCAGCTCTGCACTGGCGATGAGGTCGGCCATCCGTGCCATTCCCTCGACATGATGCGGAGCACCTCTCGTTCCGCGCCCGACCATCACCGGCACGGTGATCTGCTCCGGCCGCCAAGGCTCGTGGGCGCGCAGGTCGGTGAGCTCGCCCACCATCGCTGCTCCCTCCGCACGGCGGGTCACCCGCGTGCGCTCAGGAAGTTCTTCCCATCTGCGGTCGCCGATGAGCCGGCGCATGAACAACTCGGCAGCGTCGGCGTCGCTGCGTTCCTTCGCAGCCGTGGCTACGGAGCCTGCCGTGGTGCCGGGCCACCAGGAAGTCCATGACATCGGCGACTCATACAGCGCGACGCCCGCAACCAGCTCCGGGTGCAGCGCCGCAGTGGCCAGCGCCACATTGCCGCCGTAGCTATGGGCCACGAGTACGGCTGTTCGCCCACGCAACAACGACACCAAGTCGTGCACTTGGGACGCCATGTCGAACGGACCGTCATGAGGGTTGGAACGGCCATAGCCTCGGCGGTCGTACCGCAGCACGCGATACCGATGGTCGAGCTTTCTACTCAGCCGCAGCATTCCGGCGGCTCGGTCCATGGTGCCGTGTACGACCACCACCAGCGGGGCATCGGGATCACCGGCCTCTTCGCTCCAGATCGGGGTCACGAGATGGGCACGATACGGAGTACGTCGGTTGCAGCTCCACTCGGACGGTCGGGGGCTCCGGCCAACACGAGGACGGTCTCGCCCTTGCTCACCAGGCCGCTCTGCACCACCCGCTCGACAGCGTGCCAAACCAACTCGTCGGTGGTGCCGAACCGATCGAGATGCAAGGCGGTGACGCCCCAACTCAATTGCAGGGCTCGCACCACCTGCGCGTCGTGCGACACGGCGATCAACTTGGCCTGCGGTCTGAACCTCGCCATGGCCAACGCAGTGCGACCGCTGCGGGTGCAACACACGATGGCGCTGACGCCAGCGTCGCTCGCCGCAAGGCTGGCGGCATGCGTGATGGCCAAGGTGATCCGATGCGGTCCTTCCGGCCAGCTGAGACGCTGCACGCGGCCCAGCCGGGCAGCCCACTGACGGTACGACGCCTCCTGCTCGGCTCGCCCCGCAATTCGGTTCATCATCCGCACCACAGCCGGTGGGTCGAGTCCGATCGCTGACTCCGCAGAGAGCATGAGCGCATCCGTGCCGTCGAAGACAGCGTTGGCGATGTCGCTCACCTCGGCTCTCGTGGGAGACGGTGAAGTGATCATGCTCTCCATCATCTGCGTCGCCGTGATGACGGGTGTGCCCACCTCGACACACTGGCGAACGATGCGCTTCTGTAGATGCGGCACATCCTCGAGTGGACACTCGATGCCGAGGTCGCCACGGGCGACCATCACCGCGTCGGCTTCCACGACGATGTCGTCGATGTCGGCCACGGCGCTCATGGTCTCGATCTTGGCGACAAGCCGCACTTCACGGGGCGCCAGAGCATCTCGGAGCACACGCAGATCCTGAGCAGAACGCACGAACGACAAGGCAAGGAAATCGGCGCCGGCGTCAGCGAGTGCACGGGCAAGGATGATGTCGTCGTCGGTGGGCGTGGTGAGGCGCAACCGCTCGGATGGGAGGTGCACGCCGGGTCGACCTTGAAGGCGGCCCCCGGTTAGGACGCGACACTCGGCTTCGTGACTTCGCACCGCGCAAACCTCCAAGGAGATGGCACCGTCGCCGAACACGACATGATCACCTGGCATGAGGTCGTCGAGCAGCGACGGATAGTCCACCGTGACGCGCTCAGCTGTGCTCGGGCCATCCTCCGTCACGAGCACCACCACGCCGCCACCAATGAGGTCGACTCCACCCGCGGGAAACTGCCCAGATCGCACCTTCGGACCGGGTAGATCAGCGAGAACGGCGACGGTTCGGTCGGTCCGCTCCGCCGCCTCGCGCACGGCCCGCAGCATGGCCAGATGAGAATCGAGCGTTCCATGGCTCAGGTTCAGGCGCACCACGTCGGTACCCGCGAGCAACAGGTCGTCGAGGACCGCCGGCGAGCTACTGGTGGGGCCGAGGGTGGCCACGATCTTCGTACGGGTGTCCATAGGTGCTTATCTAGTCGGAATGGAGTTGCTGCTGATACGTCACGGTCTACCAGTTCGCAGAGAAGTGGAGGACGGCATTGCCGATCCCGAACTCTCCGCTGCGGGCCTTGCCCAAGCGCAACACCTGGCCCAGTACCTGCAGAGCGAACCGCTCGACGCGGTGTACGCCAGCCCGCTCCGGCGCGCGTACCAGACCGCCGAACCACTCGCAGCTGCGCGAGGCCTCGCTGTCGTGGTGGCCGACGGCGTGGCGGAATGGGACCGCAACTCCTCCTCGTACGTGCCCATCGAAGAGCTCAAGGCTGCCGGCGATCCTCGCTATCTCGCGCTGATGCGCGGAGAGTGGACGACGGAGGAAGAGACGCCTGAACAGTTCAGCGCACGAGTCATCAGCACGATCGATCGGCTGGTGGACTCGCACGGCGGACAGCGCATCGCAATCTCCTGCCATGGCGGCACCATCAATGCCTATCTGTCGTATGTCTTGGGGCTCGCCCCATCGAGCGGATTCTTCTACCCGAACTACACGAGCATCCATCGAGTGATGGCCTCACGCAGCGGTGTGAAGAGTGTGCTCACCATGAACGAGACTGCGCATCTGCGTGGCACCGGACTACCGATCGGATTGATGCAGTGATGCA
>CANHST010000305.1 GCA_947463235.1 Acidimicrobiaceae bacterium
CCCCCCAGGCGTAGGTGATGGCGTGCATCTCGCCGGTCGCCGGATCCACCTTGGGGTGGGCCGTGAATGCGCCAGGCAGAGTGCCGTAGAAGTCGTTACGGCCGACGGTCTCGAGTTCGTAGGTGAGCTCCACCGGGCAGCCGCCCGCCTCGACCATCGCCCACGTGGTGCCCGCGAAACCACCCACGTTGGTGTTCGGGCCGCCCGGGCTGGCGTTCCAGTTCCGACCGGGAATGTCGGCGATGCCGCGGGCGGCACTGACGGTGGAGGAACCGACGTAGCGGTTGCGGTACCACTCGGCTTTTCCCTCGCGAAGGCGGATGCCGTGCACCATGCCGTCGCCGATGAACCAGTGGTGCGTTGCGGGGTCCACGTCGGTGATCGGGTTGGGCCCGTTGCGCAGGTAACGCCCGTTCAGGTCGGCCGGCAGTTCGCCGATCACGGGAAGGTCGAACGCAGTGACCTCGTCGGCCACCGGGGCGTAGTTGCCGGTGAGGTACACGTTCGGGGCGGGGTGCTCTGACAGCGACATGGTGAAGGGTTTAGTCCACCTACTTGACACTGTCAACATGCTCCCCGTACCTTTGTGCCATGTCTCCCGCGTCCCTGCGCGACACCGTGCTGCGCGCTGCGGTCGACCACATCGCCGAGCACGGCCCCGACGGTTTGTCGTTCCGCCAGGTCGCGGCCGATGCCGGCGTGAGCCATCAGGCCCCCTACCACCACTTCACCGACCGCAGGGGCATCTTCCAGGCGATCGCGCTGGAGGGCTTCACCATGTTCACTGCGGCATTGCGCGCGGCCGAGCAGCGAACCGACATCGACTCGTCCACGGCACTCCTCCATGGGTATGTGGATTTCGCAATCGGGCACAAGGGCCACTTCCGGGTGATGTTCCGCAACGACCTCACGCACATCGGCGACGACCCGACGCTGGCGAAGGTTGCCGACGAGTCCTTCGACGTACTGATCGACCACGTGCAACGCGCGCTCGGCGAGAGCGCCTCTGTCGACGACATCCGCGACCGCACGGTCACGATGTGGTCGGTTGCCCACGGGCTTGCCACCCTGCTCATGGACGGGCCTCTTGAGCACAAGGTCGGCCCGGTCTTGGATCGCGAGGCGCTCGTCCGGGCCATCGCAGCGCACACTGGCTTGGCCGACCCGACGGCGTCGACGTAGCGCGAACAGGCACCTCACCCCCATGATGCAGTCCGTGTCCCACTATCTCCGTGCCCTCGGCCTCGAGGCAGGCGAGCCGACGCTCGAGCTGCTCACCCAGATCGTCCGCCGGCACGTGGCGGCATTCGCGTTCAGCAGCATCGGTGTGCGCCTGAGCGACCCGCTGCCGCTCGAGCCCGAGCAACTGTTCGACCGCATCGTGGTCCGCGGGCGCGGCGGATACTGCTTCGAGCACAACGGCCTGCTGTTCGCGGTGCTGACCGACCTCGGCTACGACGCGACGATTCGGCTCGCGAGGGTGATCTACAACGGCGACCACCTGCCCGGGCTCACTCATCGCATCGCCCACGTCCGCATCGACGACATCACCTACGTGGTCGACGCCGGGTTCGGGCCTGCCGGTCCGGCGGCTCCGGTCGAGATGCCGATGCCGGGCGCCGACACCTCTGCGCCGTGGCCCGACGACCGCACTCATCGCGTCATCGAACGACGACCCGGCGAGTTCCACCTGCAGCAACGGACCGACGACGGGCCGTTCTCGCTCTACCGGTTCGATCTCGGCACCTACGGCCAGGCCGACTGCGAGGTCGGTCATTTCTATTCACACCGTCATCCCGACGCAGCGTTCGTGAACAACCTGGTCGCATCACGCATCCTCGACAACGAGATCAGGTCGCTCCGCAACCGCATGTACCGCGTGCTGCGCGCCGAGGGGCACGTCGACATCGAGATCGCCGATGCAGAGCAACTCTGCTCCGTGCTCCGCGACGACTTCGAGCTGAACGTCACGGACGACGAGGGACGACGCCTGTTCGGCGACCTGCCGGCGCAGTAACCAGTGCCCGAGGTGGGACTCGAACCCACATGTCCTTTCGAACGGCGGATTTTGAGTCCGCTGCGTCTGCCATTCCGCCACTCGGGCAAGTGACCCCTGCGAGGCTAGCAACGACCTGGGCCGACGGGGCGTCCAGATTCTTCGTCACCCCCACAGTAGGGTTCACTGCCGCACGGACGATGTCCTCTCGACTGAGCGCGATGGCGTACATGACCACTCACCTATGACAACCGAGATGCGACGCCCAACGACCGAAGAGTTGGCTGCCGACATGCCCAGCGGTTTCCGGCCCGACATCGAGGGCCTGCGTGCCGTGGCCGTGTTGGTGGTACTGCTGTACCACGCGCACCTCGGGCCAACCGGCGGCGGGTTCTTGGGCGTTGATGTGTTCTTCGTGTTGTCGGGCTACCTCATCACGTCGCTGCTGATGAAGGACCTGCTGCGCGACGGAGCGAGGGCACTCCCCCAGTTCTGGGCCCGCCGAGCTCGGCGCCTGCTGCCGGCCTCGCTGGCGCTCGTGATCGTGACCCTCGTGGCGGCCCGTTACACGCTCGATCCGCTGAAGCAGGTCGACGTCGGGCACGACGCGATGTGGGCGAGCGCGTTCATCATCAACATCAAGTTCGCCATGGGCGACAGCTACGCCGCAGCCCAGACCACACCCACCCCACTGCTGCATTTCTGGTCGCTAGCGGTGGAAGAGCAGTTCTACATGATCTGGCCCTTCCTGGTGTACGCCCTCACCCGGGTGAGATGGCGCACCCGCGGCTACGCCCTGTTCATCATGGGCGCTCTCGGCGTGCAGTCGCTGCTGGCGTTCGTGTGGTTCTCCCCGTGGGCCCACACGCCGGTCTTCTTTCTGCTTCCCACTCGGGCCTGGGAACTCATCGCCGGCGCGATGCTGGCCGTGGCGGGCACCAAGATCGTCACCGTGATTCCCTGGCGTACGCGAGCAATCGCAGCCTGGGTGGGCCTCATCGCCATCGTCTATTGCGTGGTCACCTACAACGACACGGCGAACCTCGGTTACACGGCACTGGTGCCGGTGCTGGCCACAGTGGCCGTCGTTGCCGCGTCCAATGCTCGCCAGCAGGTGGGCCCGGCGCGGTTGCTGGGCGCCAAACCCATGGTCTGGATCGGCAACCGCTCGTACGGCATTTACCTGTGGCACTGGCC
>CANHST010000306.1 GCA_947463235.1 Acidimicrobiaceae bacterium
CACTGCCGTCGTCGGCCCAGCGACCGGCTTCCTGCACGTGAGCCACGGCGAGAGCCAGCACGGCGGCCTGCTGCTGGTGTGCCTCAAGGGCAGCGGCGAGCTCTGTGGGCGACAGGAGGATGCTCTCTGCATGTGCCAGCACGGAACTCATGTCATGATCGTACATATGTTCGATTACGACGTCAACCCCTGACGCGAAAAAGCCGCCGCGGAAGCGGCAGCTTTTCGGGGATCCGTTGGCCGAAGGTCGGCGGTGTGGTCAGGCGGCGGCCGACGCAACCGTCGCGGCGGCCGGTTCGGCGTTGCGACGGAACTTCTTGCCCACCATGGAGATCAGCCGCACGGCGATGTGCTCGATGGTGGCCACCACGATCAGCAGATCCAGCGTGATCGACCAGTTCTCCACGTAGAAGAGATCGAGGCGACGGTAGGCCTCGAACGACGGATTGTCGCGGGCCTCCACCTGCCACAGGCCGGTGATGCCCGGCATCACCAGTTCGCGTGAACGCAGTTCGGGCGAGAAGTGCACCACTTCCGACGGCAGCGCCGGCCGCGGGCCCACCAGGCTCATCTCGCCGCGCAGCACGTTGAACAGCTGCGGCAGTTCATCGAGGCTGCTGTCGCGAAGGAGGTGACCCACCTTGGTGACGCGAGGGTCGGAGGTCATCTTGAACAGCGGGCCGCTGCGCTCGTTCGCCTCGCGCAGGTCGTGCACTCGGCGCTCGGCATCGGTGGACATGGTGCGGAACTTCATCACCCGGAACAGTTGGCCGTTGCGACCCACGCGCACCTGGCTGAAGAACACTGGGCCGCGATCGCAGCACTTCACCGCAATCGCACACAGCAACATCACCGGGCTGGCGAGCAGCAGCAGCAGCGCCGACACCACGATGTCGAAGGCGCGCTTGGCTACGGCCTGCATACGGTTGAACTTGGGCGGCTCCACGAACAGCATGGGCTCGTGCGCCAGAGCGATGCTGCGCAGGCGGCGGGCTTCGATGCCGGCGAGGCCAGTGGCCACGAACACGTGCACACCATCGCGCTGCAGGTTGCGAATCAGTGCGTTGAACCGAGTGGACTCGATACCCACCGGCGAGATGATCACGCCGGAGGCACCGCTCTTGCGAACGATGTCTTCGGTGGACTCCACGTCGCCCAACCACATGTCGCGGAGGTTGCGCAGCGCGCCCTCGCCATTGCCACCCACCAGGCCGAGCACATCCATGCCGAGTTCGCGATGGGTGACCAGCAGATCGATGAGGCGTGCGGCCTCGGCGTCGGCGCCGACCACGATGGTGGGGCGCAGGTGACGACCGTTCAGACGAACGTGAGCGAGCCAGGCACGGTAGGCCGACCGCCAGGCGACCAGCACCACGCACGACACCATGCAGGCAACGGCGGCCTGCTCGATGTGGAGGCCGAGCTTGAACACCCGGTCGGCCAGCAGCAGCACCACACCCAGCATCAGGCTGGCTCGAGCGATCTTGGTGATCTCCACCACGCGCATGGTGCAGTTGCGGGCGAGCAGCAGACCCTGCTGGCGGATGGCCCACACACCTGCGACCACGGCGACAGCGGCTGCGACTGCGACCTGCCACAGGGAGGATGCCCCCAGGAATCCGCTCAGCCAGTAGCCGAGCGTGGAACCGATGAGCAGCGAGATTGCATCGCCAGCCACCAGGCCGAGTTTCAGACTTCCGGCGACCGACGGCGATGACCCATCGGGCTGAGCGATCTCAGTGACGGCATGGCTTTCGGCGCGAATCTGGGGAACCACGTCGGTTCCTTCGTCGAAGCGGCCGAGCACAGCCGCGTCCCATTCGTCCAATGCCATGTCCGCCTCCTTCCCGTCGAAGGACATGCTTCCCGTCTGATGACCACCGTAGGCCACCGAAATCGAATTGGAAAGTGGGCGACACAAATAGTGTATGAATGAATCTAACGGCCCATAGGAAACTAATAGGTCGTTGGTCGTAGGTCCTTCAGAACCTCACCTCACGCACGCTGGGCAGATGGCGCGACGAAAACCGACCACCCGCCGGCGGGTGTCGGATCCGCAATCTCGAACGTGAACGTGAGCACTGTCGACTGTCCTGGTGGTATGTCCACGAACGTCGACGTGACGCCTAGTTGCAACTCCTGCGCCACCTCGGCCCCCAACGGCTCGCCATCGCGGGTGGTGTCGATGGCCACGCTGGGGCCATACACCGAGAGGTACATGTAGTCGGTGCCCACCGGATATCCGGAGGTGTTGGCCGCCACATAGTCGGGCAAACCCGTTGCGGGGCCCTGGTTCGTGAGTGTCAACGAAATGTCGAGCAGGCGGCCGAAGGTGGAGTCGGTGCGCTCGGTGGTGGTGACCGAGTGGGTGAGATAAGCGTCCATCTTGTTCGGACTGGCGTTGTTGAACGTGATGCCGAACTGGGCCTTGCCCGCTGCGGGTGGGAAGCGTCCGCTCAGCCCGGTGGCGTCGAACAACGCCTGCTCCTGCTGGTCGTTCGTCCACATCATCAGACGGTGCTCGCGCACGAACGGCCCGAGGTCTTTTGCTGCGGTGATGGGCGATGGCATGGCACCCGAGAGCAATGCGTCGAAGGTCTGTTTCGCCAGCCCATCGAGCAGATCCACTCGAGCATCGTGGCCGAGTTGCAGGTACTGATCGCGGAGAATGAAGTCGACCGCGTTCGTACTGTCGATCGGCGTATCGATGCCTTTCACCTGCTGCGGCCCGGTGTACGCCAGCAACTGCGCCAGCGGATACGGATCCATGAGGATCACCCCATCCACCGCGGCACCGTTGAATGTGGCCGAGTACATCTGCTCCACGATGCTGCTCATGGTGGGGAAGTCGGGCGACATGCCGATGTTCTTCCATGCCAGGGGCGCGACTAGGCCTTCAACGCCATGCACGAAGTCGAAAGCTCCATAGCGATTGGCAAAATCAGCGGGCAGGTCCACTCGCATGCCGTCAGCAGGCGCCAGATCAACCAGGTCATCAGATCGACCGAACGAACTCAACGAGATGGCACCGTGGTCGACAGTGAGCAGGCCATAACTCCCCACGAACCCGCCGATGCTGCGGGCCTCGGCGGGCGTACTGAACGCCACGAAGTAGTTGCGCTGAGCGTCGGCGCCCAGCAAGCCGGGGGCGGCCTGCACGGCGAGCTGCAGGTTGTTCACCTGCGTGCGGTAC
>CANHST010000307.1 GCA_947463235.1 Acidimicrobiaceae bacterium
CGGCAGTGTCCGTCGAGTCGCTGCCCGAACTCGAGTCCGCGGAGGTCGTCGACGCTCGTCGTCGGCGGCGCAACATCGCGTTTGGTGCCTTCGCGCTGCTCGCCGTGCTGGCTCTCGTCATGTCGCACGAGGTGCCGAGTTGGCTCGACCTCGATATCCAGCAGCGCGCGCCAGCGGCCTACAAATGGACCATCACCAACCGGCAGACCTCGCCGTTGTTCACACTGTTCCTCGAGCCGGTCGGCAACGTCCTGCAGTGGATGTTCGACGTGGTGATGAACGTGCTCGAGTTCCTGAAGTGGCCGGGCCTCGTGGCGCTGACCGGCGCCATCGGTTGGCGGACGGGCGGGCTGCGGGCCGGCATCGGTGGTGCGTCGGCGATGCTCGGCGTGGGCATGATCTCGAACTGGGACCACGCCATGATCACCCTGGCGATCATGCTCGTCGCCGTATTCATCGCACTGGTGCTGGGCATCCCTCTGGGCATCTGGACGTCACGATCCGACAAGGCCGAGCGGGTCGTCCGCATCCTGCTCGACACGGCGCAGGTGCTGCCGATCTTCGTCTATTTCAGCCCGGTGCAGGTGTTCTTCGGCATCAAGGTGCCACCGGCCATCGTCGTCACGGTCATCTACGCGCTGCCCCCCGCTGTGCGCCTGACCAACCTCGGTCTGCGCAATGTGCCGGTGGTGATGAACGAGGTGGGCGAGTCGTTCGGAGCAAACTCGTGGCAGCAGTTGTTGAAAGTGCAACTGCCGGTCGCTCGAAAGGCAATCCTGCTCGGCCTCAACCAAGTGATCATGATGGCGTTCGGTGTGGTGGTGCTGGCTTCTCTGCTCGGCACCGGCGATCTCGGCCAGGACGTGCTGAACGCACTGCAAAAGCAGAAGGTCGGCGAGGCCGCCGCGGCTGGCCTGGGCATCGTGTTGCTCGCGATCTCTCTCGACCGGATCACTACCGGCGATCGCAAGCGCCAGTTCAGTCGCTGGTCGAACCTGGTGCCGAAGGTGTCGCGCCGGGCCGGGCAGCGCATCGCAGTCGGGTTCGTCGCGGTCGTGGTGCTGTTGGCCCACGTGTTCGACTGGACGACGTTTCCGTCGTGGCTCACGATCGACGTCGCAGCGCCCATCAACGACGCGGTGACGTGGGTGCAAGACAACTTCCACGACATCACTCAGGCCATCAGCGATTTCCTGGTCACCAACGTGATCGACCCGATCTACAAACTCCTCTTGTGGCTGCCATGGTTCCTGGTGGTGGTGGCCATCGCGTTCATCGGCTTCTTGAGCAAGGGCTGGCGCCTCGCCACCGGCGTTGGGCTCTGCATGGTGCTCACCGCCGCACTCGGCACCATCCCCGGTGGCGTCGGCCGCGAGCGCATCTGGGACATCGCCATGAACACACTCAGTCAGGTGCTGGTTGCCATTCTGCTCAGTGTGCTCATCGCCCTTCCGCTGGGCATTCTCGCCGGCCGCTCCGACGCCTTCGAGCGCTTCATGCGCCCGTTCCTCGACATCGCCCAGGTGCTGCCGGCATTCGTCTATCTCATCCCTGTCGTGTTCCTGTTCGGTGTCGGGCGTTCGGCTGGCGTGGTCGCCTGCGTCATCTACGCCGTGCCGCCGTGCATTCGGCTCACGTCGCTGGGCATGCGCGAGGTGCCGTATGCGCCCCGTGAGGCGGCGACCTCATTCGGGGCCACGGGTCAGCAGGAGATGCGCATGGTGCAGTTGCCACTGGCTCGCAAGTCGATCCTGCTGGGCATCAACCAGACCTTGATGATGGTGCTTGCCACGGTCATCATCGCGGCCCTCATCGGTGCCGGCGGCCTCGGTCTCGTCGCGTACGAGGCCACGGCGAAACCGAACATCAAGTTGGGTCAAGGCGTCACCGGCGGCTTGGCTATTGTCCTACTCGCCATCATGCTGGACCGAATCACCCAGGCATGGGGTACATCGAAACAAGGGGGAAACCACCAATGAGATCAACCGGCACCAAGTTGCTGTTCGCTGGCGTCGCCATCGCGTCGCTGCTCGCAGCGTGCGGCAGCGACAGCGAGTCCGGGTCCGGCGGCGGCGAGGCCATCACGCTCGCTGTCAACCCATGGACCGGGTCTGCTGTGAACGCCTATGTGGCCCAGGCCGTCATCCAGGCCAACCTCGGGACCACCGTGAAGATCACTGAGATCGACGAGAACGCCACCTGGGTGGGCATGGACGACGGCAGCATCGACGCTGTTCTGGAAGTGTGGCCGTCGGGCCACGCGGCCGACAAGAAGACCTACATCGAGGAGAAGAAGTCGGTCGTCGACATGGGTCTGCTCGGCCCGAAGGCGAAGATCGGCTGGTACGTGCCGAAGTTCGTCATCGATGAGCACCCCGAGCTCGCCACCTGGGAAGGGTTCAAGGACCCCGAACTGGCGAAGCTGTTCGCCACCGCCGAGTCGGGCGATCTGGGTCAGTTCACCATGGGCGACCCCAGCTACGTCACCTTCGACGAGCAGATCATCGCCAACCTCAAGCTGCCGCTGAAGTACGTGGTGGCCGGTTCCGAGGCGGCACTGCTGACGCTCATCGACCAGTCGGCTGCCGACAAGAAGCCCATCCTCATCCAGTTCTGGCAGCCCCACTGGAAGCAGAGCAAGGTCGAATTGGTCGAGGTGAAGCTGCCCGATGTCACCCAGGAATGCCTCGACTCGGCCGCCAACGCCGACGGTGGCTACGCCTGCGACTATGCCGTCGACGACCTGTTCAAGGCTGCGAGCGCCAAGCTTGAGACCAAGAATGCGGCTGCCTTCAACGTGCTGAAGAAGCTGAGCCTCACCACCGATCAGCAGAACGAGGTCGCTGCGATGATCGACGGCGAAGGCATGGCTCCGGCCGACGCCGCCAAGAAGTGGGTCGACGCCAACAAGGACGTCTGGAGCGCCTGGCTCGGCTGAGCCGGCTCCAGTTCCACACTGCGTTACAGCGGCGGCTTCACCCTGTGGGTGAGGCCGCCGCTGTCGCGTTCGAGCGCAACCAGTCGATGAACAGCAGCGCCTCCGCACCGACATCGGTTCGGTCGGCTGGCGTGACCACCCAGTGCGCCTCGTCGATGTCGGCCGTGGCCCATTCGGCGGTGAGGAATCGGCCATCCATGATCGCCGCTCGTGCGAATCGGCTGAGCACTGTCGTGCTGAACTCGCCC
>CANHST010000308.1 GCA_947463235.1 Acidimicrobiaceae bacterium
CGCGCACCATCGGCAGCGCGCCACCCTTGGGTACCACCACTCGCTCGGTGTCGGGTAGACCCACCAGGGTGCGTCGGTCGAACACCATCGTGTTCGCTGCCGCCGGCACGTGCCGCTGGGGTGCAACCGCGTCCAGCCCGGAGGGTAGGGATGCACCGACCACGGTGCTCACCGTGCCCTGTGGGGCAGCGGTGTCGCGCATCCACCAGCCAGCCGCGCCACCCGCCAGCAGCAGTGCCAGAGGAAGCGCAACGAGGGGAAGCCGAGACCTCGCCATCATGCACACCCGAAGCTTCGAGGATCGCGCAGCGACACGGTGAGGGTGCCGGTGCCCACGTTGCCGGCGCCGTCGCTGGCGGTGGCGGTGATGATGAGCGGCGTCTCACCTGCGGGCGGGCCATTCGACGTGATCACCAACTGGAATCGCGTGCCGCCGATCGGGGTGAGCGTGGCTTGTTGGGGCCCTGCTGCTGCAGCCCACTCGGCCACGATCGAACGGATGGTGAGGGGCACCGTGGGATCCACCACCGTGACCGTTACCTCCATTGCGGTCTCGTTGGGGCAGGCCGCCGACGGGGACACGTAGAGGAAGTCGCGGTCGGCGGTGAGGTTGACGGTGGGGGGTTCGCGATCGCCGCCGATGGTGGTGCTGGTGGTGCTCGTGGAACTGGTGGTGGTGCTGGAGGTCGTGGTGGTGGTGCCCGAGGTTGGCTTTGCGGTGGTGGTGGGTGCCACAACGGTGGTGGACGTGGTGATGGTGGTGGGGTTGGCGTCGCAGCCCATCTCGGGAAGGTCGCGCGTGGGTTGGCCGGTGCCCAGTTGAGCGAGCGCCACCCAGGCCAGACGGTCGGGGTCGTCGGGGTGGCGGATGACTCCCCACCGACCAGCGCTCACGCCCACCAGCCATACGTCGTCACCGGGTTGGACCTGGCCGATGCTCTGGGCGCCGTCCATCGGGCAGCTGTAGAGATCGACGGCGGTCGGTGCTGCAGCGGGTGCGTCGGCGCTGGCGAACGTCTTCACCGCGAACCACGACGCCACGCCGAGCACCAGCGAACCGATGATGAGCGCAACGCGCTCGCCCACGCCATGGTTGCTCATGCCGTCGCCCGTCGGAAGCTCACAATGTCAGTGAAGCAGGCGAGAGCAGCGGGATGCACGCATCTCTATCGGCTCAGTGTGTGGTGTTCTCCAGCACTTGGAACATCTTGAGGTCGCTGTAGAAGTCGAGCGCATAGTCGCCGCCCTCGCGGCCGATGCCGCTGATGCCGCAACCGCCGAACGGTGCGGTGAGGTCGCGTACCAGGAAGCAGTTGGTCCAGATGGTGCCGGCACGCACTGCGCGGCCCATTCGTTCGGCGCGTTCCTGCGAGCCGGTGTAGACGATGGCCGACAGGCCGTAGGCGGTGCTGTTGGCCAGGCGCACTGCGTCGTTCTCATCGGTGAACGTCTGGAACGTGAGCACAGGACCGAACACTTCGTGCTGCACCACTTCGCTGTCGTTGCTGCGCGGCTCGATGAGCGTGGGCTCGTACCACAGGCCGTCGTCGCCACCCAGCGGCGACTGCTGGCCACCGCGCAGGATGGTGTCGCCGGCCGCCCTCGCTCGCTCCACGAACCCGGCCACTCGGGCAAAGTGCTCGGGGTGGATCATCGGGCTGATGGTGGTGGCCGGGTCCATCGAGTCGCCCAGCACGTGGGCATCGGCGAAGCGATGGAACAGGGCCAGGAACTCGTCGCGCACCGAGGCTTCCACCATGATGCGCGTGCCGGCCAGGCACACCTGGCCCGAGTCGTCGAACTGGCCGGCGGCCTTCTTCGCGGCGGCTTCCAGATCGCTGTCGGCAAACACGATGAACGGACCCTTGCCGCCCAGTTCGGCGGTGAAGGGCACGATGTTCGAGGCTGCGGCCCGACCGATGTGCTTGGCGGTGTCGGGCGAGCCGGTGAAGCTGATGCGCTTCAGACGCGGGTCGCTCACCAGCGCGGCGCCCACTTCCTCGCCGATGCCCTGCACCACGTTGAACACGCCGGCGGGCATGCCGGCCTCGTGGCACAGATCGGCCAGCAGGCTGCAGCTCAACGGGCTCCACTCGGCGGGCTTCAGCACGACGGTGTTGCCGGCAGCCAATGCGGGTGCGCACTTCCACGTGCTCAGCATGAACGGAGCGTTCCACGGTGTGATGACCACGGTGGGGCCGGCGGGCATGCGCATCACGCGGTTCGCGGTGCCGTTCGAGGCCCACACGCGCTCTTCGTATTGCTCGGCGAGGTCGGCGTAGGCACGGAAGTTGCGGGCGCCACGCGACAGCACGCGCAGACGAAGACTTTCCTCCAACATCGCCATGTCGCGGCACTCCACCGCAGCCAGTTCGGGCACATGCGCATCGATGAGATCGGCGACGCGACGCATGACGTCGCCGCGGCCCTTCACCCCCATGGCCGACCACTCGGGGAAGGCGGCGACGGCAGCATCGATGGCCAGGCGGGCAGTGTCGGCATCGCCGCGAGCCACATCGGCCAACTTCACCGACCAGTCGAGCGGCGAACGATTCTCGAAGGTGTGCGGCGAACCGACGCGCTGCCCACCGATGTAGTGGTCGGTACTCACCGACACGCCGCCCACGTCGGTGCGAGTGCCGCCCACGAACGGGCTCATTCCCAACCCTCGGGCAGCTTCGGATGCACGCGAGGGAACGGCAATTCACTGCGCTCGGTGTTGTTCGGCCGGCGCTGTCCACGCAGCGGCCAGTCGCCACCCATCGCGGTGCTCAGCACCTCTTCGGTCTCGGTGGGCTGTGCGCCCACTTCATCGCTCACCGGCTCGGGGCCCTCCACGATGTGGTTGGTGAGGGCACCCAGGCCCTCCACCTCAACCGTCACCACGTCGCCCGGTTGCACCGAGCGACTGATGGCCGGTGTGCCCGACAGGATCACGTCGCCGGGCACCAGGGTGATGAGCCGGGCGATGTCGGCCACCAGATAGTGCATGTCCCAGGCCATCTCGTCGGTGCTGCCGTCCTGCTTCACCTCGCCGTTCACGAGCGTGCGGATACGCTTGCCGTGGAAGTCCCAGTCGGTGATGAGGCCGGGGCCCAGCGGGCACAGCGTGTCGGCGCCCTTCACTCGCAGCATCGAGCCGCTGTCGGTGTCGCGGAAGTCGTGGAG
>CANHST010000309.1 GCA_947463235.1 Acidimicrobiaceae bacterium
CATCACCAGATCCAGCGGGCCATCGGCGAAGGTGAGGTGGATGACCTCGCCGATCTTCGCGTAGCCGCCACGCACATAGACCCTGCTGACATCCATCAGTTCGTCGTAGGCCGCCACACGATCGGCGCCGTCATGATTTCCGGTGATGACGGCCAGTGTGTGACCCGCCGCCTGCAAGCGAACCAACGCCTCGCGGAACATCACTACCGCTTCGGTGGGAGGAATGGCACGGTCGTAAATGTCGCCGGCCACCACCACGAGATCGATCCGCTCAGCGGCGCAGAGTTCAACCAACCAATCGATGAAGGCCCGTTGGTCGTCGTGCAACGACACGGGGCCGAAGCTGCGACCGAGGTGCCAGTCGCTGGTGTGAAGAATGCGCATACAGGGCTCCGGAGGGGATCGGACGGCGAAGGCGGCGACAGCCGCATGGCGTGAACGCAACTACATCACATGGGTGTGACGAAGTAGCCGAAGCCGCACAAATACCCGCCAAACAGTGTGAACTCGTCCTGGCCGAATGAGGAGCAGGGCCCCACACGAACGACTGCTGCTCGGTTTCGGTCACGATTGGACCCTGTCCGATAGCATGCGCACAGTTGCGATCCACTGTGCGGATCGCCCGTTTCCGCCGCGGTGGCGGCTCTGGAGGTCGACACATGTTTTGGGCGTTTATGGCCGCACTCTTGGCCGTACCAGTGGGCGTGTTCGTCATTCGACCGCGGTTGGCGACGTTGTTCAACAAGGACTTTCAGGGCGTGAAGATCGAAGCCATCGTCGGCCCGATCATCACCCTCACCGTGTTCCTGGCCGCCTTCGTGGTGGCGCAGGCCACGCAGACGTACCAACGCGCCGGCCAGAACGCGATCGGCGAGGCCAACGCCGTCTCGCTGCTCAGCGAGAACGCCGGAATGCTGCCCGACGATCGTGGGCAAGCCCTGCAGGCCGCATCGGTGTGTTACGCCCGTTCCGTGCGCCACCTCGAATGGAAGACGATGGAGCGCGGCGCAACGTCGGTCGCCACCGACCACTGGGCCCAGCAGTTCAACCTCGAGGTCCCCAAGGTGCTCGACGGCCCGGGGGCCCTCGTGGGCCAGATCGTGGGCCTGAATCGCACGCAGAGCGAGATGCGCGAACTCCGCATGTACGAGGCCTCGCCGCACCTTCCGCAGACCACCATCATCTTGATGATCGCGGCCGTCCTCCTTGTGATCCTGCTGCTCAGTTCATTCGCCGTCGCCGACATTCGTCGTCGTGTGCTGGTGCCCCTGTCGTTGGTGCTCGCCACGCTGCTGGGCGGCACGCTGTATCTGGTGGAGCAACTCGAAGAGCCATTCTCGGGCATCATCCAGGTGCAGCCCACACTGATCAAAGAGGTGGAGCAGCGCATGAGCGTCACCTTCGCGACGCGCTACCCGAACGTCGAACTGCCCTGCACCGCCGACGGCACGCCGACCGCCTAACTCACAAGGTCGCCGCCGCGGACCACGCGGGCAGAAATCCCTGCACCCAGCGCACGAATTCCTGCCCGCGAACCGCGTGACACCCCTGTGTCAGGCTGCCCCGCATGAGTACCGCGGCCCACCACCTCGAACTGGTCCTCCACCGCCTCGCCGGCGACGGCGCCGTGCCGCGTGCCGACCAGGTGGAGGCCGTGGCCGCCATCGTGCAACCTGCCGCCCGGGTGCTGGTGGTGCAGGCCACCGGGTGGGGCAAGTCGGCGGTGTACTGGGCCGCCACCTCGGCCATGCGGGCCAACGGTGCAGGGCCATCGCTGGTGGTGTCGCCGCTGTTGGCGCTGATGCGCGATCAGGTGTCGGCGGCCGAGCGCGCCGGGCTGCGCGCCGCCACCGTGAACAGCACGAACTTCGACGAGTGGGACCCCATCTTCGCCGCGCTCGATGCCGACGAACTCGACGTGTTGCTGGTGTCGCCCGAACGGCTCGGCAACCCGCGATTCGCTGCACGACTGGATGAGTTGATGGCGCGCGTCGGTCTGGTGGTCATCGACGAGGCGCACTGCATCAGCGACTGGGGGTTCGACTTCCGCCCCGACTACCAGCGCCTCGCCCGCGCGCTGTTGGCCACACCCACGGCCTCGGTGTTGGCCACCACCGCCACCGCGAACCAGCGTGTCACCGCCGATGTGGAGCGGCAGTTGGGTGCCAGCACGGTCACCTTTCGCGGCACCCTGGCCCGCACCTCCTTGCGGCTCTCGGTGGTGCCGGGCCTGTCGCCGCTGGCCCGTTACGCGTGGGTGGCCGATGCGCTCGACACCATCGAAGGCTCGGGCATCATCTACGTGCTCACGGTGGCCGAGGCCGAGCGGTTGGCTGCGTTCCTGCGTGAGTGCGGCCATGCCGTGCCCGCCTACACCGGCCAGCTCGACGCCGACACGCGGGTGAAGGTGGAAGACCAACTGCGTCACAACGAAGTGAAGGCCGTCGTGGCCACCTCGGCGTTGGGCATGGGGTACGACAAACCCGACCTGGGGTTCTGCATTCACGTGGGTTCGCCCTCCACACCGGTTGCGTACTACCAACAGGTCGGGCGTGCCGGTCGCGCCGTGGCCCATGCCGAAGCGGTGCTGTTGTCGGCTCAGTCCGACGAACGCATCTGGGAGTACTTCGCCACAGCATCCATCCCCGACCCCGATGATGCCGCCAAGGCGCTGGCCGCGCTCCAGGATGGGCCGCACTCGGTGATCGAGCTGGATGGGCTCACGGGCGTGCGGCGTGGCCGGTTGGAAGCACTGATGAAGATCCTCGCCATCGATGGCGTGGTGGCCAAGGACGGCACCAAGTGGGAAGCCACCGGCCAGCCCTACGTGCACGACACGGCGAAGTGGGAGGCGCTCGCCGCCACCAGGCGCGCCGAGGCCGATCTCATGCGCCGCTACGCACACGGCGACGGGTGCCTGATGGCGTATCTGCAGCAGGCGCTCGACGATCCATCGCCAGCGAAGTGCGGGAAGTGTTCGGTGTGCACCGGCGACCTGCCGCACCCGGGCACTTCGCCAAGCCAGGAGCGGCTGCTCGCCGCCCGCTCCTTCCTGCGCGGCGACGACACCATCATCGAGCCGCGCAAGCAGTGGCCTTCGGGCGTCAGTCGCCGCGGCAAGATCAGCGGCGTCCGCGAGGGTCG
>CANHST010000310.1 GCA_947463235.1 Acidimicrobiaceae bacterium
TGCGAACCGCAGATCCGCATCATCGAGGAGTTGTCCGAAGGCTGCGTCGAGTTCATCGAGCTCCGGAATGAAACCGCTCGCCCCGGCCGCTGCGAAGGATCGCAACCAGCCGCGCGGCTCCATCACATGGGCATCGATGTCGATGATCCGTCGATCGGATGCATAGCTCACGGGTAGGACTCCTCTGTCCGCGCTGCTTGCAAGGGTAGCCATCAGAGCAATGAGGTCGGGGCGGGCACGTCCCAAGGCACCAACCCCGACAGCCAGTGGGCCACCTTCTCATCCTGGTCGTTGCGATGCAGGTGGCGGGGACCACACCACCGCGATCGACTCTTCAGCGAAGCTCACCGCAACCTGTCGCGGGTTTGTCACCAGCCATGGTGGTCACGCCGCGACAAGAACGATGAAACCGAGGGCTGAGGAGGGGACGGGGCGGGGGCATTAGCCTGTGGCCCGAGGTCGACCGACCTGCGGCACGGGTTTCGCGCCACGTTTCGGTCCATCCCCGCCGGGTTAGCTCAGTTGGTAGAGCACTTGACTTGTAATCATGAGGTGGCGAGTTCGATCCTCGCACCCGGCTCCATTGTTCACAGGTCGCCGACGACGCGCTGATGGCCAGTTGCCCTGCGCACCACCGCAGCGAGTCCGTCGAGTAGTTCCCTCACATCGCCCAACGACTGCAGCTCGGCCTGGCTGTTGCTGCCGGCCTCATGGTGCTCAGTCGCAACGTCCGCATACTCCCGGAGATGCCGGCGCACCTGGGTGGTCAGCGGCTCCGCCGACGGCAACACCACATCGAGGTCTCGCGATGCGTACCACGCGTCGTTCAGCGCCTCACTTGCCTGAGTTCGCAGCGCATCGACATTCGACGCATAGCGAGGGTTCTCGACTGAGGCCGCGAGCGTGCCGTACAAACCGACGCATGTCTCGGCCAAGCGGTTCAGACGACTGAACGTGTCAATGATCAGCGCCGAGATCTCACCCTTTCGGCGCTCACGCTCGCGGGCCCGATCGAGATAGATGCCGAAGCCCGCAGTGATCAGCGACGACACGAGCGCGATCGCCCCAGCGGCGATGATTTCCTGCCATCTCACACTCTCGAAACTAGCTGTTCGGACCCCGCAGCCTAGGTAGATCAGGACCGCGCCGACGTAGGTGCTGGCGTCGACAGCAACTCGCGGCGGAGTGCTGCCAGCTTGGGAGCTGGCTCGTTCGACGACCACGGCTCAGATGCCAGCGCTCGCTCGTAGCTCTCCCACTCCTGTCGCACTCCGCTGAGATCGCCTCTCGACGCGTGGGCTCTCATGCGCAGCGCGATCAACTCCTCGTGCCCAGGCAGTACACGCAACCCCTGGCCCGTGGCCCAGAAGACGTCATCGACGTCTCCCAATTCCAACGAGTGACTGGCCATCTCGATCGCAGCACCCGTCGCGAGGAGCACCAACGCACTGGTGTGGCCTTCGGCATCGGTCCACAGATACGTCGTGTCGGCGAACGGCATCCCCGACACGGCTTCCAAGCCAGGACGCAACACTTCGACCGCCTCCTGCGGCGACAAGGAACGGGACGCCTTCGCCCGAGCGTGCAGCAACTCCGCGTCGGTCACCACCCGCGGGTGCAACGGCAACGCCTCCGTCAGCGTTCGAGCGATCCACTCCTCCCCCACCGGCGGCGCAACGGTGCGGCCCATCGCGCGTCGGGCATCGCTCACCACGTTGGCGAACGTTGCGTCGCGCACCGACAGGTCCCACAACGCTGCACGCGCCGCCGCCCGAGTCGGGCGTTCGCGATGCTGACTCAGCCACACCACCAACTCGAGCGACTTCGACCGTTCGAACTGAACTGCTCGGCCCGAGCGGTCGACCACCTCCAGTTGGCCGAGCACCTTCACCATCAAGTCCCAACCCGGCTCGCTCGAGTTCAGCGGGTCGGCAGCCACCGGCAGCACCACGGAAGGTGCATCGGCTTCATCGACATCAACATTCGAAACACTCGGTGCCTCCAGCAAGTCGGCGATGGCATCCAACTGATCGTCGGCAACCGACACAGGGGTGACGCGAAGTCCGAGTGGTTCCAGAACATGCGCGTCGCCCACCGCACGCAGTGTGTAGGGCGCTCCGTCCGACCCCGCGGCCATCACGCCCAACCCGCGACCGCCTCCAATCACGCTCAGCGTCTCGTCGCCGACGGGCACACCCGACAGCAGCAGCACTGGGTCCCACGAGTCCTCCATCTTGCCGAGCGAGCGCAACGCAAAGGTGCTCGTGTCGACGGTGCTCATCACCATCCCGGCCGAAGCCGCCACTGCAGTCGCCAACGCATCGGAAGGATCATCGATGCAATCGATGCCAGCAACGGACAGGGTCGTGCCCGTAGCCAGCAACGTCGAGGTCTCACGGAATGGCGAGACGAGCAGCGACCCGGCGGCAGTCCGCAAAATCGAAGCGGCCACCGGCGACTCCAACCCGAGGACCCCCATCGCCTCGAGGTCCGCATACACCGCGCTGCCATCGTCGGCAGCCCCGAGATGAAGGAGTGCCGGGCACGGCATGGTCGCGGTCCGAGCCGCATCGACAAGCTCATCGAGCGGCACGCTGCCGGGCAGTAGCCATGCCCCTGTCTCGAGTTGCAGCCGCCACCGCAGGTCGCTGGGCATGGCAGTTCCGCGCAGGAACAGCCGCACGTCGCCATAGTCGCCGATGGTGGCCACCAACACCGATGCGCCCTGGGCGGCGATGTCGCGAGCAACGGCCCGGAGCACCACGTCGAGTCGAACCAGTTGCTCCTCAGCGCCCACGGCCCGTACGCACAGCTCCGTTCGAACCTGCTCGAACGACGGCGCCGCAACTCTGGTGCCAACCGATGCGCCACGCCACCCGCTGCGACGTCGCGCATCGATGACACGCACGGTTCCGCCGGCGAGCATGGCGGCGCCGGTAAGCCCGAGCACGACCATCGCGGTGTGATCATCGCCCCCGCTTGGGGTCGACGGCACCGAAACTGTCGGCACCGAAAGGGGCGGCACCGTACGGCTCGGAACCGAAGCGGGAACGGATGCAACGCTGGCAGGCGGCGCGGCAACCGTGGTCGGCGCGGGCGATGGCGCTGCGGTCGGCAACGGCGTCACCGGCACCGCTGCAGCA
>CANHST010000311.1 GCA_947463235.1 Acidimicrobiaceae bacterium
CTGGTGATGGCGTTCACCACCCCGCGGTCTTCGGCTATCGGGCCGGTCTGCATCTCCATGTACACGTGAAGGCTGACGATCACGACCTCAGCACCGAGGCGGCGGGCCGCAGCCACATCGCGGATCACCTGCGCAGGTTGTACCGCCCGGTTCACGCGCCACAGGTCGGCCGGGAAACCGACGTTGCTGTTCCGGGCGTAGGCGAGATGCGCCACGCGGACACCCTTCACCGTGAAGTAGGCGACATCGGCTTCGGTGGACGAACGGGCGGTGCCGCTGTGACCGAGGTGCGCGGCATCAAGTGCAGCCAACGTGCTGCGGATACCGTCCACGCCAAGGTCGTAGGCATGGTTCGACGCGGTGCTGCACCGATCGAACCCCACCCGCGCCAGGTCGAACGGCGCCTCGTGTGGCGCTGCCAGCAGATGCGTGCCGGTGTAACTGGTGCCCAGGTAACCCACCTCGCCACCACGTGCCGTGACGGGTGTTTCCATGTGGCAGATGGCCAGATCGGCGTTGCGGATGAGCGCCGTCACGGGCCGCAGGAACGGTTCGAAGTCGTAGCGGGCTCCCCGTTCGGCGAGACCGGACGCCAGGGTGTTCAGGTGGCCCTCCGCCAGAAAGTCGCCCACGGCGGCCACGGTGAAGCTGCGCAGCGACGTGCCCGCACGAACGGCGGGCGCAGTGGCCCGTGCTGCGCTGGACACAGTGGACACCACGACCCGGGGCGCGCTGCTCGTGGCCGAAGCCGAGGACACCAAGAGCGTCCCCGCCACCACGGTGGCCATCACCACACCTCGACGCACTCCCACCCCGTCGATGGTACGCCCCCGCCCATGCCAGCGGTTTCCCGGCGGGATGCTTCCCACAACGGCTTCTCGGTGGTGTGGTTCCCGGTTTCCGGGAACCACACCACCGAGTTCGGCCACGGCGCTGCGCGGCTCAGGCCTTGCGGTACTTCCGAATGGCGATGGGGGCCATCACGACCATGATGCCGAACGACCAGGCGAGGCTGCCCCACACGTAGGCGCGAGGATCGGTACCCAGCATCAGCGAACGCACGGCTCGCACGGTCACACTGACCGGCTGCCGTTCCGCCCACCAGCGCAGCCAACTGGGCATGGTCTCAACTGGCACGAACGCGTTGGATGCGAACACCAGTGGCGCGATGAAGGGGAAGGCTGCGGCCTGGGCGGCCTCGGCGTTGGAGACGACCAGACCGACGATGGCGAAGATCCAGCACATCGACAGACCGAACATCACCATCACGCCGATCGCCGCCACGTTCTCGAGGAATGAACCTGTCGGCCGAAAGTCGACGACGTAGCCGACCGCGATCATCAGGGTGACCGTTGCGACGTTGCGCACACTGTCGGCTGCCACACGACCGCCCAGCACGGCGCTGCGCGCCATGGGCAGGCTCTTGAGCCGCTCGAGCAGACCCTTCTGGCGATCCTCGGCAAGACCCACTGCAGTGTTGATGGCGCCGAACACCACGGTCTGCACGAAGATGCCGGGCATCAGGTAGTTCACGTAGCTCACGCCACCGGGAGCCTGAATTGCCCCACCGAACACGTAGCGGAACATCAGCACGAAGATCAACGGCTGCACGAGGGCGAACACGAGCAACTCCGGCACGCGCCGGATGACCGTGAGGTTGCGCCACGTCATCGACAGGTTGTCGCGAAGGGCCCAGCCCAAGCCGGCGCCTTTCTTCATCGAGATCGGCGGGTGCGTGGGGGCGACCGTGGCGCTCATTGCGCTGCTCCGTTCGCGCCGGTGAGGGCGAGGAAGACATCGTCGAGCGTGGGTTCACGCAGGGCCACGTGCGCCGGCACGATGCCGTGACTGTCGAGGCGGTTGAGCGCATCGCGCAGCGTGGTGGGCCCATCGGCCATCACCGTGCGCACGACGGTGCTGGCGGTGGTGGTGGTGCCGAGCACCACCGCTGCTTCCTCCGCAGTCGCTGCCTTTGCGAACTCGAACTCGATCACCGTGTCGCCGAGGCGAGCCTTCAGTTGTTTCGCGGTGCCTTCGGCAGCCACCCGACCCTTGTCGATCACGACGATGTTGTCGGCCAGGCGATCTGCCTCTTCGAGGTACTGCGTGGTGAGTAGCACGGTGGTGCCATCGGCCACGAGCGTTTCGATGACCTCCCAGAGATCAAGACGGCTCGCTGGGTCGAGGCCAGTGGTGGGTTCGTCGAGGAACAACACCGGTGGTTGCGACACCAGCGCCGCACCAAGATCGAGGCGCCGACGCATTCCGCCGGAGTACGTGCGCACAGGACGGTCGCCGGCATCCGAGAGACGGAACTGGTCGAGTAGCGCAGTAGCCCGCGAGCGGGCATCCGACTTCGACATGTGGTTCAGCCGACCAACGAGGAAGAGGTTTTCGCGGCCGGTGAGGTTCTCGTCGACGGCGGCGTACTGGCCCGCCAGGCCGATGCTGCGACGAACCGCCTGCGGATGCTCGTGCACGTCGAACCCGTTCACCACGCCACGGCCCGCTGTGGGAGGAGTGACGGTGGTGAGCATTCGCACCATGGTGGTCTTGCCGGCACCGTTGGCGCCCAGCAGGCCCAGCACTGTGCCACGGGGCACGGCCAGCGAGATGTGGTCGACAGCCACCACCTCGTCGAAGGTCTTGCGGAGTTCCTCGGCGAGGATCGCGGTTTCAGTCATGTGCTGGATCTTACCCAATAGTTGACTCTTATCAACTATAGAGCAAAGTCAAGTTCTGGGGTACACTGTCCACCGATGGCCGAACGCGACCCGCAACTCGCCGACACCTGGGCTCGCCTTATGGGCGTGTTCTCATCGCGTCGCAATGCTCTCTTCGAGCAGCTCGTCGAACTGAAGCTGCATCCACCGCACGGCGTGGCGCTGATGTCGCTGCTGCATGCTGGCCCCACCCGCATGGGCGACATGGCCGAGTCAATGGCGTGCGACGCGTCGTACATCACCGCGGTCGCAGATCGGCTGGAAGAGCTCGGTTTGGCCGAGCGGCGCAGCAGCCCCGACGATCGGCGGTCTAAGCAACTAGCCCTCACTGCCAAGGGCCAGAAGGTGGCCCGCCGCCTCGACGCCGTGGTCAAGGAGCCTCCGCCGGCCATGGCGGCCCTCTCGAAGGCCGACCGCGA
>CANHST010000312.1 GCA_947463235.1 Acidimicrobiaceae bacterium
GCCACGAGATCTGCTCGAAGCGGCCTTCACCCTTGGGGCCGACGCGCCGCAACGGGTAGAGCACGCGCTCGGGGCTGTAGACGCGACCGAGGAAGCGGTTCACCTTCGGGCACAACTCACCCTGGCTGTAGGGATGGTCGGGGTTGCCACGCATCTGCGTGGCCACACCTTCGTCATCGACGGAAACCTGCCACCCGCAACTGTCGGGACAGTCGTGGTGGCAGGTACCCAGAACGATGCGCATCACCCCATGATGCCGCGAAGTACCTCACCTGCGTACGCCACCGTCTCGAGGTCGTACGAATCGGGCATGTTGAAGATGAGGCCGTCGAGGCCGGCATCCAGCAGGGCGTGCACCTTTTCGGCCACCGTGTCGGCGTCGCCCACGAGGAACTGATGCTGCACCCGGAACTGCAGGTCGGCCGGCAGGTCTTCGAACTTTGCGCCACCGAGGCGAGCCGTGAGCTTCACCTGAGCCTCTTCCATCGTGCGAGCGATGATGAGCGTGCCGAGGCGGGTGCGGCAGATTTCCTTCGGATCGCGGCCGAGGTTCGCGCAGTGCGCATCGAGCACGCCCATGAGATGGCGCACCTGGTCGGGGCTGCCGAACACGTTGCAGGCGTCGCCGTACTGGGCCACCATGCGCAACGTCTTCTTCTCGCCGCCGCCACCGATGAGCACGGGCGGGCCACCGGCCTGCACCGGCTTCGGAGCGTTCAGTGCGTTGCTGACCTTGAACCACTTGCCGTCGAGCGTGGTGGTGTCGTTCACGAACATGCTCTTGATGATCTGCAGGCCCTCTTCGAGCTTCTCGAAGCGGTCGGTGAACGTGCCGAACTCGTAGCCGTACTCCAGGTGCTCCTGCTCGAACCAACCGGCGCCGATGCCCCAGATGGCGCGGCCCTTGGAGATGACGTCGAGCGCGGTGATCTGCTTGGCCAGGAACGCCGGGTTGCGGTAGGTCATGCCACCCACCATGCAGCCGAGACGGACTTTGTTCGTGCGGGCGGCGATGGCCGAGAGCAGCGTGTAGGCCTCGAACATGTTCTCCTCGGGTCGACCGATGAGCGGCAGTTGGTAGAAGTGGTCCATCACGTACACGCTGTCGAAACCGCTGTTCTCGGCCGTGACGGCGATGCCGCTGATGGTCTCGAACAGGTCGGCCGGGCCGACGCCCGGGTAGGTGAACGAGGGGATCTGCAGCCCCATGCGGATGTTCGGATTCGTCATGGCCGTGACGCTATGCGCTCGACGGCCATCTGGCTCATGCCGACCGAGAGAATCAGCCTTCGGTGAGGAAGCGGATCTCGCGGGCTACTTCGCCGAAGCGTTCGATGCGCTCGGGATGACCCATCAGCGCGTTGTAGAACACCAGCCGCGAGGCCACGCCGCCGTACTTGTCGACCAACGCCTGGGCGAGACCACCCCATGTGGCTTCCGTGCAGAAGGTGGCCAAGTGGTCGTCGGTGATCTGCGCAGCCATGCCCGCGATGTCGCCCGTCTTCTGATGTTCGCGCACGCGCGCCGTGGTGCCCTCGAAGCCGGCTTCATCCCAGATGAACGCATAGTTCGGGGTACTGCCGTAGAAGCTCAGCATGCCGCGCAGCAGTTCTCGGTCGGCAGCGCGTTCGGCCTCGGTGTCGCCCACGATGATGTTCACGGGCACGATGATGCTGATGTCGTTCAGGCTGCGGCCCATCTCCTCGGCACCGCGTGCCACGTTGGGCAGCACGTGGCGTTGCAGATAGCCAGGCTCACCAATGGGGTGCACGTGCACGCCGTCGGCCACCTCGCCGGCCATGCGCAGCATCCATGGGTTCACGGCTGCGATGTCGACCTTCGGGTCGGGTACGTCGATGGGGCCGGGGCTCCATTGCCGGTTCAGCCACGTGAGTTCGTAGAACGAACCGCGGTGGTCGAGCGGCTCGCCGCGGAACCCGGCGAAACACGCCTTCACGGCCTGCACGTAATCGCGCATGCGGGGCCCGGGTGAATCGAAGTCCACGCCGTATCGACGCACGATGTGCGTGCGCACCTGCGTGCCGAGGCCAAGACGGAACTTGCCACCGGTTGCCTCCTGCAGTTCCCATGCCACCTGGGCGGTCACCATTGGGCTGCGGGGGAAGGCGACGGCGACGCCGGTACTGAGCTCCAGGTTGGGCGCCGCCGCGGCGGCTACTGCCGCCGACAGATACGCCGTGCGCCCAGCCTCGGTGAACAGAATGCCGTCGAAGCCCGCTTGCTCGAGGGCGCGGGCGGTGCCGTCCATACGTTGCAGTGGCTGTGGGGTGAGCATCACGTCGACATGCATGACCCGATCGTATGACGCACCAACGGAACGGCTCGTCCGCAAACGACCTCAGGGCTCGTTGCCGAGACTGGCTGGGAGGTCTCGACTCGTGTGCAACACCCGCCATACATCGACGACCTCACCACGATGCACGTAGAACACGACGTGCGGAAAGTCAACCTTGGACTGAGAGGCCAGCGCGGAGTGTCGCGAAGTAGTCGTCGTCGGCGATCGGACCGGCAGGGGACGCGGCGCCGTCGAGGAGGAGTGCCCTGAGGTGCAGGCGATCCTGCTCGCGGCGGATCAGATCCCGGACGAACTCGCTGGTGGATCCGAAACCGCCCTGCACAGTCTGGACATCGACGAAGGCCTTCAGCTCATCCGGGAGCGACACGTTCATGGTGCTCATACGGTGACACTAGATGGCTGATGGCAAAGTTTGCCATCGATGAGGTGGGACAGCGCATCGCTGCGACGTCGCTACCATCGCCCCATGACGGTCGTACTGCTCCATGGCAATCCTGAAACCCCGGTGATCTGGGATGCGCTGAAGGACGAACTCGGCCGCGCCGACATCGTCACACCGAACCTGCCCGGCTTCGGCTGCCCGGTGCCCGACGGTTTCGGTGCCACCAAGGAGGAGTACGTCGCCTGGTTCATCGCCGAGGTGGAGCACCTCGTGGACGCGCACGGTCCGGTGGACCTGGTGGGGCACGACTGGGGTGGCGGCATCGGCATGCGCGCGGTGTCGGTGCGGCCCGACCTGTTCCGCACGTGGGCGTGCGACGTGCTCGGCCTCTTCCACCCCGACTATGTGTGGCACGA
>CANHST010000313.1 GCA_947463235.1 Acidimicrobiaceae bacterium
ATCTCGTCGTGGACGGTGATTTCGTTCTTCGGCTGGGCGACCGCCTTCGCGTCGTGGGCCCGGCGGCACGACTTGGCGATGTTGCGGTGCTGTTGGGCGACTCCGACCGCAGCCTTGGCGAGGTGGATGCGATGGGGTTCGCGCTCGGCATGAGCATCGGCTTACTCATCGGGCTCATCTCGATTCCCCTGCCAGGTGGCGGCAATGTCGAGTTGGGCGTGGGTGGTGGACCACTCATCGCTGGTCTGGTGCTGGGCACCTTCTCGCGGACGGGCCCCATCACCTGGCAGATACCGCACGCGGCCAACCTCACGCTTCGCCAGCTGGGCATCCTGGTCTTTCTCAGCGCGATCGGCATCCGGTCGGGAGCCACATTCGCCGATGCGGTGGGAACCGGTGTCGGAGCGCGCATTGCGGCAGCTGCTGCCATCCTCACACTGTTCGTCGCCGGATCGTCGCTGCTACTCACTCGGATGGTGACGAACGACTCGGTGACGGCGGCTGGGCAGATCGCCGGCATCGAAACCCAACCGGCAGTGCATGCCTATGCGGCCGAGGCAAGCAGAGGCGACCCGCGCGTCGATGCCGGCTACGCCCTGGTGCTACCACTGGCCATGATCGTGAAACTGATCCTCGTGCAGTTGCTGGTGTGATCGCTACAGCTGAATGAGGCCCCGGAGATAGCGAAGGGGCACCGGCATACGCCGGTGCCCCTTCAGTGACCTGGTTGGTCTGAGGTGTCGATCAGAGATGGATCGACGGGTCGAGGAACTCGTTCGTCACGATGTCCTCGGCGTTCAGGCCTTCCTTGGGCGGGCTGTCCTGAGCGGTGTAGACCGGGGTCGCCACCTTGATCAGCTCGTTGACACGATCCATGTCGAAGCTGCCCATCACGCCGTCGGTGCCGTTGGCAACGAGGCCGTCCTTCTTGATGGTGGCCACGCCATAGTCGGCAGCGCCCTGGCTGTAGACCCAGCCGAACTTGTCCTTGAACTGGCCCGCGGCGTCGAGGATGACGGCGTTGGCAGTCTCAGGGGCGCCGAGGTAGTCGACGCTGGCCTGCTGGATCACCGGCACGAGCTTCTTGAAGCAAGCGCTGTACTTGGTGACGTTCTCCGGCTTGGTGGCGATGGACTCGGCGTAGTTCTTCCAGCCCACATCGTTGATGTACTGGTAGGCAACCGGCTTCTTCCAGTTGTCGAGCTCGGTCTCGTAGATGTACGGCTCGGCAGAACCGAAGCCCTGCTGGGCAGCCTTGCCCTCGTCGGTGACGAACAGGCTCGGGTCGCCGGTGTACGAACCGTCGACCTGCGCCTTGTCGAGCACACCGGTGGAGGTGAGGAAGTCCATGTAGGCAGCGCCACCGAAGTAGCGGACCTTCACGCCAGGAGCCTTCAGGTCGGCGATGCCCTTCACGTCCGGGTACGTGGCCGGGTCCCACATGATCATCTGCGGGTTCTTCTCGTAACCCGACTCGATGGCGACCGTGGGGAACGTGGCCGAGTTCTGGATGGCCTCGTCGGTGTAGACGTAGCCGAGCAGAATGTTGTCGTTCTGGTACATGATCGAGGTGACGCTCTGGAAGTTCTGAGCTGCACCACCCGACTGGATGGAGATCTTCACGCCGGTGTCGTTGCCCTTGGAATCCTGGAGCGGACCGGTGACGATGCCCTTGTCGGCATCGACGGTGTAGCCCTTGCCGACCATCTGATACAGGAAGCCGTGCTCGGCCTCCGGCATCCAGTCGGTCTGGATGACCACGGTCTCGGGGCAGTCGCCCGCGAGGCTGACGGCGCCGCCAGCTGCTGCGGTGGTCTCCGAGCCGCCGGCCGCAGCCGTGGTCTCCGAGCCGCCGGTGTCGGTGCTGTCGCTACCACATGCCGCGAGGGCGATGGCGGCAGCGAGGGAGCAGGCAATCAGCGTTGCGCTGCGTCGGTGTTGCATTGGTGTCTCCTTGATGGTGTGTTCACGCTGGGTTGGGGAGACTGCGGGCAGTCTCGGTTGGATGGGAATCAGCGGTTGCTCTCGTGCCAATGGCCGACGACGACCTTGGTGAGCCAACCGAAGAACAAGAACACAGCAATGCCCAAAAGGGCAATGAGAATCAGGCCGCCGTAGATCAACGGGAACTTGATCTTCTGGCGGTACTCCTCGATGATGATGCCGATGCCGGGCATGCCGCCCGATCGGAAGAACTGCTCACCGACCACGGCGCCGATCACCGAGAGACCGGCAGAGATGCGAAAGCCGGTGAAGATCGCCGGCATCGCCGACGGGAACTGCAGCTTTCGGAGTCGGGTGAACCGCGACACTTCGCTGAGGGTGAACAGATCGTGCTGGCCCTTGTCGGCCGAGAGCAGGCCGAACAGGGTGTTGCTGGCAACGGGGAAGATGGAGATCATCACGCAGACGAAGATGCGCGGCCCCATACCCTCCGGGAAGATGGCGGCGATCACGGGCACGATGGCCAGCACCGGCGTGGCTTGTAGTGCCACCAGATACGGGTACACCGCACGCTCGGCCCATTTCGCACGGGCCATGATGACCGCCAGCGACATGCCGACCACGATGGTGATGCACAAGCCGATTCCGGCAACGAGTGCCGTCCAGGCGAGACCGTTGAGCAGCTTGGAGCGCGGACCGGGAGAGAGGAACGCCTGATCCACGACGGTGAACGGCGACGGCAGCAAGAACCCGGGCTTGTCGAAGATCAGCCGCATGCCCACTTCGTGCATCCACTGCCAGAAGGCGATGAAGAGTACGAACATCACCACCGGACCGATGACGGTGCTCCACTCGAACTTGTCCTTCAGCGCCGGTGGTGGGGCATCCAACAGGAAGTCTTCGACTGCGCCGGCATCGGTGCCCGGCACGATGTAGAGCGTGTCGACGGGGGAGTTGAAGTTGTGCTCGTCGGCGGCGTTCATGCGTGCGCCCCTCGGAGTTGATGCGAGATCTCGCCGGAAATTCGTGCGAACTCCGGATCGAAGCGCAGTTCGGGCGAACGCGGATACTCGAATGGGATGGTGTACTCGGCAACGATGCGTCCGGGGCGGGCGCTCATCACGAGCACACGAGTGGAGAG
>CANHST010000314.1 GCA_947463235.1 Acidimicrobiaceae bacterium
CATTCGCCGCAGCGGTGAACGCCGACAGGCTGAGATCGCGAGCCAGCACGGACGGAGTGCGTCGCACCGACAGCAACGGTGTGGTGAGCGGCGCTGGTGCGACGACGACGTTGGTACTCGCCGAACTCACCCCCGACGCTGAAGACGGAGTGCGAGCATCGGCGAATCGCCAGCATCCGCCCAGGAGCACCACCGGCAGGAGCGCCAGCACGACGAGGCCCGGGATCGGATTGCGGCGAGGAGCCATTCAGGCGAGGCCTCGTCGCTGCCGGAACTGGGCGTACTCGAAGAGATGGCCGAGTGCGGTGACAGCGCGGTTGCCGCTTGCGTAGCAGAGACGCCCGGTTGCACGCACTGCTCTCGGACCTGCGTTGTCTGGATCCGCAACGGCCAACTCCGTCGCCGTGAGAATGGGCTTGTCGTAACGAATCGAGAGTTCGTGCGCCGCTTCGGCGAAACGCTCGTCCTGACGCTCGTGATACGCCACGATGCGCTCGAGACCATGGTCGGGATAGAAGCGGCCTTCCTTCATCATCCGAGCCTGGTTGCTCTGAATTCCGAGTCCGAGATAGACGATGGCATGCACATCGGGGTGCGATGCGATCATCTCCATCACCTCGGGAATGGTGTCTCGGGTCTCGCCACCGGCAAGGTCGACCGGGTTGTTTCGGCTCCAGCGCGGCGGCAGCTTCGTGTCGACCTGCGCAAGGAGGTCGTCGGGCAACTGCATCAGCTCGATTCGCCCGTCGCGGGCAATTGCGTCGCTGGTGACCACTCCCCATCCGCCGGCCGTGGTCATCACCACCACATTCGGCCCCTTTGGCAGCGGCTGAGTGGCAAACGTGGCTGCCGCCTCGAATGCTTCTTCCACCGTGGCAGCTCGCGTGACGCCAGCCTGACGGCACGCGCCGTCGAACACCTTGTCGTCCGCGGCGAGGGCTCCGGTATGGCTGGCCGCCGCTCGTGCACCGTTGGCCGTTGCACCGCCCTTCACCACTACCAGGGGCTTACGCGCAGCAACCGATGCAAACCGTTCGAGCAGGCCGCGCCCGTCGACGATGCCCTCCACATAGGCCAGCGACACGGCGGTGGCTTCGTCATCGGCGTAGAAATCGAGGTAGTCGGCGGGCGTGACGGCCGCAGCATTGCCCGCTGAAACGGCTCGACTGATGCCCACGCCGGTCTGCCGGGCGTAGTTGAGGAAGCTGCTCACGAAGTTGCCGCTCTGACTGGCGACTGCGATACGGCCGGCGGGCGGATACGGCGCCACGATCTGTGCACAGAGATTCGCGGGCGTGCTGACCACACCTTGGCCATTCGGACCTGCCAACAGAATGCCGAGTTCGTCGGCGAGCGCCACCAGTTCCGCCTCTGCGACCACTCCTGCCTCCCCCGCCTCGCCATAACCAGCACTCGTGAGGAACGCAGCCTTTACTCCCTTGGCAGCACACGCACGCAACAGCGCCGGGTTGGCGCTCGCCGGAGTGCAGACAAACACCAAGTCGATGGCGTCAGCCGGTAGATCGGCGATGTCGGCCACCGTCTGGATTCCCAGCACCTCCTCGCCCTGCAGGTTCGTGCCGTACACACCACCGGCGTAACCGGAAGCCAGCAGGTTATGAAGGCTGACGAAGCCGAACTTTCCGGGGTGCGTGCTGGCACCCGCGATGAGCACACCCTTGGGCTCGAAGAACGCCATGAACTGCGCATCGGTGGGACGAGCGCGCACGGCGCGCAGTGGCACGGCAGGAGCGCCGATCTCCACCAACGCGTCGACCGCAACCGGTGTGCCGTCGGCGCGCACGATGAGCGGGTTCACATCGACGCTCACCACATCAGGGCGGGCAACCGCAAGCGCCGACAGCCCCATCAGCACCTCTGCGAGGGCCGGTGCGTCCACCGCTGCCTCGCCACGGAACTCACCCAGCAACTTCTGCGTGCTCAGCCCGGCGATCATCTCGTAGGCATCGATCTCACTGATGGGCACGGGGCGGAACTGCACATCGGCTACCGCTTCCGCCAGAACGCCGCCCACACCCAGCATCACGTTGGCGCCGAACTGGGGATCGCGGACCACGCCGGCGATGAGCTCGCGGTTGCCGCTGATCATCGGGGCAACGAGCAGACTCACTGCCCCGTCCTCGGGCGTCGCCTTTGCGAGTAACTCGGCTGCGGCAGCCTCCACGGCAGCAGCGTCGCCCAGTCGCAGCTTCACCAACCCGCGCTCGGTCTTGTGGGCAATTGCATCGCCGCACAGCTTCACCACCACCGGAAAGCCGAGGTCCGCAGCCGCTGCGGCGGCAGCATGGGCCTCCGACACCTCACGCTCCGGAGCGATCGGCACGGCGAACTCGCGCAACAACGCCTTCGAGGCGGCTTCTGAAAGGGTGTTTCCGGTGGAGGTCATCGCCGACCACGGTAGCCAACCGCCGTGGTTCCTCGGCGGTCAGGGAGTGAGTGCCGCCACGAACCAATCAGTGATGTGCTGGCGACGGCGATCGAGCGCCTCCGGCGACATCGCATCCACATCGAGCAAGCCGTTCAGGAAGACTGCATCGCTGAAATAGCTGAGCAACGAGCCATAACCCGACAGCAGTAACTGCGCTGGGTCGTGGCGGCGAAAGACGCCACGGTCCATCTCGCGCTGAAAGAACTCGACTGCCCGGTCGAACATCGGCCGGAGCACCGCTGCAAGGTCGATGCCGAGGTGAGAGCCTCCGTCGAGGGCCTCTCGTCGCATGAGCCGCACGTAGTCGGGGTTGTCGGCAAAGAACCCGAAACCGGCATCGATGACGAGCTCCATCTTCTTCCAACCGACCTCTGGGGCCGTCACCATCACGTTCAGCCGCTCGAACCAGTCGCTGAGCAGCTTCTCGAACACCTCTTCGTACAGCGCCTCTTTGGATGGGAAGTGATGGAGCAGACTCGGTCGGCGAATACCGACCTCAGCGGCGATGTCGTTCAGCGACGTGCCGTCGTAGCCAGACTCGGCGAAGCACTTCAATGCTTCGGACAGAATCAGCTCGCGCGTTGAAACGTGCTCCGTGGCGTGGTCGG
>CANHST010000315.1 GCA_947463235.1 Acidimicrobiaceae bacterium
TCACCTCACGACGTCCACGATGGTCGCGTTCGGGAGCACTCGTCGGCCTCGCGGGAAGGTGGACGATGACGCCACACTGCGCAACCTGCTCGACGCCGAGACGAGTGCGGTGTGCATCGTTGCCAAGAGCTGGGACTATCACGTGCTCGAGGCGCTGCAGACCACGCTCGACGAGGGCGCTGCGATGATCGCCGACTCGGTGAAGTTCCTGCACGGCAACGGCCGGCGTGTGCTCGTGGACCTGGAGCACTTCTTCGATGGCTACAAGCGCAATCCGGAGTTCGCGTTGCGTGCCATCGAGGCCTCGGTGGTGAATGGTGCCAGCCACCTCGTGCTGTGCGACACCAACGGCGGCTCGCTGCCGTATGAGGTGGCCCAGATCGTCACCGACGTGAAGCGAGTGGTGGGCAACGACGCCACCATCGGCATCCACTGCCACGACGACACCGGCTGCGCGGTAGCGAACTCGATGGCGGCCGTCCTGGCCGGTGCCCGGCACGTGCAGGGCACGCTGAACGGGCTCGGCGAGCGCACCGGCAACTGCAACCTCACCACCGTCATCCCGAACCTGCAGTTGAAGCTCGGTATGCCGTGCCTGCCGGAGGGTCGCCTCGAGCGCCTCACCAGTGTGAGCAAGCATGTTGCCGAGGTGCTGAACCGCCCGTTGAACCCTCAGGCTCCGTACGTGGGCACGTCGGCGTTTGCGCACAAGGCGGGTCTGCACGTGAGTGCCATCAAGCGCGCCAAGGATGCGTACGAGCACATCGATCCCGAGTTGGTGGGCAACGGCACCCGCTTCGTCGTCAGCGAGATGGCTGGTCGCGCCACGATGGAGATCAAGGCGCAGGAGCTCGGTCTCGACCTCGATGGCCCGGCGGTGAACCAGGTGATCGACGATCTCAAGCGCCTGGAGCACGAGGGCTACCACTTCGAAGCAGCAGATGCGTCGCTCGAGCTGCTGATGCGCCGTTCCGCCGGATGGGAGCAGAGCTTCTTCCGGGTGGAGAGCATGCGCGTGATCACCGACGAGCTGCCGAGCGGCGACTTCACCACTGAGGCCACGGTGAAGGTGTGGCTGGGCGAGGGCGACGCGGCGCAACGATACGTACACACCGCCGAGGGCAACGGCCCGGTGAACGCCATCGACACGGCGCTTC
The DNA here is from genome assembly GCA_947463235.1 of Acidimicrobiaceae bacterium. Classification (GTDB taxonomy): domain Bacteria; phylum Actinomycetota; class Acidimicrobiia; order Acidimicrobiales; family Ilumatobacteraceae; genus UBA668. The sequence goes on from CANHST010000315.1 coordinate 1,158, forward strand.
GTACGGCGCTTCGCGTGGCGTATCCGGAGCTGGATCGAGTGCACCTCACCGACTACAAGGTGCGCATTCTCGACGGAGCCACAGCGACGGGTGCCGTCACCCGGGTCCTCATCGACTTCAGCAACGGCGAGCGTTCCTGGACCACCATCGGGGTGAGCAGCAACATCATCGAAGCATCGTGGCGGGCGCTCGAGGAAGGCCTCGTCTACGGGTTGTTGCACTTGCCCGGCTGAGTGCGAGACTGAGCGGGTTATGGCCATACCCAAGTTCGCCCCCATGCCCCCCATCGATGCTGCTCGCTCGTACGCATCGCCACCGGTGGTGCCCGCCAGTTGGATGCCCAACCGCAAAGCCGATCTGGAGGGTTTCCAGCCCGTCGGCGAGCAACTCGGGTATCCGGGCCCCGACCAAGGTTTCGCGCTGAAGATCGCCGCCGGTTTCGTCGACCGTCTGCAACTGCACAAGGGCGAGCACGCCGAGGATGCCGTGAAGGGTTGCCTGGGTATCGCGTTGCGGCGTGCATCCATGTTCAGCCGGGCGCCAGTCGTGCACGACCTCACCATTGCGTTCACGATCTGGGGCTTCCTCGATGCGTCCGCGCCCGCTGACCTGGTGGCTGCTCGCAAGGAGCACTTCGCCGGCCTCGGCCACGGCTCGCACTACACGGCCATTCGCGCCGTCACCGACATGGTGCCCGAGGCAACCCTGCGGCTCACGCCTCAGCAGGCGGCAACGGAGTATCCCGGCAACTGGCGCTCGCTCGTCGGTCTGTGATTCCGCGATGAGCCAACCGATCACCCTCACCGAAGAGCAGCGCGAGTTCCGACGCGTGGTGCGTCAGTTCTGCGAGGACAAGATTGCGCCGAATGCCGCCGAGGTGGACCGAACCGCCGAGTACTCCTGGGAGAACTTCGAAGCGCTGAAGAGCATGGAGCTCACCTCGCTGAGCTACCCGGCCGAGTACGGCGGCGCCGGCGCATCGCTGGTCGACCAGGCGATCGTGGCCGAGGAAATCTCGCGAGTGTGTGTCAGCACCAGCCTCTCGTTCCTCATCTCCAAGCTCGGCATGTTGCCGGTGATCAACTTCGGCAGTCACGAACTGAAGTCGAAGTACATCCCGCGCATCTGCAGTGGTGAGAGCCAATGCAGCTACGGCCTCAGCGAGCCCGACGCCGGCAGCGATGTGGCCAGCATGACCACCCGAGCGGTACGCGACGGCGACGACTGGATCATCTCCGGAACCAAGTGCTGGATCACCAACGCCGGCATCAGCGACCTGTACACGATCTTCGCTCGTACCTCCGACGATCGCCACAAGGGCATCACGGCCTTCCTGGTGGAGGCCGACTGGGGTGTGCAGGTGGACAAGCTCGAACACAAGCTGGGTATCAAGGGCTCGCCCACCGGCGTGATTCGCCTCGATGAGGTGCGCGTTCCCGACTTCAATCGCATCGGTGACGTAGGGCAGGGGTTCGCTGCGGCGATGCACACGCTGGATCGCAGCCGTCCCACCATCGGCGCGCAAGCCGTCGGGGTGGCGCAGGGTGCGCTCGATTACTCGATCGGATACCTGAAGGAGCGTCGCACCTTCGGACGCCCCCTCTCCGACAACCAGGGCCTGCAGTGGATGGCGGCCGACTGCGCGATGCGCATCGAGGCCGCCCGAGGCATGGTGTATCGGGCATGCGCCATGGTCGACGAGGACGACCCCACCGGCGAACTGTCGATGATGGGGGCGATGGCGAAAGCATTCGCCAGCGATGTGGCCATGCAGGTCACCACCGATTGCGTGCAGTTCCTCGGTGGCTACGGCTTCACCAGCGAGTTCCCGGTGGAGCGCATGATGCGCGATGCCAAGATCACCCAGATCTACGAAGGCACCAA
>CANHST010000316.1 GCA_947463235.1 Acidimicrobiaceae bacterium
CGCCGCCGTGCCGATGATCTGCGCCGACGTCACCACACCGGTACCGCCGATGCCGGAGAGCCTGATGGTGCATTCCTCCACCGGCAGCAAGCTCGGCGAGGGCGACACGGGCGGGATGACCGTGGGCCGACTCGCGGTGGATGGGCCAGTGCGGCCGATCGGGACCTTCATGAAGCTCGGGCAGTCGCCCTCCATGCACGACAGATCGAAGTTGCACGATGCTTGGTCGATGCGCGTCTTGCGCCCGAACGGCGTATCCACGGGCTGCACCGACAGGCAGTTGCTCTTGTCGCCGCAGTCGCCGCAGCCTTCACACACGCGCTCGTTGATGACCACCCGAAACGTCGGCGTGTCGATCTTGTTGCGTTTGCGGTCGCGCCGCTTCTCGGCTGCGCATCGCTGGTCGTGGATGAGGATGGTGCATCCGGGAACCATCGAGAGCACCTGCTGAGCCTCGACGATGCGGCTGCGACCCCACACGCGGACGCCGGCGGGGAGATCGTTCATCCGGTAGCGGGCGGTGTCGTCGGTGGTGATGATCACCTCGCGGGCACCTTCGGCCTGCAGCACCTTCACAAGCGTGAGCACATCGAGTTGGCCGAACGGATCTTGGCCGCCGGTCATGGCCACGGCGCCGTTGTAGAGGATCTTGTAGGTGATGTTCGCCCCGTTGGCGATGGCGGCGCGCACCGCGGTCATGCCCGAGTGGAAGAGCGTGCCGTCGCCGATGTTCTGGATGATGTGCTCGTCGTCCACGAACGGCGCCATACCGAACCACTGGGCGCCTTCGTTGCCCATTGCGGTGAGCCCCACGATGTTGCCGACGCGTTCGGGCTCCATCATCAGCACCATGCTGTGACATCCGATGCCGCCACCGATGAGCGCCCCATCGGGTACCTGGGTGGAGGTGTTGTGCGGGCAACCGCTGCAGAAGTACGGCGTGCGCGCCACCGACAGCGGGATGAGTTGGCGCTGGGCGGGCGGTGGCGGGGTCATGCGCTCGGCGAGACGAGACGCGAGGCGGGAGCGCAGCAGCGGTGCGATGGCGTCGGCTTCCAGCGTGCCGGTGGAGGGAAACAGCGGCGACTCGTCGGGGTTGCGACGCCCCACCACGATCGGGTGCTGGGCCCGGCCGAAGAGCGCGTCCTTCACGAGCCATTCGAGGTTCTGCGACTTCTCCTCCACCACGATCACCTCGGACAGGCCGTCGGCGAACTCGCGCACTTGGGTGATGTCGAGCGGTACGGGCACGCCGAGCTTGAACAGTCGGATACCGGCATTGCGCAGATCGTCGGCGGTGCGGAAGCCGAGCAGTCGCAGCGCTTCCAGTACCTGGTGGTAGGTCTGCCCGGTGGCCACGATGCCCACCCAGTCGTTGCCGCCGCGGACTGCGATGGTGTTGAGGTGATTGGCGACGGCGTACTGGCCCGCCAGGCGCAGTCGGATCTCGTGGAACTCTCGCTCCATGTCGAGGGAGTACGGCGTGAGGATCTTCCCGGACGGGTGCGGCGCCCAGACCTTTCCGTCCACCTCCATCGTGGGTACGACCGGGGTGATGCGCTCATGGTGCACCTCCACCGAACCGGTGCCATCGGCCACGGCCTCCACCACCTTGATGCTCACCCACAGCCCACTGGCGCGCGACATGGCTACCGCGTGGCGACCGAGATCGATGGCCTCCTGCACGTCGCCCGGATAGACGATGGGCATGTTGAGGTCGACCAACGTGGCGCCGCTCGACGATGGCAGCGTGCTGCTCTTCGCGCTCGGGTCGTCACCCACGAGTGCCACTGCGCCGCCCATCGCCGAGGTGCCGGCGAACGTGGCATGTCGTAGCGCATCGCTGGCTCGGTCGAGCCCGGGTGCCTTGCCGTACCAGATCCCGAGAATGCCGTCGTAGCGACAGGTGTCGAGCGTGACAGCCAGTTGCGAACCCATCACGGCGGTGGCAGCGAGTTCCTCGTTCATGCCGGGCTGGAACACCATGTGCAGACCATCGGCCTCAGCCAACTTCGCAGCGGCTGCGGCGTCGCGGTCGTAGTTCGCCAGTGGGCTGCCGGGATAGCCGGTCACGTATGCGGCGGTGACCAGTCCGGCTCGTCGATCGGCGCGCAACTGCTCGTATGGCAGGCGAGCGAGTGCCTGCGAGCCGCTGAGGAATACCCGGCCCTCATCCACTCGATACCGATCGGAGAGTTGATAGTCGTCGATCACCGCCACGGGGAGATCTTGCCACCTTCCGTTGCGGCGTAGGTGCGGAGCAGAATGGGCGCCGTGGCAAAGGGAGGAACTCCGGCGATCGTGTCGCTCCAAGCGGCGGGGGTGGCGTTCGCCGTGCACGAGTTTCACCACGAACCGGGAGAGAAGCATTACGGCCAGGTGGCAGCCGAAGCCCTTGGCGTGGAGCCCGAGCGCGTGTTCAAGACGCTCGTCGCCAACCTCACTACCGACCGGGGCGTGGAGCAGGTGGTGGGCATCGTGCCGGTGAGCGGCCAGTTGTCGCTGCGCGAACTTGCGGTGGCGCTCGACGGCAAGCGTGCCGAGATGTGCCCCACCGACGTTGCCGAACGGATCACGGGCTATGTGGTGGGCGGTATCAGCCCGTTCGGGCAGAAGAAGCGTTTGCGCACTGCGATCGATGAGACCTGCGTACTGTTCGACACCATCTTCGTCAGCGGCGGCAAGCGGGGTCTCGACCTTGAGATCGCTCCGGATGTGCTGATGCACGTGCTCGCCGCCGTCGCTGCCCCGATCGGCACCTGACCGCAGCGTTCAGTGCGCTGGTCGGGGGTTGCGAAGGCTGGCTTCGATCCGTGCCACGCGGGTGCGTGCAGGCGGATGGCTTGCCGACACCTTGTCGCGCCACGACGTTGGCCGGTCGTTCCCGAACTCCGCCAGTGCCCGGCGCAACGCCATCGCCAACGGCCGACCGAAGCCCATCGCGACGACCCTCGCGTCGGCCTGGAACTCGGCGTTGCGGCCGACGGCGTTGGAGAGTGCGTTGCTGACGATGAGGCCGCTGAGGAACACCCA
>CANHST010000317.1 GCA_947463235.1 Acidimicrobiaceae bacterium
CAGCCAGGCGTTGAGCCCACGCCAACGTGCGCTCGCGCACGTGCTCGGGCGCACACACCTCGGCGGCCACCCCCATCCGCAACGCGTCAGCAGCCGTCAGTGGCTCGCCGAGCAGCAGATGGCGCTTGGCGACCATGGGACCGAGGAGTTGCGGCCAGATCACGGCACCGCCGTCGCCGGCCACCAGGCCGACGTTCACATGCGGATCGAGCACCACCGCTCGTTCGCTCATCACCACCAGGTCGCACAGCAGGGCGATGGAGGCGCCCAGCCCAGCGGCAGAGCCATTCAGCCCGCACACCACCGGCACCTCGATGTCGAGCAGGTCCCAGATCATCTGCTTCGCAACTCGCCGCAGGTCGTCGAGCACGGAGGTATCGCGAAGCGACGGGAACCAGGCGAAGTCGCCGCCAGCGCTGAACGCCCGCCCTTCGGCGGTGAGCACCACCGCCCGACCGCCCGGGTTGCGGCGAAGCTGCGAGAACAGTTCGCCGAACTCGTGGTGCAGCAGTTCGTCCACCGCATTCATCGGAGAGGAGGGGTGGCGCAGCGTGACCACCTGCACGTCACCGACGGTCTCGAACGTGAAGGCCTTCATGTCCGCACCGTAGTTGTTCAACGATGGGCAACTGCCTCTGGCGCTTCCGGTCCGTTAGGCGCACACTGCAATCACACGAGGTGCCACCCGTTGAGAGGGGGCCGTCATGATCACCCAGACACCGAGCCCACGCCTGGAGGTGTCACTCGAGCGGTGGCAACAGGCCGGCCTGATCGACCGAGCTGAGGCGGAAGCCATCCGCCGGTTCGAGGATCACCTCGACGACGCCCCGCAACATGCCGAGCGACCGACGCGTCGCATCCCGGTGGTGTCAGAAGCGTTGGGCTACCTCGGCGGCATGCTCGGCGTGATCGGCCTCGTGCTGCTGGTCACCCGCTACTGGCCCGATCTCGGCACTCCTGCCAGGTTGGCATTCGCGCTCGGCACCAGCATGTTGCTGACGCTCGCCGGGGCGATGGTTCCCCATCAGGGCGAGCCTGCGCTCGAACGTCTGCGGTGGTTCATGTGGCTGGGCGCTACGGCTGCAGCCGGACTGGCGGGCGGTGTGTTCGCCGACGGCGTGGTCGAAACCACCAATCCAAGCTCGGTGGCACTCGCCGTTGCCGCCGCGGTGACGGCACTCAGCGGTGCACTGTGGTGGATGAAGGAACGTCCGGTGCAACAGGCGACCTTCCTTGCTGGGCTGTTGGTCACCACGGGAACACTGGGCCATCTGTGGTTCACCGACGGAGTGAACGGCGTGCTGGTGTGGGTGGTCGCCGCAACGATGCTCGCCATCGGCGTGCTGCACGCCATCCCGAACCCGTTCATCACCATGGGTATTGGCGCCGGTGGCACGCTGGTCGGCGCTGCGATGTCGGCACCGCATTCGCGGGGCGACAGCCTGATGTTCTTCGTGCTCACCGCGCTGGCGCTGCTGACGCTTGCCGGCCTCGACTGGCTGATCAGCAAGCGGTCCGAGCGCATCCTGCTCACCGTGATCGGTGGGGTGGGCATGTTCCAGGCAGCACCGCAGACCGTGGCCTGGTTTGCCCGCGATGCAGGCATCGCCACCGGGCTCACGGTGTTCGCAACCGGTGCCTCGATGATGCTGCTCGGCCGCCTGCCTGCAGTGCGACCGAGGCTGACGCTCCAGGTGCTCGGCGGCGCCGCCGTCGTGGCTGGTGCCGCGATCACCGGCGCCGAGTCGGTGGCGTTCGCCACCACCTTCGGGCTACTCGTCGCCGTTGTCCTCATCGGCCTGGGTACGTTGCCCGACAACGTGATGCTCTCGCTGTTCGGGTGCATCGGGCTGCTCGTGAACGTGCCGTGGGCCATCGGCCACTTCTTCCCCGGCCAGGGCCGGGCGCCGCTGCTGATCGCAGTGTCGGGCGTGCTGATCGTGGCAGTGGCCGTGTGGCTGAGCCGGCAGAGCAGGGAGCTGCACCACCAGTTCGCGCGGCACTAGATCATCGAGGCGTCGATGTCGATGCCGAAGTGCAACTTCCCCAGCGTCTCGTAGAGGCGAGGTGCCACCATGATGTGCTGCGTCACGACGTGGGCGTCGCGGAGGCAACGTTGCAGCGGACTGTGCTCGAAGATGGACGAGCCTCCACCCAATCGGTACGCCACGTCGGCCGCCGTCACCGCCGACTCGGCGGCGTGCGCCCCCGCCAATCGCATGCGAGCCCGAGCGGCCACGTCGACGCGACCACCGGCCACCGCGACATCCCACGCTTGCGACACCTCATCGAGCAGGAAGGCTCGCGCAGAGCGGAGGGTTGCCTCGGCCTTCGCCAACTCAGCCTGCGCAACGCCCGACTGGCTGATGGTGCGCGAGCTGAACTGCGGCTTCTTCTCGGTGCCGAGTTCCACGATCGCATCCAGCGCGTGGCGTCCGATGCCGAGGCCCGCCGCTGCGACACCCACTGCGAGCAGTGTCATGTCGGGAAAGGCGCCCAGGGGTGAATCCACCAGTGGACCGGTGACCTGCGGCTGGCTGGCCAACTCATCCGGCACGAAGGCGTCACTCACGCTGAACTCCACCGAACCCGTGCCGCGCAGGCCGGAGGTATGCCAGGTGTCGTGGAACTCCACTTGGTCGGGGGTGAACCACATCGAGCCGTTGTAGCCATCGCCTGCGGCGCCGCCGGTGATCCAGTCGCAGTGCTGGGTACCACTACCCCACAGCCAGCGACCGGTAACGCGGTAGCCACCGTGCACCTGCGTCGCCACGCCGTTACGAGCGAACACACCGCCGGTGACGTGCCGTGGATCACCCCAGATCTGCTGCGCCCGATCCGGCTGCACGTAGTGGCTGAGCAGCGACGTCGTGCTGGCGATCATGGTGCACCAACCGGCGGCGCCGTCGGCCCGAGCGATCCGTTCGATGACGCGCAACATGGTGGGCGGATCGACCTGCGGTCCGCCATACGCGTGCGGCACACACATGCGCAGCACGCCTTCGTCCTTCAGCGCGTC